>JAILLI010000068.1 GCA_024693225.1 Lachnospiraceae bacterium
AAGAAAAGGAGCAGATGCTGCCCCTTTTCCAAAACATGTATGATATGTGATATTTCTTACTTCTTTGCCCCAACCTTTGTGCGGAGTATGTACCATATGGCACTTGCAAGGCATACCGATGAATAGGTACCGCATACAATACCGATCATGAGCGGGAGTGCAAACTCCTTGACCGAGCTTACGCCGAGTACATAGAGCACGGCAACCATGATGAAGGTTGTCAGTGATGTGAAGAGGCTTCGTGACAGGGTCTGGTTGACTGCCTCGTTGACAAGCACATCCAGCTTCTCCTTGGAAGCGGAAAGCTTCTCACGTATCCTGTCGAATATAACGATCGTTGCGTTGATCGAGTAACCGACTATGGTGAGGATACATGCAACAAAGGTAGATCCGACCGTTATCCTTGCCAGTGCATAGAAGGTCACTACAACAAGTACGTCATGCAGAAGACAGATGACCGAGCTGGCACCGAACCTTACATCCTTGAACCTGAACCAGATGTATATGAGCATGAGGATGGTCGCAACGATGATGGCCAGTATGGCATCCCTTGACATCTCCGATGATATCGTTGAGCTGATGGTCTCTGCAACGATCTTGTCGGCATCAACCGAGAACTCTTTCTCCATCATATCATTGAAGGCTTCTCTCTCGGTAACATCGAGGGTCCGGGTCTTGAATATGACCTCGTTGGAGCCCGATACCTTCTGTACCTGTACATTGGCATCTCCCGTGATCTTTTCGATGGAAGGAACGACCTTACTGTCTATGTCCGCAAGAGGCATGTCCTCATTGAATGTGACGTTTGTCGATGTACCGCCGAGGAACTCAAGGCTGAAGTTAAGAGCATGCTTACCCATGGCGGAATTGACTATCATCGTGATTATACCGACTATGACGATACCTACCGAGATTATGATAAAGAGATTCTTCCTTGACAGGAAGTCAAATTCTTTGGTTTTCTTTGCCTTGCCGTACCACTTCTCATGGTGGATACCCAGGGCATAGAAGGATTTAAGTATGAGCTTTGTGACAAAGAGGGCCGTGATCATCGATACAACGATACCGAGTGCCAGTGTCTGTGCAAAGCCTTTGATCGAACCTGTTCCTATCACACCGAGAACAAGGGCTGCGATAAGGGTTGTAACGTTACCGTCTATGATGGCCGACAGGGCCTTCTTGTAACCTTCATCTATGGCAGATCTTACCGACTTGTCGGCTGCGATCTCTTCCCTGATCCTGGCGAATGTGATAACGTTCGCATCTACGGCCATACCGATCGAAAGAACGATACCGGCGATACCGGGAAGGGTGAGCGTCATATCGAAGAAGTCCAGGCAGAATATTGTTATAAGGCAGTAAAGTATCAGTGCGATCGATGATGCAAGTCCGGGTATCAGATATACTGCGCACATGAAGACAACGATTATGGCAAAACCGATGATACCGGCCTTAAGTGATCTTGATATGGCCTCGGTACCCAGCTGTGCACCTACAACGTTTGAACGCAGTTCCTCAAGCTCTATCTTCAGTCCACCGATACGGATGGTCGATGCGAGCTGTTCTGCTTCCTCGGCTGTCTTCTGGCCCGAGATCTGTGCCATACCGCCTGTGATCGCGCTCTTAACAACAGGTATCGATGCAGGCTTGCCATCGTAGTAGATCATGATGGTATCCTGGGTCTTGGCGGCAACCGTTGTTGCTTCGGCAAACCTCTTGGTACCTTCCTCATCGAGTGTGAGTTCTACCACATACTCGGTATTGCCCATGTCGTTCTTGATGGCGCCGGCTCTTGATTCGACAACGTTGGTTCCAGTAAGTACAACGGAACCGTCAGCGATCATATCATCGATGCTCCTTGTGAGGTTGCCGTAGGCATCATAGTTCTCCGCTCCCGAAGGATCGAGATGGTTGATGAAATACAGGCTTCCGGGCTTACCCAGTTCTTCAAGGACCGCATTTGCATCGGAAAGTCCCGGGATCTCGATACTGATCCTGTCCGTACCTTCCTTGTAGACCTGTGCTTCCGTGGAATAGCCTTCCACCCTCTGCTGCAGCTTGTAAACGGTATCATCCATATCCTCGGATGACGGGGTCTCTTCTCCGACAGCCTGGTAGGTTATGCTGACACCGCCGGCCAGATCCAGTCCGAGGTGGATACCCTTTGCGGATCCCACCGCATCGACTCCCACACCGTTCATTACCATGTAGCCAAATCCTGCAATCAGGAGGGCTATGGCCGCAAGAGCCATGATCGCATTTTGTTTCTTCATTGCCTTTTTCCTTTCAAACTACTTATATATTTGTAAACGATCTATTCGCTAAGTGCCGCTTTTAACATGATCGCACACTCCACACGCTTACGCTGGAGGACGCATCCCATTTCATATACACCGTTTATGCTTCCCGAAAAGTTGTAGGCGTTGGCTGCACACCCGCCGCTGCAATACAGCTTGGCAAAGCACTTCCTGCATTCTTCTCTCGAGTATACGTTACAGCTTTTAAAGCTGTCGCGGAGCTTGGTATTAATAACTCCATCCCTGACATTTCCCATCAGGAAGCCGTCCATTCCCACAAACTGATGGCAGGGATACAGGTCCCCGTTAGGTGCTACCGCAAGGTATTCCGTACCCGATCCGCAGCCTGAAAGCCTCTTGACGGCACAGGGGCCTCCGGTCAGGTCTATCATGAAGTGGAAAAAGTTCACACCCCTGCCGGCCTTTTTGCGCTCGAGCAGATACTTTGCAAGTATATCATATTCTTCGAGGATTTGGGGAATATCTTCTTCTTTTATGGCATAATCTTCATCAGGCCCCGCAACCACAGGCTCGACTGATATCTGTTCAAAACCCAGGTCGGCCAGATGGATCACATCCTTTGAAAAATCGAGATTATTATGGGTGAAGGTCCCCCTTACGTAATAGTCCGTCTGATCACGCGAAGCGGCAGCCTTCTGAAATTTGGGAACTATCTCGTCATAGCTTCCCTGGCCGCCCCGGCGCGGACGCATCAGGTCATGGACACTCTTTCTGCCGTCTATGGACAGGACCAGATTGGACATTTCCCTGTTCGCAAATTCAAGGACCTCGTCATTTAAGAGGATACCGTTCGTTGTCAGGGTGAACCTGAAGCGCTTGTCATGTTTCTCCTCCAGGCTTCGTCCGTATCTTACCAGTTCCTTGACCACCTCAAAGTTCATGAGGGGCTCACCGCCGAAGAAATCAACCTCCAGATTTTTACGGCCTCCCGATGCAGCGACCAGAAAATCAAGAGCCTGCTTTCCGGTCTCAAGGCTCATGAGGCCTCTTGGTCCGTGATACTCTCCCTCCCCGGCAAAGCAATACCTGCAGGAGAGATTGCAGTCATGGGCGACGTGAAGGCAGAGGGCTTTTACCACATTCTTGCGGTCCATAAGCTGACCTATCTGCTCCTCATAAGGATCATCCGTAAAAAGACTCTCATCCTCTATAAGGGAGGCTACTTCCTCATATGCCTCCAAAAGATCTTCCTGGCCGTATCCCGGCATCTTCTTGGTCAGAAGATCCTTTACTTTCTCAAAAGGAGCTGCCTTTACGGTATCTTCATCGATGTGTTCTGCGACAGTATCGGTCCGGGAATACTCATCCAGGACTCCTATCATGTCATAGACCATATCATCAACCACATGGATGCTTCCGCTCTCGACATCCATGACTATATTGTATCCGTTGTTCTTGTACTGATGGATCATTGTAATATCTTTGCCCGGCCACCTGTCCTTTTACGGGTTAAGGACAACAGAAAAAGCCCCTTTGAGAGCTTTTCCTCACGTGACCATATGGTAACTGTGCTCAGTATGCCTTCTCGCAGCGCTGGTTTCCTACCGTGCAGGAAGTCTTGCAGGCAGACTGACATGATGTGGCGCACTCACCGCATCCGCCCTTCTTGACTGACTTCTTGAGATTTCTTGTCTGTAATGTCTTAATATGCTTCATATCGTTAATTCCTCCGAATTATTACTGTGTCATACAGTTGCGACACCAAATTATAGCATAACCCCAAACCTTTGAAAAGGTGTTCGAAATGAAAAATTTAAATAAAACGGTCTGCCCAGTCTATTATGGTTATGATATCCTGCAGATACTGGAAGGGGTCGTACCTGTCCTTACAGGCATTAATGCTCCCGCCGAGCACTATGACGTGGCTGTTTTCATTCCTTAAGGGCCTGTTGATATCTATAAATCCGAGCTCCTTAAAAAGAGGATACAGGGGCAGAAAACATTTCTGCTTTTCTTCATTCAGGAGACAAAGGGTAGAAAAGAAGCCCGGAGCATGAAGGAATAGTTGAAGAGACGGTCTTCTCCGAATTTACAATCCGTATAAAAAGCGATACCGTAAGAATCGATGATCTCTTTTATATAAAACTTGTTGCATGCCGAATATGTCAGCATGGCATGGGTTCTTATATACTCATCCGCAAAAGATGAGAAATCCGGATAATAAGCATCTTTAAGGGCTGATATCCTTGAGCTCCCGTTAAAATACCGGCGTTCGAAACCGAATATGATAAGGTCAGTTACCTGTAAAAGAAGATCCCCGGAGATCAGCTAAGTAGCGACCACAGAAGCCAGAGTATGATAAGACCGATGATAACGGCGATCGCGACACGCCATGGCGATATTGGATAATCTCCGCCCACTTTTCCGGACTGGCCGTTGACTATGAACTGGTATGTCTTGCCCTTATATGTAAAACATGATATCCATACGGGAAGCATGAGATATTTGTATGTAATATTTGAAAAAACGGTACTGCCGTTGTAGCTTCTTACATGATCGGCATTATTCTCGCTTCTTATCTTGCTCTCAATAGCGGATCTGAGCCTGCTCTTGATGAACTCCTTGGCTTTCTCCCAAGCGTCCTTAAGACCCACCGAGTAACGCTCGGCCAGAAAACCTGCCAGATATTCCGGCTTGTAGGCCTTGTTGTCGGCTGTATCAAAAGGCTCAACCTTCTGCAGCATGTTTACGTTCTGGTCTCCTGTCCCGGCTACCAGCTGGTCGTCTATAAACTCCTCATATGTTCCGCTGGTCTTATACCAGTCGGTAACGGTCCTTTTCTTGTCTCCGGAACCCACTGTACGGTCCTTGCCGTATTCTGCGGTATATTCGGTAAAAGTATCGGAATCAAAGGTCCAGTAGGGAAGGTATATGCCCTTGAACCTGTCGGCCTTGGCGCTTAACTTGGCTGCGCGGGGGGCAAACCACTTGCCCGACAGCCACTTGGTGAATCTCTCTCCGGCCATCTTGGCTGTTACCTTGAAGATGACAACTCCGTTGGGTGCAAGCGTTTTGACATCATTGGCTTCCATTACCTGGTTTGATCCGCAGTAGGGACATTCATTTGCAACCGCAAGGGCATCATATACGGATACGGCACCGCATGACTTACATGTAACGGTCTTCTGCTCCACACCCCAGTCACAGTTGCCCGTAAACTCGGCCGAGTTGAAATCCTGCTCCGAGGCTACGGTCTCACCTTCGGTGTTTTCGGCTGCTATCTCCTCACGGTGATCGCAGTAAGGGCAATAGAGGCCTCCTGTTGAAGGGTCGAAATCCATTGTGGCTCCGCAGTCCGGACACTTCCTGTCCGTGGCCTTCATGGTATCAACCTTTTTGGCCTTCATGATCTCTTCATAATCACTCATCTCAAACCTCCTCTGTATCTTCCTCATCGTCTACGGAATCATCGGTATCGTCTGTATCATCTTCGGTATCGTCTTCCGTATCGTCTGTATCATCCGTATCATCGGTATCATCCGTAAGATCTTCATCGAGCGTGTCACCGGTATCATCGGTATCATCTGTCTCTTCGGTAAGTTCTTCCGTATCTGTGTCATCTCCCGATGTCGATGTTGATGTCGTATCCGCCGGCGTACCTGTATCCTCGGCAGCCTGTGCATCGGTCACTTCTCCGGCAGTCAGCTCTTCATAGGCACTTCCCGGATATTCATCTTCCACCTGGGATATGAAGACCTTCTTCTTGTCGGCCGAGAAGAATGCTACCTTGGTCTTGTCCGAACAGTATACTGATGTTTTATCTTTACTGAAGCACTGTGCCCCTGCGGACCTTAATATGTTCATGACTCCCGTGTCGAATTCGTCAAGTCCCGATGCGGTCTCAAAGTCTGAACCGTACTTTGCAAGCATGGATCCCGAAAGTGGATCCGGACTGCCTCCGGCAGCCACTGCAGCCTTGATCTCTTTTGAATAGCTCTCATTGATATACATAAAAAGATCCGTGGGAAGGGCATTCTTAACGAAGACATCAAAAGCTTCCTGATAATCCTCGTAATCAAGTTCATTACCTGCTTCCATGCCTATAAGGGCAAAATCGTACCACTCGGTGATCGTACCCTTGTCGGTATTGCTGGCATAGATCAGGTTATGGGCCATGCCGGGAACATAGTATTTACAGTAAATGATGTTCTTGTCGGGCATGGTGATCTCATACTCATATATCTTGGCCGAGTATTCGAAGTTCATATTGGCATATGAAGCATCATCCCCTATATGGGCATAATCGCCTATATCTCCAAATAGTTCCTTCTTATGCGCCTTGGCAAACTCCTCGAGCTTGGTGACCGTCGTTTCGGAAACGTCCTCCTCATTCTTGACTTCAAACTTGGCTCCCGGGTAACTTAAGGTGATCAATGCATCAAGGTAGGATCTGGGACCATCATACTTGAAATAGGTCATATAATGATCCATATCGCTCTCGTCACTACGCCCTCTTCCCTTGTCACTGAGCTTGTACCAGAGCTTCATTGGTGACATATAGGTGAATCTGACGCTGTTTTCCCTGTCTGTAGCCGTGAAGTTGATGACAAAAGGATAGCGGTCGCTGAACTCCTCATAATTGGGGATCATCTCGCGTTCCGTAAGATCCTCGGGAACAAGAGCCGTAAAGACGACGTTCTCCGCCTGATCGGTCTCGGCAACATAGTCATAATAGACACCCTTGTCATCCTTAACGGGACGGTCCTCAACCTCGGGTTCTTCTTCGGCTTCGTCTTCTTCTATATACTCTTCATCGTCCGTATCGTCCGTATCGTCCGTATCATCAACATATTCTTCGTCCTCTTCTTCAAGATCGGTATCTTCTTCATCCTCATCGGATGCAACAGGCTCGGCATCCATGCTCGATACCGTCTGGGGGGATCTTCGTATTATGCCTCCTCCCCCGTAAAGGAAGAAAACGATGAGGCCCACAAGGACAACTATAAGGCCGATGATCATCGCAACAAGCTTGCCTGAAGTCTTTTTGCGCTCATTCTCAACCTCGATCGTTTCCATGACCTCAATGGGATACATTGAAACATTTTCCGGTATGGTGACATCCATACCGCATCTTATACAGTGCTCAAACGTATCCTCGAGCAGCATGCCGCAGTTTTTGCAATACTTCATATACCCTCCGTATCAAGTCAGTCCAGGTCAGTTCTTAAAGTCCGAATGGTAAAATTCCTTTATATTATCCGCTTTAATGCCTTCTTTTTCAAGTTGTTCCTTCTGAAATCTTTTATTCTTGTTCATCATGGCCACGATAACGCAGGCTCCCTCAGACCGCTTCTTTGCTGCCTCTTCCATCACGGATGCAGTAAAATCGGGATCTGCCCCCTTTTCGATAAGGAAAGCATACCTGTCTTTTGAGCCCGGGACCTTAAAGCCCTTATCCATAAGGATCGTGATGATCCTCTCGAAACCAATGGAAAATCCGCAGGCACATACCTTGTTCCCGGTGAATTTCCCTATCATCTCATCATATCTGCCGCCTCCGGCCACGCTGCCGCCGAAGCCTTCCATGGTGATCTCAAATATGGTCCCTGTATAATAAGACATGCCGCGGACCAGTGTAGGGTCAAAAACGATGGAAAAATCTCCTTCCTTTACCCGCTCGGCTGATCTTATGATGCCCGTAAGGCCATCAGCACACCCTTCATCAAGAAAACCGGCCAGCTTCTGTCCCAGCTCCCCTATATAGTCGATGCCTCCCTTATCGGCAAAAAGATCCATATACTTATCGGCGCACTCCCTGTCAAAGCCGGATGCGACCAGGTCCTCTCTTACTCCCTCGGCACCGATCTTATCCATCTTGTCGAGGATAATGAAGACGCGGTCAAAGTCCTCCTCCGAAAAGCCGCTGTATGCCGCCATTGCCCGAAGGATCCGCCTGTCATTGATCCTGACCGTAAAGCCCTTAAAGCCCAGCTTTGACAGCAGGGTCGTTGTGGCTGTGATCAGCTCGGTCTCCGCAAGAGGTGTGGGATCTCCGAGTATATCTATATCGCACTGTACGAACTGTCTGAACCTGCCCTTCTGGGGTCTGTCAGCACGCCAGACCGGTCCTATCTGAAGGGCCTTGAAGGGAGAAGGCAGCTTGTCTGCATGACTTGCATAGTACCTTGAAAGGGGAACTGTAAGGTCATAGCGAAGGCCCGAATCCACCAGGCTTTCCTCAGTTACATCCCCGTCAAGTACAAGCTTTTCACCCCTTTTTAATATCTTGAATATGAGCTTCTCGTTCTCACCCCCCTGTTTGCTCAGGAGGTTTTCTATATGCTCCACAGCCGGTGTCTCGATGGGAGTAAAGCCGAAAGTCTCATAGGTTTCCTTTACAAGTGATGTCACATAGTCCCTGATCATCATCTCATCAGGCATTATGTCTTTCATTCCCGTAACGCTTTTTTTAATCAGTGCCATTTCTTTCCCCTTTATCTTTTATTTCATTCAAAAAGCTTTTTCTTTCTCTCTTTCATTTCCCCGATCCGCTTCATGTACAGATCCACATCCTTGACGGTATCGCACCTCTCTATCCTTCCGTCGGGAAATACCCTCTTTGAGATCGTGCCGGCTCCCGCCGCTCCGATATCGGATACCTCCTCCATCATGACTATGTTGTATACACCGAAGCAGTCCCTGCGGGCATAGCCCACATTCTCAAAATTACCCGCTATGTTCTTCTGCCTGTAGAGATAATAGGGCACCATGCCAAGGTCTGTCGCACATTCTGCCGCAGCATCAAGCATGCCGGCCGTTACCACGGATCTTATCTCCTTATGCTCCGTCAGGTATTCATGCATGCCGGCCGCCCTTTTTAAAGCCATGCAGTGGACGGTCAGACTGTCTGGTGCCAGATCTTTTATGCAGTCAAATGTGTGCCTTACATCTCCCTCATCTTCACCCGGAAGTCCCAGGATCAGATCCGTGTTGATATTTGTAAAACCGGCGGTCCTGGCCATTTCAAAGGCTCTGTATACATCATCAACGCTGTGCCTCCTGCCTATGAGATCAAGCGTCTTCGCGTTCATGGTCTGCGGATTGATTGATATGCGGGATACACCCGCCACGGCAAGGGCTGCCAGCTTTTCTTCTGTTATGCTGTCAGGTCTTCCTGCCTCTACGGTCAGCTCCCTAAGGGCCGACAGATCGAACCGTTCTCCCAGGCCTTTTATCAGCTCATAAAGCTCTTTATCCGACAATGTGGTCGGCGTTCCTCCGCCTATATATATGCTGTCGGCACGTCTTCCTGCAAATATTCCGGATAAAAGGTCGAGCTCTGAACCCAGGGCCTTCAGATAATCCCCCGTCCTGTCCTTCCACAGTCCTATGGGATATGAGGTAAATGAGCAGTACAGGCACCTTGTCGGGCAGAAGGGGATACCTATGTATAGACTGAAGCCGTCCCCGGAAAGGCCGTCCATGATGGCCGCCTCGTTATGTGCTATATCTTTCGCAAGCTTTATCTTCTCATCCGAGCACAGGTATACCGACCTCATATGGGCGGATATGGCTTCATCATCCGCACCTTCCCTTATCAGCTTCATGGGTACCTTGGTCGGTCTTATACCGGTCATGGTCCCCCACGGGAGGTCCTTTCGGGTCACCTTTGAAAGCAGTCCGTACAGGCACCTTTTGAGATGGCTCTTGACCGCAGGCCTGTCGCAGTCCTCATAATCCCCGGTAAGCTCTTCTTCCGCTCCGCCGATGCAGGTCCATACCCTTACATGTCCCGAGGTCCTGACACTGTCACCTGCCTCTTCCGGAAAGACTTCCACACGGATGCTGACCTCCTCCCCCTCTCCGGGGTCGTTTACGATCACATCCTCTCCGGGATAAAATGCCTTTACGAGCGAATGAACGTCATATGTAAATCCTTTGCTGTTGAGCTCTACATACAAAAGGGATTGTGCTCCTTTTCAAAACCTATCGTGGTCGTATCGCCGTGTCCCGGATATACCTTGACGTCTTCATCAAAGGTATCGATGAGCATGCGGACGCTGTCCATGATCTGCTCCCCGCTCCCGGTCGGAAGGTCTGACCTTCCTATCGACCCGCAAAAGAGCGTATCGCCCGAAAACAGCCATTTTTCGCTCTCGATATAAAAGCAGCAGCTCCCGATCGTATGACCGGGTGTTGCATATACCTTAAACTCTATACCGGCTGCCGTAAACTCCTCTCCTCCTGTAAGGAGCACGTCCGGTTTTGTCGTATAGGGCCGCCTTATCTGCTCCGAAGCATTGAGGAAGGCATTGCCGCACAGCTCCTCCTCGGGTGCTAAGGCATAAAGCTTTGCCCCCGATCTTTCCATCAGCTCATTGCAGCCCATGATGTGGTCGAAGTGGCCGTGGGTCAGCAGTATAGCCCCCACTTTCAGACCGTTTTCGGTCAGCTTGTCATACAGGCCGTTCTTGCCCGGATCTATGACCACGGTCTCCTTTGTGTCATCATCATAAACAAAATAGCAGTTGGTCTCCACCATTCCGAGGACCATTCTTCCGACTTTCAGTTTTCCCATCAGCCCGATGTCCTTTCTATATCCATTACTCCGTTTATGGCCCTGAGCTTTTCAACGACCTCACGCAGCTCTTCCTTTCCGCTGGTTGAGAAAGCGATCTCTATCGTTGCCGTGTCATGCTTGCTGGTGCGCACGTTCATGTTCAGTATGTCCACACCTTTATCATTAAGAAATCTTGTTATATCGACCAGAAGGCCCTGCCTGTCGCTGGCAAATATCCTTATGCCCGTCTCGTATTTCTCGTTGCCGCTTTCGGAGTGCTCGTCATTCTCCCACTCCGCCTCGATCAGCCTTGCTCTCTCATCCTCCGGAAGGACCATTATGTTCACACAGTCCGTCCTGTGTATGGAAACTCCGCGTCCTCTCGTGACATAACCCACTATCTCGTCGCCCGGTATGGGACTGCAGCACTTTGAAAACCTGACTGCCAGATCGTCCGTTCCCTGTACCGCCACACCTCCGCTGCGCTTTACGGTGAGCTTCCTGTGGGCAGCCGCTTCGTTTATGTCCTCGACTATCTCCTCGTCCGACATTATGTGGGGGTGATCTTTTTCATACAGGTCTCTCATCCTGTTGATGATCTGTCCCTCACGAAGGCCCCCGTGCCCGACGGCAGCCCTTACCGCATCCCAGTCGCGGAAGCCGTACTTCTCCATTATGGCGTTCATATACTGGGGTATCAGTATCTTGGCCGGATCTATGGAATTGGCCTTACAGTAGGCCAGGAGCAGTTCCCTGCCCTTCTGTATATTGTCCTCTTTGAGCTCGTTCTTGAACCATTGGTTGATCTTGGTCTTGGCCTGGTTGGACTTGACAAGGTTAAGCCAGTCCCGGGAAGGACCTCTGGAATTCTGGCTGGTTATTATCTCTATGCGGTCACCGTTCTGTATCTTGTAATTGATGGTGGCCAGCTGTCCGTTTACCCTTGCCCCTATCATCTTGTTGCCGACGGCGGAATGGATGGCGTAGGCAAAATCGATGGGATTGGATCCGGCCGGAAGTGTCTTGACATCTCCTGTAGGTGTAAAGCAGTATACGGTATCGGAATAGAGCTCAAGGTCGGATTTTAAGGTGTTGAGGAATTCCCTGTTATCCGACAGATTGACCTGCCAGTCAAGGATCTGGCGCAGCCAGCTCATCTTCTCGGCCTCTGACTCCTCTATCCGCTTTCCGTCGGAGTTCTCCTTGTATTTCCAGTGAGCGGCTATACCGTACTCCGCAGTCTTGTGCATCTCATAGGTTCTGATCTGTATCTCGAAGGGACGCCCCGTCGGTCCGATCAGGGTCGTATGAAGGCTCTGGTACATATTGGGCTTAGGCATGGCTATATAGTCCTTGAAACGCCCGGGAATGGGTTTGTACATCTCGTGTATGACACCCAGGGCCGCATAGCAGTCGGGTATGGTCTTGACTATTATACGGACCGCAAAGAGGTCGTATATCTGGTCCAGGGTCTTATCCTGATTGAGCATCTTGCGGTAGATGGACATGAAGTGCTTGACCCTGCCGTCAAAGGTGGCCTCGATACCCGCATTCCTTATGTGCTTTGAGACATCCTCAACTATATCGGAAACGTATTTTTCACGCTCGGATTTTCTTATCTTGATCTTATCCGCAAGATCGTAATATACCTCGGGTTCAAGATATTTGAGGGAAAGATCGTCAAGTTCGACCTTCATCTTGGATATACCCAGGCGCTGGGCAAGCGGCGCATATATATCCATGGTCTCTCTTGCTATCTCCACCTGTCTTACGGGGGGCTGGTACTGAAGTGTTCTCATGTTATGGAGACGGTCGGCAAGCTTTACCATGATTACCCTTATGTCCTTGGCCATGGCCAGGAACATCTTGCGCAGGTTCTCTGCCTGGTATTCGAGCTTGTCCCCGTTGTATGTGATCTTTTCGAGCTTGGTGACCCCGTCGACTATGAGTGCAACATAGTTTCCGAACTGGTCCCGCAGCTGCTCATCCGTTATTATGGTATCCTCCACAACGTCGTGAAGGATGCCCGAGACTATGGTCTCCTTGTCCAGCTGCAGCTCGGCCAGTATTATGGCCACTGACAGGGGATGTATGATATAAGGCTCACCTGATTTCCTAAGCTGGTCCTTATGGGCCATATTTGCCAGGGTATAGGCCTTTTCTATAAGGGATATGTCATCGGAAGGATGGTATTTTCTGACACGCGAAATAAGCTCCTGATACAGCTGTTCAGGGCTCTGATTCTCACTGATGGCGGAAAATGCGCCATCGTCAAGTATCAGTTCGGTCACATGTCCATCATCCACCCGTTCCTACGCTCCCAAAAATCCGTTTATTATCTCGCTCTCCGCCTCTTCTTCCGTAAGTCCAAGCGTCATGAGCTTTATTATCTGCGCACCCGCTATCTTTCCTATGGCAGCTTCATGTATGAGCTGGGCATCAACAGAGGTCGCATTAAGTGCCGGCGATGCAAGGACCTGTCCCTTATCGGCCAGTATGGCATCACACTCGGAATGTCCCGTGCACCTGCAGTTACCGTTTATCACGGACCTGTATTCCTGCACCGACTCACCCTTTGCAACGCTTCTTGAGATGATATCCGCACCGCTTCCTTCTCCGTCAAGTTCCACCTCAAAGCTTGTGGTCGCCGTGTCCTTTCCGTCAGTCAGTATGCTCTCGTGTATGACAAGCTTTGCATCCGGTCCAAGCTTTGCCTTGGTATCCCTGGTGGTCCTGTCGACGCCGCCCAGCTGGAGGGTCTCCATCTCAAGATATGCTCCTTCCGCAAGCTCAGCATACGTTACGGGATCAATGACCCTCGCACCGGTCCCCGTCCCGGTCCCTACATGCTTTTCCTTATAGAGGGCCCTTGCCCCCTTATCAAGGAAGAAGCGGTGGATACCGTTATGGTTGGAACCCTCTTCGGAATCCGTATGAACACCGCATCCCGCCACTATGATGACATCGGCCCCGGTCTGTATGTGAAAATCGTTGTAGACCAGGTCCTTTACCGCGCTCTTATTGATGCAGGCCGGTATATAGACCGTCTCTTTCTTCGCCCTGCCGGATATGTATATGTCTATACCGGGCTTGTCCTCTTTCTTCACGATACGTATGTTATCGCTGTTCTGAAAGCTTATGCATTCACCGTTCTCCCTGAGTGAATATGCCCCGGAAAAGACCTTGTCGTAATCTGTTATCTCTCTTAATAAGTCTTCTGTTACTTTATCGATCATCCGTATATCTCCTGACCCTTCGGGCAATATACATTTTCCCTGTCCGCCAGCAGCGTCGGGAATATCTCCTCCCTGGTCCCGCTCTTGGTTATGACCCCGTCTGCGATCACAACTATCTCATCGGCTATCTTTAATATCCTCTCCTGATGGGAGATGATGAGCAGGGCATGTTCCGCATCCTTTTTAAGCTCTTCAAAGGTTTCTATCAGGCTTGTAAAGCTCCACAGGTCTATCCCCGCCTCCGGCTCGTCAAAGACCAGATATGAGGCCTTGCGGCACAATACGGTCGCTATCTCTATCCTTTTCATCTCACCGCCGGACAGCTTGCCGTCAAGTTCCCTGTCCATATATTCCCTTGCGCACAGTCCGACCTTTTCGAGGGTACGGCACATGTTCATTTCCGACATACCGGAGCCTGAAGCTATCTCCATTACCCGTCTTACGGTTATGCCCTTAAAGCTTACGGGCTGCTGAAAAGCATAGGCTATACCCAGCTTTGCCCTTTCGGTGACACTAAGTCCCGTTATATCCTTATCATCAAGCATTATCCTGCCCGAAGTCGGGATATAAAGCCCTGCGATCAGCTTGGCAAGGCTGGTCTTGCCTCCACCGTTGGGTCCCGTTACCACAGTGAGCTTCCCGGGTGCAACGGAAAGGGACAGGTCTTTTATCAGATTTTCCTTTTCAGGCAGATCAAGTTTTACATTCTCAAGTCTAAGCATATCATTCCCCTAAACAAAAGCCTCAAGGCTTGCTTGGCAATCCCTGAGGCTCTTCTCTTCTCAAAAAGACAGCTCGTAGGGGAATCGAACCCCTGTTTCCGCCGTGAGAGGGCGGCGTCTTAACCGCTTGACCAACGAGCCGTACCTGACCATATTATACGAATTGGGACAAAAAAGCAAGCATAATATTTATTAGGTCAGGAAAATTTTTACTTGTTAATGGTCACAGGCAGTCCGGCTGCCTTTATCTGCTCGATATACTGGTCAAGAGCAGCTCTTACATCAACCCCCAGAAGTTGCGACAATCCGTTGATCGTGGCGTCATCCATCTCATTGAGCGTTATGACGACATCTATATCGGCGTCGGTAAGATCTGCGAGATCGGCAAGCTTGGCCTCACCAAGTCCCATGGCATCCTTATCGATCACACCATACTCATCGAGAACATCGAGAGCATCATCGATCTCACCGAGTGTTTCCTTCATTTCCTCCTTTGGAGGGATGTTCTCCTTAACGTTCTGGGCCGCTTCCATGGCAGCACCTGATGCCGCTTCGACATATGCATTTACAACGCCTTCGATATCCGTTGCCGCCTCGTTAAGTATCTTTACGGCTCCATCCTGGCTCAGTCTTCCTGATACCACATCTCCTGTCACGTCTTCTGCAAGAGAGTTGAAATAGTTGCCAAGAAGGCCCGATACGAAGTAGCCGATATTGGTAAGGTCTCCGCCGGCTTTTGCTATATCCTGATCGTTTGCCACTTCGGTTGCCAGCTCATTTGCAGCCTGATTGGGATCTATGCTCATGATCTTCTCGACATCCTCAAAGTCACCGTTAAGGTCGCCAAGGTATTTCTCTGCATATGCATTTATATACTTGGCAAGTATTGCCGAGACATCATTTGAAACATCCGCAAGCTCTGTGGCTATCTCGTTTTCAGCCCATCCGTCCCTGGGAACGTTGGCTATCTTCTCTGTAAAGTAGGCCTGAAGTTCCGAGATCGTATCTACCTGGGTGGGATCCTCGCCGACAGATACAGGGGCAGGTGCAGGCTCCTCGGCCGGCTTTGCAGCTTCTTCAGCCTTCTCGGGCTCTGCGGCTTCTTCTGTCTTCTCAGGCTCTGCGGCTTCTTCTGTCTTCTCAGGCTCTGAAGCTTCTTCTGTCTTCTCAGGCTCTGCAGCTTCTTCTGCAGGCTCTTCTGTCTTTTCAGTCTCTGTAGCTTCCTGTGCAGGCTCTTCTGCGGCATCCTCCACATTAGCTTCGTCATCATCGGCGATCTCTATGCCAAGGCCGTCATCGTTTCCTTCTATATCATCAAGTTCTATGACAAAATCATCATTTTCGGCGAACAGGTCACCGATCAGGCTGTCATTATCAAATCCTGTAAGCTTAACGCTGTTCTCTCCATCATCGGCAAGTGAGAACTCTATGGTCTTGCCGTCCTTTACGGCCTTGACGGCATCGCCCTCAGCGGTTATATCCCAGCCGTTTGCAAATGCATCTCCGAGGGTCGCGTATGAAGACTCGATCTCGAAGGGCATGATATCCTCATCCGGTATATCATCCTTTACCACACCGTTTCTGAAGATGAACCAGTCAAGCTGTTCTGCGATCGAGCGGCCTGTCTCGTGCTCTTCTTCCACACATGCGGCTGTGAATTCATCTGCAATGCCTGCAGCTTTCTCGGGTGATGATGCATATGCATCCTTCCAGTCACCTCTTAAATGACCCAGAAGATCCGATACTCTTACTATCTCACCGCCCTCCAGGAAACTCCTGACGGAAGATCCGTAAGCATCCCTGCGTTTTACTATCTTTGAAGCAAGCATGGCATAATCATACTGGATGCTGTCCTCGGCATTTCCATCTTCCTCGATATCGCCGGCTATTGACTGCGGAAGGCTGTTTGCTACGACCGGTATGGGAATGAAGGGTGATGAAACAGGCTGCTGTGGTGTCGTCCATATAACGGTTGACATCTGAGCGGGAACATCTCCCAGTATCTGTATCACGTTGACGTTTGAAACAAACTGGTTGTCGATACCGCCGTATCCGATCTTATCGCCCAGTACCGTTTCATATTCCGTTCCTTCATATCTGCTTCTGAAGAAGTCAAATACCTTGTTGATGGAAACCTTATCAGTCGGTGTGAAGAAAACATCAAAAGATGCTTCGGGATCATACTTGTCTTCCTCTTCATCACAGAAGAAAGCATGTCCTGCCCATTCGCGAAGATCCATCTCTTCTATATTGGGATCCTCACCAACGTATGTCTTTATAAGATCCAGCTTCTTGTCATCATCATATACGGCAAAACCTTTTTCCTCGGGGAGGTCTAAAAGGTCTTCAGAACAGAACTGACCGTATGCTTCAAAATCAGCTAAAGTGATGACAGGTTTTGCGGAAAAGATCGCAACCTTATCTGCCGGAAGCTTGACTGCGGCATACTGATGTCCGCTGTAGTTTTCAACCAGCCACGCTTCATTCTGGTCGGCAATAAGGACCGTCTCGCAGGCGTCAGCACCTATGTTGGCATATTCATCGCACAGGATATCCGCTGCTTCTTCCGCGGTCTTTGCAGTTGAAGCAAGTATGAGCGCCAGTTTCTCCTCGCAGACACCGCAGGCCTCAAAAGGATCGGCTTCGATCGCTGCAGTATTGGGAATCGGCTGGATACCAGTCACTATGCTGACACCGTTTTCATTGGATGCACAGCAGTTCCACTCGCCGTAACCCAGATAAGTCATGTATCTTTCAAGTGTCAGCTTGACACTGTCATCGGGCAGCGTGTATTTGTAACCGTTCGCGCACTCGATAACGTCCCCCTTCTTGTATGCGCCCTTCTCAATGACTACCGGTACGACACATGCTCCCGTGCCGGGCTCATTGGAAGCGCCGATCAGCGTGGTATTCTCCGCGCTGACATCCTTTCCGACATACACAGCGGTCCCCGCCAGGATGTCGTTCGATGCGCATGCAAGAAATACGCATCCCAGTAAGATTCCTGTTAAACCCTTGAATAATACCTTCATCTTTCCTCTCCCTTTTAATTATATTGTATGTGTTTTGGAATGATCTTCAGAGTATAAGACCCTCATCTTTATTTAATTTACCCCTATTGATATGTTATGTCAACAGAAACATTATGTTAACAGATAATTTTTTTCTCCTTGTGGACTCTGTAACTGACCACATCGGTCACCGTCTCCCCGTCTATCTGCAGGGCGGTCGGCCGGTCAAATTCAACCTCGACATCACTGCCCATGATCTCGGTAACCAGTTTTTTGTATTTGATATGCTTTCCCTTAAACACAGATGAAAAGGCAAGGAGCAGGCCCATTCTTAACCTTGAATGCACCACTATGACCGACACCAGGCCGTCTTCGTTCATGCGGTCCTGATTGGGTGCACACATCATGCCTCCGCCCATGTATCTCCCGTTCATGGCAGGCGACATCCAGACATCCTTATACTCCTTTGTCACACCGTCAACGGTGACCTTTGCATTGACACGGTGAAAATCATAGAGCAGCCCCTTTAATGCGATCGTGGAGTAGTTCACCCTTTTGCCGGGGCTGGTGATCCTTTTCTTGTCGCCTTCCTCGCAGCAGTATCCGTCTATGCCGTAGCCTACATTGTTGAGGAAGAGCTTCGTCATGCCCTTTACCGTGACAGTGGGTATGCACTTTAAGTACATGTTGATCCGGCACACCCCTTTTGTCCCGGCTTCATCTATGTCCCTGAAGAAATCGTTTCCGCTCCCGGCGGGAAAATAATATATATCCTGCTCCAGCTCGGAAGTATCGATGGCGTTGATCAGATAGTTAAGGGTACCGTCACCGCCGCAGACAACTATCATGTCCTCCGGCCGGAAGCCCCTGATATACCCTTCAAGATCATCGATCGAGAGCATATCCATATATTTGATCTCATCGGATGAAAATATCTCTCCTATGTCCCTGCAGCTTTCTTCGCAGGTGCTGTTTCCCGCAAGCGGATTGTATAACACGTAGATCATGATCTTCTATCCTCAGACCGCCTCTTTTTCGCCGGATTTCCTGACTATATCCCTTGCCACATATACACCGCTGGCCGAAGCATGGGACAGGGAATGCGTAACCCCGCTTCCGTCACCGATTATATAGAGGCCCTTATATTCGGTTTCAAGGTTTTCATCAACTTTTACTTCCATATTATAGAACTTGACTTCCACCCCGTAGAGGAGGGTATCGTCATTGGCCGTGCCCGGCGCTATCTTGTCAAGGGCATGTATCATCTCCATTATGCCGTCAAGTATCCTCTTGGGCAAAACCAGTGAAAGATCTCCGGGAGTTGCGGCAAGGGTGGGATGCACCATACCTTCCGCTATCCTCTTCTCGTTGCTCCGTCTTCCCCTCATAAGGTCTCCGAAACGCTGCACGATGACGCCCCCGCCGAGCATGTTGGACAGTCTTGCTATGCTCTCGCCGTATCCGTTCGAATCCTTGAAGGGCTCCGAAAAATGCTTGGCCACAAGGAGAGCGAAGTTGGTGTTCTCTGTCTGCTTTTCCTTTGATTCATAGCTGTGGCCGTTGACCGTGATGATACCGTTGGTATTCTCGTTGACCACTATACCATGCGGGTTCATGCAGAAGGTCCTGACATTGTCTTCAAACTTTTCCGTCCTGTAGACTATCTTGCTCTCATAAAGTTCATCGGTCAGATGTGAAAAGATGACAGCCGGAAGCTCTACCCTTACCCCTATGTCGACACGGTTGCTCTTAGCGCTGATGCCGAGCTTTTCACATACGCTCTCCATCCACTTGCTGCCGCTCCTGCCGACGGATATTATGCATTTACTGCAGGTTGACCTTCCACCCTTGTGGCTTACGGCATAACCTCCGTCTATGACCTCGACATCGGTCACGTCAGTCATAAAGTGAAAGTCGACCGCATCCTTCATCTGGGCATAAAGGTTTTCAAGCACCACATAATTGATGTCGGTACCCAAATGCCTTACGGATGCCTCAAGGAGCTTAAGCTTGTTCTGCATGCATATCTTCTTTAGATTGGTCCCGGCGGTCGAATACAGCCTGCATCCTTCTCCCCCGTTCTCAAGGTTGATAGCGTCGACATATTTCATCAGCTCTATCGCCTTATCCCTTCCGATATGCTCATAGAGGGTTCCGCCGAAGTCATTCGTTATGTTGTACTTGCCGTCGGAAAATGCTCCCGCTCCACCGAATCCGCTCATTATGGAACAGGACTTGCACCGTATGCAGTTTTTGATCTTGTCCCCGTCTATGGGGCAATGCCTCTTTGCAAGCTCTGCTCCCGCTTCAAATACCCCTATCTTCAGTCCGGGGCTGGTCTTCATCAGCTCATATGCCGAGTATATACCGCCGGGTCCCGCCCCGACGATGATCACATCATAATCCATATCTGTCCCTTTCGATCCTCAAAGCCTTTCAGGTTTTACCCCATCCGGCCTTTATCACTCTTTTACGTAGTCCATACAGGTCCTGGCTGCCACATAAGGCCTTACCTTTCCGGTCGCCACGGCAACATGCAGGGGATTGGCCTGATATCTTGTCAGTGATTCTTTGTCCTTAAAGGTGGAATCAAGCATCAGGTCACAGTTTGAACTGGCAAGAGGCTCTGTGTTTACTTTTATGTCCACAAGGCCTTCTATCTTTCCCTCAAGTCCCTCAAGACCTTCCTTGATGCCCTTCTTTATGTCTTCCTTCTCTTCATCCGAGTATTCTTCCTTGAGTATCCATAAGATAATGTGCTTTACCATCTCTTCCCTCCGATCTAGTTATGCTTTCCCTTCCTTCTCCTGTCATTTCCTTCTTTCATGTAATAGTCCGATTTCTGTGCGTTCATGCGCTGCTCTGCTTCCCGTCTCATATCTTCCACGGTCATCCCCTCCTTTTCCGAAGCACACACATAGCCCATTGAAACCGAAAGAGAGGGATGCAGCTTTCCTTTCCATCTGTCAAACCTGTCGCGAAGCTCCGATACTATCTCGGCCCTCTTTTCCGACGGGATCACGACAAGGGCAGAGAATTCATCCCCACCGGTCCTGTATATGTCCCCGTAAGGTCCGAGAACGTCCTTGATACACTTGGCCGCACCTATTATCAGCTCGTCACCCGCCTCATGGCCGTGGCTGTCATTTGCCTCCTTGAGACGGTTCAAGTCAAAGGAAAAGAAGGTAAGGTCAGCTTCTATATCCTTTGCCGCGCGGCCGTCCATATGCTCATCAAAAGTCCTTCTGTTGTTGACATTGGTCATATGATCGATATGGGCCGTGGTGTTGAGGCTGTTCCTTGTCTTTTCTTCCTCCATAAGAGAATCTATGTTCCTGAAGCCGCAAACAAAGCGGACAACTCCCATATCATCCGTGACCCTTGCAAAACACAGCTGTATGTAATTCCTTGAGCCTTCCGGGTCCACCCTGAAGTAGTTCACATGATATATCTCATCATCCTTTGTGGTGCGCATGAGGCTGTCTATGGATGTCATCAGATAGACCCGCTCACGGTCCTCAGGTACCACATAATGATCTATATAATTGCCGACGATCGTATCGTAGCTTCCTTCTTTTAACCTGTACATCTCGTCAGCAGCAGCCGACGGTTTGGTATTGTTGCGGATGAGCTTGGCATGGTGTATTGCCGCATCCACCAGCCAGATCGATTCATACTCGCATGAAAGTCCGGCCAGAAGGGTCATCTGGGTCTCGCGTTCACTCTCTCTCGCCAGCTTTTCACGGATCTGGGCATCATAATGTTCAAATCCGTATACTATCTTCCTCCCGTTGTCGAAGGGGATTATCTTCAGCCTGTAATATACTATCTTCCCGTCTCTTATGGTCCGGTAGGTATGGAAGACCGGATTGGTCTCCCTAAGGCGTTCCATAACGTAATCAAAATCCCCGAACCGTCTGACACCCTCGGCATCATCCCTGTATACGAACGCATTCACATAAACATCTATCACATTCTTAAGATAGGGATCACGGCTCAGCTCATCCTCAAGGGTCTTGCCATATCTGTTGAGTCTTACGGCACTTACCTTCCGGTCGCTCGTATCAACATATAAGACAGAGGTATAGGATCTTGCAATGGCATCATCTATCTCATAGAGGAGCTTCTGATGTTCCTTGATCTCCTTCTCCTCCTCTCGGAAAAGAAAGCGGCGGGAACTGTCGGATATCTCATCATAGCGGACTATGCTGTATCTTCTCCCGTCCCTTGTGAATTCGTGTTTTCCGACGCAGTGTATGGTAAGGAGCTTTTTGTCCTTCCCCACAGCTTCATGGTATACCACATTGTAGTCTTCGTCTTTTTCGGAAAAAGCCTTTACAGCTTTTAGCATCTCTTCCTTTTCCGGCATGTTCACAAAAGGATCCGGTCCGTTAAGTCGGGACATCATCTCCTCGCGGGTCGCTTCGTACATGCTGCAGGCTCCCTCGGAGACAAGATATGCGCGAAACCTTCCGGTCTCATCAACATAGTAGATGGCCAGAGGGATCGGGGTATGCTCGTAAAACACGTGAATGTCGGGTGAAAATAATGGCTCCATAACTTCCTCCTAGTATCTGCTGCCACATGACGGCAGAGCGCTCTGAAGAAGGGGATCCGTTTTGAATCTCCCCCTGAATTCCGCCGTATATGTCCTGGCATTATGATTTTTTATGCCCCTGGCATTGACGCAGCTGTGGCTGGCTTCTATGGTCACAGCAACATCGCTGCTTCCTGTTATCTCACTGATGATATCGGCTATGTCACGGCCCAACCGTTCCTGAAGCTGCAGTCTCCTCGAAGCCATGTCGCATACCCTGACGATCTTGGAAAGGCCTATGACCTTCCCGTTCGGTATGTAAGCAACGGCAGCCTTCATGTCATACATGAGGGCCATGTGGTGCTCGCAGTAGGAAAAAAGGTCTATATCCTTCATCACGACGACCCGGTCGGAATCGGTCTCATAGTCATCCTCAAAAGTCCGGTCAAACATCCGGGCTATCTCATGGTTTGTATGGTTCATCCCCTCGAAGACTTCTTCATACATGGCGGCGACACGCCTTGGTGTATCAACAAGTCCGGGACGGTCGGGATCATCTCCCAATGCCTCGATAATCCCCCTTATATGTCCTTCTATGGCTTCTTTGTCTATCATTTCATTCCTTTCTGCAGGAGAGTCCCGTCTCCTTGAAAAGCTTCATCATCTCGTTGGTAAGGCTTAAGTCATTGGGCTGGAGCTCTATGTCGGACCGCTCTACCCAGCTGGCATACTTGAGCTCACCCTCATCCATCCTGATCGTATCATCCCCGTCAACGTCACAGAAAAAACCCGCAAGTATATCCTGGGCCATTCCCCAGGGCTGGGACTTGTAATACCTGATGTTTTTGACCCTTATGCCGGCCTCTTCCATGACTTCACGCTCCACAGTCTCCTCAAGGGTCTCACCGATCTCGGTAAATCCCGCTATCAGTGCACTGTGGGCATATCCTGTCCTGTACTTCGTTATCAGTATCCTGTCCTTGTTTATGACCCCGACAATGACTGCCGGATTGATGCGCGGATATATAATTTTACCACATCCTTTGCACTTTTGCGCCCTTTCTTTGTCATCCGGCACAAGCTCCTTCCCACAGACGCCGCAGTACCTGTTGTCACTGTACCATCTCCACAGATGATATGCGGTAAAAGCGGCAAAAAGCTCCTTGCCGCAGCCTTCGTCGCGAAGCTGCCTGACGGACCGGTACTCATATCCTTCTAAAACGGGCGTGGCTGACAATGACATAAAATACCTGTCCTCATCCACCGAAAAAAAATATATGGCATCATATCCCGCAAGGTCTGCCCGCGTAAATTCAAGGCCCTCTTCGGAAACTTTTGTCAGTATCTTCCCTTCTTTATCAAAGGCAAGTACCAGATCTTCTTCCGAAGGCTTTATATTCTTGTATTGGTTGTGCAGCCTGCTCGGCCCTATGTCCTGTATCATCTCTAATGCTTCTTCATTATGCTCTTATAGGCGGGGCGGACGATCTTGGTACCGCTCACCAGTTCCTCGATCCTGTGGGCACTCCAGCCCGCTACCCTTGCTATGGCAAATATGGGGGTAAAGAGTTCCCTTGGGATGTCCATCATGTCATAGGCAAAACCGGAGTAGAAATCCACGTTGGGTGACACGCCCTTATATATCTTCCGCTTGTGGTTGATGACATCCGGAGCCAGGCTTTCCACCTTCTTGTAAAGAGCCAGGTCATCCATCCTTTTCTTCTCCTTTGACAGTCTTTCGACATACTTCCTGAAGATGACCTCTCTGGGATCCGACATGGAATATACCGCGTGTCCCATACCGTAGATAAGGCCCTGCCTGTCAAAAGTCTCCCCGTTCAGTATCTTCGTAAGATATGCTCGGATCTCATCATCATCATTTTGATCCTTCACGTTGGACCTGATATCCTCCATCATCTCCATGACCTTGAGGTTGGCTCCGCCGTGCCTGGGTCCTTTAAGGGAGCACATGGCAGCCGCTATGGTGGCGTATGTATCCGAGCCCGATGATGTGACCACCCTTGTGGTAAAGCTCGAATTGTTGCCGCCCCCGTGCTCCATGTGAAGCGACAGGGCAACGTCAAGCGCCTTTGCCTCGGTCTTGGTGAACTTACTGTCAGGCCGGAGCAGGTTTAATATGTTCTCTGCGGTCGAAAGTTCCGGCATGGGTCTGTGTATATACATGCTGTCCATGTTCTCGTAATGGTTGTATGCATGATAGCTGTATACTGCCAGCATGGGGAATACGGCTATGAGCTGCATACACTGGCTGACCACGTTTTCTATGGATGTGTCTGCAGCATTGGCATCATATGAGGCCAGGGTCAGGATGGACCTTGTCATAGAGTTCATGACATCCCTGGTGGGTGCCTTCATTATGACATCCCTGGTAAAGTTGGTCGGCAGCTCCCTTACTTCGGCCAGCGTCGTGATGAATTCTTCGGATTCGGCATCATCCGGCAGATCCCCGAAGAGGAGCAGGTAGGCCAGATTCTCATACCCGAAATCATTCTTTATATATCTCTTTATAAGGTCCTCGATCCGGTACCCCCTGTACCAGAGCTGTCCGTCGCAGGGATTGCCGTCCGGATCCCTTGCTATGATGTTGGAAACATTGGTAAGTCCCGCCAGAACACCCCTACCGTTAAGGTCCCTAAGGCCCCGCTTTACATCATACTGCTCATAATATTCGGACGGTATACTGTCATTTTGTCTTATCAGCTCGGAATATGCCGAGGTATCAATGCTTTCTCTTGTCTTCAATAAAATAACCTCCTAAGGCAGACTTAGGAGATTATTTTATTATAATCATAAGGTTTCGGTCAAGTTATGTGCCTTAACTATCTATTTCCTGTACAGGTCATCCGGCTTCGGCCAGAGTCTGTATACGGGATATCCCCCGTAGGGATCCGGCTGAGCCGCCCAGATTTCCATGGAGCCATTATCCCGTCGCTTACATATACGATAGCGGTCAAGGTCCTGATAAGGAAAGCCTCCCATCCTATCGCCTATGGGGCCCTCTTTTTTCTTCGTATATGCCGGTATAATGGAACTGTTCATTTCTGTGGTGGAAAGTCCCAGCTCACGGTTAATAACGCCGTAAAACCCGTCACTACCACGCTTATCGCGCACATAAAACGCCCTTGCGCCTCCGTTGAAACAATTTGATGCAGTATTTGTACTCTGTTTACCGCTTGATGCAACCAGATCCACGGCATAACGTTCCGTAACCCCGTTTACAGTGGCAGAAACATTAAGATTAAGACCCCCCTCTGTCACACCCCACGCTTTGTATGCCTCATAAGCCTCCGGGTTTTCCGCAAATGCAACATTAACGGCTCTTGCTATCTGATCGGCCGTATATACATCCTTTGATTTTCTGGCCCTGTCTACATACTTTATGAACATGGGGGTTAATACCCCTACCAGGATCGCCATTATGGCGATCACTATGATCAGCTCGATCAGAGACAACCCCCTCTTGTCCTTTGCTGCCTTGTAAAACTCCCGCTTCATTGCATCCACCTTCGTTTCATTGCATATATCTAGTTGTATTTCCCGTATCTTTTCTTGATCTTAAGCCGGTTGACGGCTCTCGCCAGCATCCCTTTTGCGGCCCGGTAGTTGAACCTGTCATTCTTTGCGCCAAGGACATCCTTGGCCATCTCTTCTTCTTCCCTTGCCCTTGCCTCATCTATATCGTCCGGATCCTCGATACTCTCCACCAGTATCAGGACCTCATTGTTCTCAACCTTGACTATCCCGTTCGAGACCGCGGCATGACGTCTCGTCCCGTCAGGCAGGGTGAACTTGAGCACACCTATCTCTATGGCGGCGACAAGGTTTTCATGCATGGCCTGGATCCCGTACATACCCTCTGTGGTAGGAATGACGAGCGACACGCATTTCCCGTTATAGAAGTCATCATCGGCTTCGATTATGTGCAGGTCAAACTCTCTCATAGCATCTTTGCTTTGGCATATGCATCATCAAGCGTTCCGACATTATAGAAGGCCGCCTCCGGCATGTTGTCCGCATCCCCGGAAAGTATGGCCTCGAATCCCTTTATGGTCTCCGGTACGGTCACATAGGCCCCCGGAACACCGGTGAACTTTTCTGCCACATTCATGGGCTGGGACAGGAAACGCTGGGCTTTTCTTGCCCTGTTGACCGTTATCTTGTCCTCTTCGGACAGTTCTTCCATTCCCAGTATCGCGATTATATCCTTGAGCTCATTATACCTCTGCAGGAGGTTCTTGACAGCCCAGGCCGTATCATAGTGCTTCTTGCCGACAATATCCTCCTCAAGGATAACGGATGAGGACTCAAGGGGATCCACGGCCGGATACAGGCCCTGCTCCGCTATCTTTCGGGAAAGGACCGTCGTGGCGTCAAGGTGGGCAAAGGTTGTCGCAGGAGCAGGATCGGTCAGGTCATCCGCCGGAACGTATACTGCCTGAACACTGGTGATGGATCCGTTCTTTGTGGACGATACCCTCTCCTGGAGAGCACCCATCTCCTCTGCAAGGGTAGGCTGATAGCCGACGGCAGAGGGAAGGCGGCCCAGAAGGGTTGACACTTCACTTCCCGCCTGGACAAATCTGAATATGTTATCCACGAACAGAAGGACATCCTTCTTCTCTTCGTCCCTGAAATATTCAGCCATGGTAAGGCCCGAAAGAGCCACTCTCATCCTGACGCCCGAAGGCTCGTTCATCTGCCCGAAGACCAGGGCAGCCTTGTCTATGACACCGCTTCCCTTCATCTCATTCCACAGATCGTTACCTTCACGGCTTCTTTCCCCGACACCGGCAAATACCGAATATCCGCCGTGTTCCATGGCCACGTTGTGTATCATCTCCTGTATGAGTACGGTCTTGCCCACACCGGCTCCGCCGAAAAGACCTATCTTACCCCCTTTTGCATAGGGTTCTATAAGGTCTATGACCTTCAGTCCCGTCTCAAGTATCTCAATAGCAGGCTTCTGCTCCGAAAATGCGGGAGCCTTCCTGTGTATGTTCCATCTGACCGCATCATCGGGGATGGCCCCAAGGCCGTCGATAGGGTCGCCAAGGACATTGAACATCCTGCCCAGAGTTATATCCCCGACGGGAACCGTGATGGATGAGCCTGTAGCGACAACACTCATATCCCTCTTAAGGCCCTCGCTCTGTCCCATCATTATGGTCCGCACGATCTCGCCGCCAATATGCTGTTCGACTTCCATGAAGACTTTCCTGTCTCCCCGCATGGTATAAAGGGCCTCGCGGATCTTGGGAAGCGTTCCGCCCTTAAAAGAGACGTCCACAACGGGACCCGATATCTGAACTATCTTTCCTTCCATGCAATGCTCCTATTTTTTCTTTTTCTTTTTAAGGGCCCGTGCTCCGGCGGATATCTCGGTTATCTCCCTTGTTATCCTGCTCTGACGGGCGTGATTGTATTCGAGATTGAGAGCCGTCATCAGCTCATTGGCATTCCTGTCGGCCTCATCCATGGCGTTCATCCTGGCGCTCTGTTCACAGCAGTAGCTGTCAACAAGGGCCGAGTAGAGGTACTCCGCGACATAGCTTCGTACAATGTTTTCGAGCACGCTTTCCGCCGAAGGGAAAAAGTCAAAAGTGACATTGGTCCTGTCCTTTTCATCGGTAAAGTCCATCCTGTGAAAAGGCAGGAGCCTGACTGTCTTGGCCTTCTGTACGATGCTGTTCTCCATGTCCGTATATATGAGGAATATCTTGGATATCCTGCCCTCATCATACTCGGAGAGTATATATTCCGCCATTTCCCTTGTCCGCCTCATGGTAGGGTTGTCGGCCGAATAACGGAATTTCTCGTCATATTCGATAGACCGCGCGTCACAGTATTTGCACCCGTAATCCCCGACCATGAAGTATCTGCTCTCGTGGTCGGTCATCTGGCTTTCAAACTCCTTTATGACCGCGTGGTTGTAAAAGCCGGCAAGGCCCTTATCCGAGGTGACGACTATGTAAGCATATGCACCAGGAAGGTCATGGGACCCGTCGGCCGGATACATATAGGGGCTCTTGATCCCGGGCTTGGATCTAAATATCCTCTTTATCTCATTGTTGAGAGCGTCAAAATGAGGGCGCGTGCGTTCAAGCTCGGCCCTTGCCCTTCGCATCTTGCTCGAGGAGATCATATACATGGCCTTGGTGATCTTCTCGGTATCCGCGACGGATTTCATTCTCGATCTTATCTCTCTTATATCAGACATCTATGCTCTTTACCGTTTCGTATATCCTCTTTTTGTCATCATCGGTAATGGTACCTTCATTTTCTATCCTAAGGACTATATCGTGGCACCTGTCCATGCACTCTTTTACAAGTTTCCTGATCACCTCGTCCGCAGTTTCGGGCTCTATGGTCTCGAACCTGTCCATGGTCGCGATGACCAGCATGAAGACCTGCTCGGTAAGGGTCAGGGGGCTGTTGGACTTCTGCTTTAATATCTTCATGAGTCCTTCACCGTATCTGATCAGCTTCTTGGTGGCCTGATCCATGTCACCCGAGAACTGGGAAAAGGTCTCCATCTCCCTGTACTGGGCCAGGTCAAGACGCAGGGTCCCGGAAGCTTTTTTCATGGCTTTGGTCTGAGCGTCTCCGCCAACACGTGATACGGAAAGGCCCACGTTTATGGCCGGCCTCTGTCCCAGTCTGAAAAGGCCGCTTGACAAAAATATCTGTCCGTCCGTTATGGATATCACGTTTGTCGGGATATAGGATGAAACATCCTCTTCCTGGGTCTCTATGATAGGCAGTGCGGTAAGGCTTCCGCCTCCCTTTTCATCCGACAGGTGGGCCGCCCTTTCAAGGAGCCTGGAATGGAGATAGAAAACATCTCCCGGATAGGCCTCACGTCCTGGTGCCCGCTCCAGCAGAAGGCTTATGGACCTGTAGGCTATGGCATGCTTTGTAAGGTCATCATATATGATCAGGACATCACGTCCCTTTTCCATAAAGTATTCGCCCAGAGCGCAGCCCGCAAAGGGGGCTATATACTGCAAAGGCGCCGGTTCGGCGGCAGATGCGTTTACAACGATGGTATAGTCAAGTGCCACGTTCTTGCGGAGCGTATCCACAAGCCGGGCGACACTGCTGGTCTTCTGTCCTATGGCAACATATATGCAGATGACATCCTTGCCCTTCTGGTTGATTATGGTATCGGTGACTATGGTACTCTTACCGGTCTGACGGTCACCGATTATGAGCTCTCTCTGGCCCCTTCCTATGGGGAACATACTGTCTATGGCCAGTATACCCGTCTCGAGCGGTACATTGACGGCCTGTCTGTCTATAACGGCAGGCGCCTCATTCTCGACCGGCCGGTAGTCATCGGCAATGATCTCGTATCCGCCGTCTATGGGAACACCCAAGGGGTCGACCACACGGCCAAGAAAGCCTTCCCCGACAGGTACGCCTGCCACTCTTCCGGTACGTCTTACCGTGCTTCCCTCACGGACCTCTTCCTCGGCATCAAAGAGAATGCAGGCCACTTCATCCATCCGAAGGTCAAGTGCCATACCCCTTACACCGCCCGAAAAGAGGAGGATCTCCCCGTATGTCGTATCATCAAGGCCCGATACTATCGCGATACCGTCTCCCACGCCGGTGACCGTCCCTATCTCGTCGACCATAACGGTAGGGGTCCAGTTCTCAAGCGTCTCCTTGATGAGGGGGATCACATCGGTACGTTCATGCTTAAGTGCAAGAAGGGCATCCTGAAGCTGACGCAGTCTGCCCTGCCTGTTCCAGTCATATACATTCTGACCGGCAACAAGCCTGAAACCGCCCGTGATCGCCGGATTATGCTTCCATCCTATGGAGTAGTGCTCGCCGTATTTTTCTTCCAAAAAAGCCGACAGCCGTTCAAGATCCTTCTGCGTCGGTTTGTCGCTGCTGTACAGCAGCGCCGTTCTGGTCTCACTCATTTGAACCGTCCTTATTTGCCGACACGCCTTCGAAGAATGTGTCGAAATCGTCCTCAAGGGTATCTTCCTTCATGACTATCTTCTCGGCTGCCCTTGATACATACTCCGTTATCTCATTCTGTGCTCTGGCTATGAGTCTGTCATGCTCCTTCTGCGCCTTTTCGCGGGCATCGTTCACTATATCCGAAGCCCTCTCATGTGCCTCGGATATTATGATCTCCCTGTCGGCTTCCGCTTTGGCCCCAAGGTTTGCGCGTTCTATCGCTATATCCTTTTCGGCCCTGGCTATCTTGTCCTCATACTCCGCTTTAAGGGCCTGCGCCTGCTCGAGGGCATCCTTTGTATCCTTTTCCCTCTTCCTGTACTCTTCTTCACGATTTTCCATGAAATCGTGAACAGGCTTGTACAGAAGGACATAGAGTATGCCAAAAAGGAGTACGAGATTGAACAAATGCAGCAGTATTTGCTGCGGATCGATATTAAGTGGCATTATTATCTCCCTGAAAATCTATCCTATAATACAAATATGATCAGTATGGCCACGATAAGGGCATAAATGATGGCTGTCTCCACGAACACAAGACCCAGCATCATGGCTGTCCTGATCTTGCCCTCGGCCTCGGGCTGTCTTGCAATGCCCTCGATCGTCTTCCAAATGACAAGCCCCATCGACACAGCGCCCAGTCCCGCCGCAACGGCGATGGTAAGGGCCGCTGCCATTGACTTGGATTTGATGTTCTGTGCCTCATCACTGATGGACACCTGAACTTCCCCGTTTTCGGCAGCATATGTCTGCTTTGGTGCTGCTACCATCCCAAGTACGAGAATAAGCATCAGTGCTGCTGCGCTCCTGACTAAGATCCTGTTCATTTTTGTTCCTCCTGAATTAAATAAAAATTGTAATTACCATACCCGCTCAGTCCTCGCCGGACGGCATCTTGCGACTTCGTCACAAGATATTCGGCGCTCCACCTGTCATGATCGAGGATCATGACATTTACTCCGATACCTCTCCGTAGAAGAGGGCCGTCAGCATGGTCAGCACGTATGCCTGAATGAGGGCATGAAGCATGGTGAACATGACGGCGACAAATATCGGGATTATAAAGCTTGTTGTTATATAATAGTAAACAAGTTCGGTCACAAGGGCTCCCGACAGCAGGGCTCCGAACAGTCTGAAGCTCATGGATATGGGAAGGGAGAAGTCCTTTAAGGTATTAAGGGCACCCTTGAAACGGTTGCCTGCTATACCGCCCGACAGTATCACGCAGTATGAGAAGACGCCCATGGAGATGGCGCCATTTATATCCGCAAGGGGAGCCGGAAGGGCTATGGGATGTCCTGATACCGTGGGCACCATGACACCCAGAAGCTCAAACATGGTCCCGACAAATATATATGTGCCGGCCGTGAAGACATATGCCGAAAGAAACCTGTGCCTGTGCGGGCTGTTCGACTTTGCAAGGCCGTCAAAAATACCCACGGCCTGTTCCAGCAGGAGCTGAAACTTTCCGGGGGCGTCGGTAAAATGCGGTATGACAAATATCCGAACGATGAGTGAAAAAACAAGTATTATCCCTGTAACGGTAAAAGCCGAGATAAGGGCCGGATTGACCGCAATAAGTCCGAACAGGGATATCTTTCCTTCCTCATGAAGCACGGCATCCTTCATGACAAGCCCTATGGACTCTTCGGTATCGCCGCCCCCATTGGTCAGGAAGATCAGTACCAGCAATATGACAAGGATGGCCGATACTGTTATGATAAAACGGTTTCTCTTTTTTTTCTCCATTTCATATACCCTAGACGCGTATCTGCGCTCTTAAGCCGAGAAGATCTTTGTTTGCATCAAGAAGAGGTCTTACTTCCTTTTCAAGGTATCCTGCCACCTGCCGGGCGCTTCTGCCTGTGTAATCACCCGGTTTCATGTAGCCCTCAAGTTCTTCGAGCGTAAGGTCAAAATCATCCGACTTCGCTATAAGCTCAAGCAGATCGTTATCGGCTCCCTCTTCCTTGATATGGCGGCCGGCTTCCATCGAAAGTCTTCTGATGGCCTCATGAAGCTCCTGGCGGTTCCCTCCGGCACGTGTTGCATCCATCATTATGTTTTCCGTTATCATGAAGGGAAGCTCACTCATGATATGCTTTTCTATTACCTTACTGTTAACGACAAGGCCGTCCGTAACATTGATGCACAGATCCAGTATACCATCCGTGGCAAGAAAGCCTTCTGCGACCGACAGCCTCTTGTTGGCCGAATCGTCCAGCGTCCTCTCGAACCACTGGGTCGCTGAGGTGATGGCGGGATTAAGGGCATCTATCATGACATATCTGGACAGGGATGCTATCCTCTCCGACCTCATGGGATTGCGCTTGTATGCCATGGCGGATGATCCTATCTGGTTTTTTTCGAAGGGTTCTTCTATCTCTTTGAGATGCTGCAGCAGCCTTATGTCATTGGACATCTTGTGGGCACTGGCTGCTATGCCGGCAAGAACGTTTAAGACTCTTGTATCGACTTTTCTGGAATAAGTCTGTCCGCTGACCGGGTAGCAGGCCTCAAATCCCATCTTGGACGCGATCAGCTCATCGATCCGGTCAAGCTTTTCATCATCATTGTCAAAGAGTTCCTTGAATGAAGCCTGGGTTCCCGTCGTTCCCTTGCATCCGAGGAGCTTTAAGGATCCCGATACATATTCAAGATCCGACAGATCCATCATGAACTCGTTGATCCACAGGCTTGCCCTCTTCCCCACAGTCGTGGGCTGGGCGGGCTGGAAGTGGGTGAAGGCAAGTGTCGGCTCATCCTTGTACCTGTCTGCAAAATCGGCAAGGATTGAAATGACGTTAAGGAGTTTCTTCCTGATAAGGTCAAGACCCTCCTTCATGATTATTATGTCCGTGTTATCCCCCACATAACAGCTTGTCGCACCGAGATGGATGATGCCCGCTGCCTTGGGGCACTGTTTGCCGTAAGCATACACATGACTCATGACGTCATGTCTTACTTCCTTTTCCCTCTCCTGTGCGACTTCGTAATTGATGTCATATATGTGAGCCTTCATCTCCTCTATCATCTCATCGGTGATGACGCTCTTTCCCCCTGAGGACAGCCCCAGTTCCTTTTCCGTTTCGGCAAGTGCTATCCACAGCTTTCTCCAGGTGGAGAACTTCTTGTCCTGTGAAAAAATGTACTGCATCTCCTTTGATGAGTAACGTTCCGATAAAGGACTGGTATATGTATCTGTGCTCATGCTGTATATCTTCCTCCCGGGGTGTCTTAATGGTCTATATCTCTTTTCCTGTCAGCATCTTATATCCCTGAAGATACTTGTCGATGGTGATCTTTGTGATATCAGCAGGAAGACACCAGGAATGATCCGGATTGGCCTTGAGCCAGTCTCTTGCGAACTGTTTGTCAAAGGACAGCTGCGACCTTCCGGGCTCGTACTTCTCTTTGTCCCAGAATCTCGACGAATCCGGTGTGAGCACTTCATCGCCCAATACAACGTTGCCCTCTTCATCCAGCCCGAATTCAAACTTGGTATCGGCTATTATTATACCACAATTTTTTGCATAGTCGGCACACTTATTATAGATCGCCAGAGAATAATCCCTGATCTTTGCCGCATACTCCTCGCCTTTGCCGGGAAATCTCTTTTCAAGATATGCTATGCATTCCTCAAAGGAAACATTCTCGTCATGCTCCCCTATCTCCGCCTTTGTTGAAGGAGTGAATATGGCCTCGGGGAATTTCTGTGATTCGACAAGACCCTCGGCCACCTTTGTCTTGCAGACCGTACCCGACTTCTGATATTCGGCCCAGGCGGTACCCGTGATATATCCTCTGACTATGCACTCTATGGGGAGCATTGTAAGCTTCTTTACCAGCATGCTCCTGTCTTTAAAGTCATCATTCCTGAAGTATTCGGGCATGTCACCGGTATCTGTCGATATCATATGGTTGGGTACTATATCCTTTGTATAGTCGAACCAGAACTTTGACATCTGGGTCAGGACCTTGCCCTTGCCGGTGATCTCGTTCTTAAGGATCACATCGAAGCAGCTGATCCTGTCTGTTGCGACTATGACCAGGTTGTCTCCGACATCGTATATCTCCCTGACTTTTCCCTCTTTTACCGGACTGTATTCTGTCATCTTGCCTGTTTCCTTTCTCTTTATTACCTGCCCCTGCCGACCTGCAGGCCCGGGCTCATGTCATATTACTCCACTGTGACGGATTTTGCAAGGTTCCTGGGTTTATCAACATCCAGTCCCTTTGACACGCTCAGGTAATAGCCCAGCAGCTGAAGGGGTATTATGGCAAGGCTTCCTATGAAGTGTTCGTCAACCTTGGGAACATATACCGCAAAGTTGACGGAATCTTCAACATCATACTTGCCGTAGGAGGTAAGTCCCATAAGGTAGGCTCCCCTGCTCTTGCATTCCATCATATTGGACAGGGTCTTCTCATAGAGGTCCGTCTGGGTCAGGACACCAATTACAAGGGTACCGTCCTCTATAAGGGATATGGTCCCGTGCTTCATCTCGCCCGCTGCATAAGCCTCCGAGTGGATGTAGCTTATCTCCTTCATCTTAAGGGACCCTTCAAGGCAGATGGCATAATCTATACCCCTTCCGATAAAGAATATATCCTTTGCGTTGGAATACTTGGAGGCAAACCACTGGATCCTCTCCTTGTCATCAAGGACCTTTTCCATCTTTTCGGGTATGGATAAAAGCTCATCGATATAAGTATCGTACTCTTCTATACAGCCCCTTACCAAGGCGAACTTAAGTGCCAGTATATAGGCACATACCAGCTGGCAGCTGTAGGCCTTGGTAGTAGCTACCGATATCTCGGGGCCGGCAAGCGTGTACATGGTATGATCCGCTTCACGGGCTATGGATGAGTCGATGACGTTTACTATAGCAAGTGTCGAAACCCCCTTCTCCTTTGCCATACGAAGGGCTGCAAGGGAATCGGCCGTCTCCCCCGACTGGGATATCACTATCACCAGGGAATCGGACGGCAGCCGGTTCTTCCTGTAGCGGAATTCCGAAGCCAGCTCGACCCTTACCTGCAGGTCGCACAGCTCCTCAAGGACATACTGGGCTTCCATGCCCACATGCCACGCAGACCCGCATGCGACTATATAGATGGAAGGGTAGGATCTTATCATATCATCGGTAAGCCCGACCTCACCCAGATCGATATCGCATCCTTCATCGGTCTTTCTTATGTACTTATGAAGGGTATCAAGGACGACCTTGGGCTGTTCATGTATCTCCTTCATCATGAAATGCTCGAACCCGCCCCTTTCGGCAGCCTCGGCATCCCACTCTATGGTGGTGATCTCCTTTTGTATTTTGTCACCGTCAAGGTTGTAGAAGGATACCTCCCCGGCGCTGATCTCGGCCATCTCAAGATTGCCTATATAGTATACCTGCCTGGTATGGGACAATATGGCCGGAACGTCAGATGCTATGAAGGATTCCCCATCATTTACCCCTATGATCATGGGGGATTCTTTTCGGGCCACGTATATCTTGCCGGGATGATCCGAGAACATGACGGCAAGGGCATAGGACCCGCGGACCCTGACTATGGTCTTTGCCAGAGCATCTATGGGGCCCATCTTGTACTTATGATAATAATAATCCACCAGCTTGATCAGAACTTCCGTATCCGTCTCCGAATAGAAGCGGTAATCGTGACGCTCCATCTTGGCCTTCAGTTCCTGGTAGTTCTCTATTATGCCGTTATGGACACCGACGACCTCGGATTCAACGACCCCCGACCCTGAATTGGTGCAGTTGCCCGACACATGGGGATGTGCATTGGTCTGGCTGGGGCCTCCGTGGGTCGCCCACCTTGTGTGGCCTATGCCGCATGTACCCGTAAGGGCTCTTCCCTCATCGGTCTTCTCTATAAGGTTGTTGAGCTTTCCGGTAGTCTTGACCACGACTGCAGGGTTTTCCCCGTCCCGGACTGCCAGCCCGGCAGAATCATATCCCCTGTATTCAAGCTTTGCCAGTCCCCCAAGCAGCACAGGAGCCGCCTGCTCTCCTCCAACATATCCTACTATACCGCACATACTGTCTCCTCCTTCTTAAGTCCCCTTTTATCCTCTCCGCAAAAACTTTACAGCCTGCATATCCTGTCAACGGCCTCCCGTGTATTCTCATGACTTCCGAAAGCCGTCAGGCGAAAGTAGCCTTCCCCGCATGAACCAAAGCCCACACCCGGTGTTCCCACAACATTTGCCTCCCGGAGGAGATAGTCAAAGAAATCCCAGCTCGACATACCCTCGGGTGTCTTCATCCATATATAAGGAGAGTTCACACCTCCATAGGCCTCATATCCCGCCTTCTCAAGTCCCGACCTGATCACGCGGGCATTTTCCATGTAATAGTCAACAAGGCCTCTTATCTCCTTCCTGCCTTCATAGGAGTATACCGCCTCGCCTGCCCGCTGTACTATGTAGGGAGCCCCGTTATACTTGGTGGCATGGCGTCTTGCCCAGAGTGTATTAAGGCTTACCCCTTCTCTTTTCAAGTCCTTGGGAACCGTGGCATATCCCAGCCGCAGCCCGGTAAAGCCCGCATTTTTTGAAAATGAATGAAGCTCTATGGCACATTCTCTTGCCCCCTCACATTCATAGATGGAATGAGGGACATCCTCATCACTTATATAAGCCTCGTAGGCCGCATCAAATATGATGACAGACCCCTTCTTATTGGCATAGTCCACCCAGTCCTGAAGCCGGTCCTTTGTAAGGGCCGTACCCGTCGGATTGTTGGGTGAGCACAGATAAATGATATCGCAGTCCTCTTCGGGAAGATCCGGGCAAAATCCGTTCTCTTTTGTACAGTCAAGATATACCACTCCGGCGTATCTTCCGCTTTTTATGTCATAGTCGCCTGTCCGCCCGGCCATAACGTTTGAATCGATATAGACAGGATATACCGGATCGCATACCCCTATCCTGTCATCTTTTGCGAATATCTCCTGTATGTTCCCGGAATCGGGCTTTGCCCCATCGGATACGAAGATTTCATCCTGTCCTATATCGCAGCCTCTTGATCTGTAATCATTGTCGCATATGGCCTTTCGCAGGAAATCATAACCAAGGTCCGGCGCATAGCCCCGGAAGGTCTTCTCTTCTCCCATCTCGTCAACGGCCTCATGAAGGGCCTTTATCACGGCCGGTGTCAGCGGTCTTGTCACATCACCTATACCCAGCCTTATTATCTTCCTGTCCGGCTGCTCCTCACTGTACTGACCCACCTTCTTCGCTATCGTCGAAAAAAGGTAGCTTCCCTGTAGTTTCCCGTAATCACTGTTGATCCTGACCATTTTTCCCTCCGATCCAAACTCTCTTATCCGGCCCTTTCGCTCCCTGCATTCCCTGTCCTAATGTTCTCCCAATGACAATATCATATGGGCCGTCTCCGCCATAGTCCGTCCCATATCCATGCTGTTCTTCTGAAGATACCTGTATGCCTCGGGCTCCGTCATGTTGTTCCTGTCCATAAGAAGCCGCTTGGCTTCATCTATGGTAAGCCTGTCACCGTCTGAACGTACGGTCTTTTTCCTGTCATGTCTCCTGTATGAGACCGGCAGCTGCATCCTTATGCTGTTGACAAAATCCGCCGTCTTAAAGGGAAGTGAAAGCATAATGATGTTGCCCGAATACAGACCCGCCTCCATGTTTTTCGTAAGCAGAAGCATGTTGATATTTGCGGGCAGATAGTTGTAGAGTTCCTCATACCCCATATCCCGCATTCTCCGCGTACAGACCACAAGGCTTATATCCATATCCTCGATCTTTCTCAAGACTTCGGACGCGGTATCGCATATGTAGACTTCTTCCCAGATATCGCTTCTTTTAATGATATCGGCTATCCGGCAAGAGTCGTCATGTTTGGGCATTGCCACCAGAATTGCGCCCATATCGTCTCCTTATCTGACTTATCGTGATCACTGCCTTATCATATCCTGGTCAGATAATTGTCGATCTCCCACCGGGTGACCCTGCTCATGAAGTCTCTCCACTCATCCCTTTTGATCCTGGTGTATATCCTGATGAAATCAGGTCCCAATGCACTGACCAGCACCTGGTCTTTGCCCAGTTCCGTAACGGCTTCCTTGAGGTCTTCGGGAAGGGCTTCGACCTCCTCTGTTGACACCTTGTCAGCCCTGCATCCGGGTGCCGTCTTTTTGCTGATTCCGTCAATTCCGGCCGCAAGGGCTGCGGCAAAGAGAAGGTAGGGATTGGCGGACCCGTCGGGGAATCTTAACTCTATGCTCACATCATCGGGCTCTTTGTTTATAACAACAAGGGCTCTTTCCCCGTGATCTGCCCATGTCACCAGATCCGGAGCCCAGTTGCCCGCAAGTATCCTCTTGTAAGAATTCACGGAAGGATTACTAATGGCACACATGGCTCTTGCATGCGTCATGATACCGCCCGTGAACCAGTAGGCCTCGTCCGAAGGCTCCCCGTCGCTGCCTTTAAAGACGTTTACCCCGTCCTTCATGAGCTTTAAGTGTATATGCATGCCGGAGCCCGCCACATCCTGCCTGGGCTTAGGCATGAAAGTCGCATACATGCCGAACCTTTTTGCTATGCTCCTTACGGCGAACTTGAAGGTCTGTATGCTGTCCGCCATAGCCATGGCCTCATCTTCCTTAAAGTCGATCTCATGCTGGGCAGGGGCATATTCGTGGTGCGAGGACTCGATATCAAATCCCATGTCTTCAAGCATAAGGACTATATCGCGCCTGGCGTTCTCACCGAAATCCGAAGGTCCCACATCAAGGTATTCCGCTATCTCATGTGACGTCGTGGTCGGAAGTCCGTTGTCATCCACATGGAAAAGGAAGAATTCACACTCCGGATATGCATTCATGGTATAACCCTTCTGTGCCGCATATGCTACTGCATTTGAAAGTATGTACCTGGAGCTGTACTCGAAAGGGTCCCCGTTCTTTTTGCAAACATCGCAGACTATCTTGGCTACCTTGCCCTGCTGGGGTCTCCACGGTAATATAGAGAAAGTCTCTAAGTCGGGATGGAGATAGAGCTTGTCATCATATTCATACCGGTCTGCAAACATGGCAGACCCGTAAAAAGAATACCTGTTGGCAAAGACCTTATCCATCTGCCCCGGTGTTACCGCAATGTTCTTCAGTCTTCCGAATATATCGGTAAACTGCAGCCTGATAAACTCAACGCCTTCCTCTTCTATCATCCTGATTATGTCTTCTTTTCGCATATTCTTCTCCTTAGATCCTTTACCGGTGTCGCCGCAAGATATGCGGCAGCTTCCACATTTAATAAAAAAGGGCATCATGAACACAATTACCCATGACGCCTTTGTCCGTTGGTATTATAATTCAAAAACGGAAGTAAATCAATCGGTCTGTAACCGAGGTTGTAACCGAGGATCCTTTAGTTGTGATCAGAGCTTAAATCCGTGCTTAATTCCGAACTTAATTCCGAACTTAAATCCGGATCCGATCCCGGCGCCGATACCCCGGCCAACGGTGATGTTTTCGCATTGGTATAAGAAACAGCCGGTTATTACCCGGCTGTTTCTTACTGCCCGCTCCCACGGTCTTATTGAAATCTCTCATTATCTATTCTTGGCATCTGTACACTAAGGCCTCCTGATGCATTATCCATCACTTCGTCCGAGATCATCTCTTCTGTCGTATTATCTTCTTCGTTATCAACCTCTGTCTTATTCTTATTATTTTCTTCCATTTGAATTCCCTCCTTATCCCGAGTATCAAGCCGGCCCCAGATATTCTCTTCCGCATCCGCCGCATTCGTAGAGATGATATCCTTCAGGTCCGTATCCTATTCTGTCTGCGTCGTCTGCTCCGCAAAACGGACAGTGACCACTATGCACTTTACACAGGCTGATCAGATTATCCCAGTCCACCTTGTCCCAGTCAAATCCCCCACCGGCTTCATTGAGTTCTTCATCCGACAACATCTCTTCGCCCGTTTGCCCTTTTTTATTATATGTCATAGCATAACCCTCCATTTTCCTTTACATATTTTCACCCGGAAGATCAAAAATCCCATATCTCATTTTCGAAATCCGATCTTTTAAGTTATCTTTATTATACACAAAATAATATCACAAACATGTCACACTAAGCGCGAGCATTGTTATATCATCCGCCTGTTCGGCACCATCCGAATACGATGCGATATCATCTCTTACAAGTTTCAATAAGCCTTTGCAATCCCTGTATCCATTACCGTTTAACAGTTTTTGAAGTCTTTCTTCTTCGTAAAATCCGCCCCCGCTGTCCCTTGCCTCGGTAACACCGTCCGTGTATATAAAGATCGCATCACCCGGACACAGCTTTATAGTGAACGTTTTGTATCCGGTATCCGCAAAAAGGCCGAGTATACGTCCTGATCTGTTCCTGACATACTCCCACCCGCCGTCATGATAAACAAGCGGCGGATTATGGCCGGCATTTACGCATTGAAGGATACCGGTTTTATGATCGAATACCCCGGCAAATACCGTAACAAACATATTCGCGTCATTGCCTTCACACAGTTTGAGGTTGGCATTCTTTATTGCTTCATCTATCCCGATACCGGACTCCATACATGAGTGTATCTCGGTCTTGGCCGCCATCATGAACAGTGCAGCCGGGATCCCTTTACCTGATACATCGCCGACCACTATCCCTATCTTATCCTTTCCTATCCTGAAGAAATCGTAAAAATCTCCCCCTACCTCCCTTGCAGGATCCATAGATGCATATATATCCATCGATCCGATATCAGGGAAAGCCGGAAAATCGGTCGGGAGTGCATTTCCCTGGATATCCGCAGCTATAGACAGCTCGCGTTCGATACGCTCACTGATCTCATCCATGGACCGCTCCAGCGACTCCACGGTCTTATTGATGCCTTCCGAAAGTGCTGAAAACTCGACTAACCCGCCTACACCTACCCGTTCATCAAGAGCACCTTCCGTTATCTTATGAAGAGAAGCATTTGCTTTATCGATCCTGCTTACTATTACATGTTCAAGAAGCAGCCGGGTTGTGATAAGTGTAAGTGCAAGGATCGAGAAAGTGATCAGAAGTGACCAGTAAAGTGAAGCAGTTCTGCCCTTCAGGACCTTTTTCGAATCACACACGACAATATAGTACATGTCATCGAACTTTCTTACTACGCTGTACGTATATATATTTTTTCCTTCATCCGCAAAATCCTCGGAATAAATGGTGAAGTACTTCTGCCCGGACAGATGATCAAAGAATTCACCGGCAGTAGGAAATCCCCCAAAATAATATCCCCCGCAGAATTCTTCCAGGGTCCGCCCCAGATGGTAATCCGAATTGGCCCCTACGGCAATACCGTCTTTGAAAACAGCCACTCCGAAATCATTTACAGGATCATATCCTTTTGCCACTTCATCAATATCTATCCCAAACTCTTTAATATACCTCCTCATCCGGCTGATATCGTACTCCGCATCGCTCACGCTCTGTTCTATGAGCCGGTCAGTGATCATGAAAAACTGAACGGCAGCAGCGATCATAAAGACATTAAAGGCGATAAGAAACAGCCGGGTTGTGAAGATCTGTCGGACACTTCGCTCGGCGGAAGCTCTTTGGTCATCGCCTATCAGGCGGTACAGCACCACAGCAGCCGTTCCGGCAAAAAGGGTTTCCAAACCGGCCGTAACGAACGCATAGCTTTTGATATATTCCCCCCTGACGTAGGAAAGGACCTGGGGGATCGTCATCTGCCTGTTCATATATTCAGGGGCCATGATAAACAGGTATTCAAAATACAGGGTCAGATCTGCTGCCATAAACACTGCCAGGATGGAACATACCATGGCAATGCATTTCTTTGTATCGCTTTTGATCCTGCTCACGATCAGATAAAAGATCATTCCGAGCAGAAATCCGGCAACAGCAAACGCAACAACGAACCCTATCGGATTAACATGGTTTTTTTCCTCTTCGTCCAGCGGTATATAATACGCGTGAAGAAGCGATACGGTTCCGACAAAGAGGCCGAATATCCCGCCCCGGATCGGGCCAAACAAAAGTGCGCCCACAGCTACCGATACTATCACAAGCCTCAGGTTAAACTCGAACAATACCGTCCCGGCTGAGATCTCAAAATGCCTGAAGTCCGCTCCCATCATGATCATTGATAGGCTGAAAACCACCAAGGTTGCGGCAACGGCCCGTTTCATATTATCACCATGGAGCCGCATTAAGCCTGCCCAATGTATGATGTTTTCTTTTTCTTCTTTTTCCCGACTGTCCATCACCTGTTCACTGTACAAACGTGAATGCATCTGTAAGTCCCGTCATATTAAATAACTCATATATTTTTTCCTGAGGATGCAAAAGTCTGAACTTTCCTCCTCTTGAAGTTGTCATTCTGGCTGTACCGACAAATACACGTATTCCCGCGGATGAAATATAATCCGTCAAGGTAAGATCGATATCTATATCGACTACTTCCGCCGGGAGCGCGTTTACTTCATCCTGAAGCTCGCTTGCGGTCATGGCATTCAGTTCCCCTTCCATCCTTATCGTCGCTTTGCTTCCTTCAATAATGCTTTCAACTGTCATTATTCTTCCTCCGTTTTTGCTTTAGTCGCCTTCAACCTGCTGTCTCTTTACAAGATCGGCAAATGCGCCGTTTTGTGCGATAAGTTCATCGTAAGTACCGTCTTCTGCGATATGTCCTTCATCAAGAACTATGATCCGGTCACAATTCTTTATTGTTGAAAGTCTGTGTGCGATAACTATACGTGTGCAGTTAAGAGATGAAAGGGAATCCGAAACCTTCTTCTGGGTGATATTGTCGAGTGCACTCGTTGCCTCATCAAACAGCAGTATCTTCGGTTTCGGTGCTATAGCTCTTGCTATCATGATGCGCTGCTTCTGTCCGCCTGAAATACCTCCGCTTCCTTCGGAAATAAGCGTAAACATACCCATCGGCATTTCTCTTATGTCATCTTCCATTCCTGCAAGCCTTGCAGCCTCCATGGCTTCTTCGAGGGTCAGCCCCGGAGCGGATATGGCTATATTTGTGAACAGGTCTCCGGAGAAGAGTTTTCCGTCCTGCAGCACGGTTCCGATACGGCTGCGAAGAGATTTCTGATCGATGTTTCTCAGATCTTTTCCGTCATAATACACAGAACCCTTCTGCGGTGTCTCAAAACCGAGAAGTATCCTGAGCAGCGTCGATTTACCGCAGCCGGTCTTACCGGTTATCGCAACATACTGTCCGGGCTTTATCTTCAGAGTGATATTGTCAAGGACATTCGGCATATCATTGCGATAGCGAAACGTTACATTATTCAGTTCGATAGCTCCGCTCAGGTTTTCCAGGACGGGCTTATCCTCTGCTATCTCCGGTACGGTTTCCATGATCGGCTGTACCATTTTGATCGTCGAGATTATCTGCGAGATGCTCCCGGCTATACCTGCAAGCGAAAGGATCGCCCCGCTCATCATCCCGTATGCCGAATTGAAAGCATAGTACTCCGATACCGAAACGCCGGAACCGATGGCCACCGCATAAAGGAGGATAGTCCCGAACAGGGATATAGTCATATTGATGATAGCTGTATACCTGACAAACAGGGGCGGATTATATTTGATCTCCGAATTCTTCGCATAAAGATTTCCCCATTTTGCAAATGCCCGCCTCTCGGAACCGGACAGCCTTATCTTCTGGATACCGGATACAAGTGCAAAAGACATACCGCTCTCAACCGTCTCGGTCTCCATAAGCTTTCTGTTCTTACGTGTGGAGGCAAGGATCGACATTGTCGCAACAGCAAGTGTCACAAGTGTCAATATGACCGCAGGGGCTGCAAGTGCCGGGGTATAATGAAATATCTGAAAAACATAAACCACGGAGAAAAGCGCGGTCACACTTGTTGACATACCTATGTCGACGACCTTTGTTATAAGAACATTCATATATCCCACACGGTTTGTCAGATCACCCGTCGAATACTTTTTGAAGAATGATGAAGGCAGGGACAATATCCTCATCATGGTAGCTGCCTCCACACTCTGGTCAAGTTTTACGGATATCTTTCCCAGGACCAGGCTTTTGATCCCGCCGAACAGGATCACGCTCACGGATACACTTATCATAAATACCGCTATGGCTATAAGCGCCCGGATACTTCCGCTCTCAATGACATCGGAGAACAGCATCCTGTTTATCCAGGGCAGGAGCATACCGATAAGGGATACCAGGCCCGCAAAGGCGAGATATGTGATAAAGGCTCCTCTGTTTATGTTGTCAAATATATAGATCAGTATTTCCTTAAACCCCAGCTTCTTTAACGGAAAGGGCTTATAAAAAGCGACCGCCTCATCGGAAAAGAGACTTTCCGTATGCGAGGTTACTTTTTTATATGCTCCGGTTACGGGATCAAGGTATTTGTAGCCGGTAAACTCCCTCGGGATAAGCGCAACAGGCTGCCCGTCAGCCGAATATGTTGTAAGCAATGCCCCCGAAGCGTCTTTGCGCCAGCCGCGTGCCAGTCTGACGGTCCTTGTCATTATCCCATGCGGGCGAAGCAGGTATTCGAGCACTTCATCAACTTTCTTTAAGGCGCCGGGGATCTCGATCATTTTGACATGATAATAATTCAGGATGTTTCCGATAGCATCCTTTGTCCGCTCCCTCTCATCATTAAGGGCGAGCGAAAGGCGCCTTCCCATAACGGATCCCGCGATCCTGATACAGGAAGCCTCAAAAGCCTCCCGGTCCGCCTTCTCTCTTGAATTTATCTGTTCTTCAACCCAATTGATCATATTATTATCCGATCATTCGCATGTTACCAGTTCTTTGTATCTTCCGTTATTATTCATAAGCGTCTCATGCCGGCCCCGTTCTATGACCTTTCCGCGATCAAGAACGATTATCTCATCACAGTCTCTTATGGTTGAAAGTCTGTGGGCAATGACGATGCAGGTTATTCCACGTCTTTTGATGGAACGGATGACTTCATACTCGGTCTTGCCATCAAGAGCACTTGTTGCTTCGTCAAGTATTATCAGTCTGGGATCCTGGGCAAGTACACGTGCTATCTCTAGACGCTGCCGCTGTCCGCCCGAAAGATCCCTTCCGTTTTCGCAGAGCCTGTAATTGTAACCGCCATCCCTGTTCATTATGTGCTCATGCAGCTGTGCATCTTTGGCTGCCATGATCATTTCATAATCTTCAATGGTGTCGTCCCACATTTTAATATTTGCTGATATCGTATCCTCAAAAAGGATGACATCCTGATCAACAACAGCAACTGATCCGGTAAAGATATTTCTGTCTATTTCCTTAATGTGTTTTCCGTCATACAGTATCTGTCCGCTCCACGGTTGATAAAGGCCGCTTATCAGCTTCCCGATGGTGGATTTCCCGCACCCTGAAGATCCGACTATAGCCACACTTTTTCCGCTTTTAAGTTCAAGGTTAAAATCTTCTATGAGCGGAGGTGCAAGCCTGGCATATCCGAACGTGACATGTTGTATTGAAATGTTTCCGGAAAGCTTGTCTTTAGGCTCCGAGGTGGAAGGATTTACATCAACGGCCAGGTTTTCGTCTCTCGGATATTCCATTACATCCTCGATACGCTCCATCTGGCTCCTCATTTCCTGAATACTCTTACCGGCATTGACGAATGATCTGGCCGGAGCAAGAAAGCCTGACAGAAATCCCTGAAATGCAATGACCATACCGGGTGTATACTTACCCTTTATCACAAGATACACTCCCATGATGAGGATGATATCATTGACTACCGCTGTTGCGATCTCCGGAATGGTACCGATAGATGCCCCAAGCCTCTCAAATCTGACGTTCTGGGTGTTAACACTTGCCTGATAACCTGCCCATTTGCGGAAATACCCGTTTTCAGCCCCACTGCTCTTTATTGTATCTATCATATTGATACCGCTGGAGGTGGCCGATATCAGTTTTGATTCATCCCGCATCTGAACACGGGTTATATTTACCCTCTTTTTGCTGATTATCCTTGTCAGAATGAAGTTTATCAGTATCGAAGATATGCCGACCATTGTCATGCTTACGGAATACCGGAGCATTACCACCAGATAGAAAACAAGCATTGCCGAATCGATAAACAAAGGAGCGATCATATTTATGAGCGAGTCCGCGATCCCGGCATTGCTGCGGCGTCTGCCCTCTATGTCTCCGGCCATCCTCTGCGAGAAGAACTCCATCGGAAGACACAGCACATGCCAGAAATATGTCGCATTTCCTATAGCTGCGAACTTTCCGCTTATGCGAAGTGAATATATTGTCCTTATCCATTCGGAAACTATCTGAAGAAAAGCAACAGAACTGATCAGAATAAGAAAAGGGATCACAAGTGCGGGATTTTCGCCCGAAAGGAGATCATCCATAAAGAATCTCGACAGTCCCGACATCAGGATCGAAAAAAAAGCAGCCAAAGCCGTTGTTATTGTAACAAAAGCAACGGCACCGCCGGTCCCCTTCAGTCGTTTTGCGGCAAACGCTTTCACACTTGCAGGTTTTCCCGAAGGTTCAAATCCCTCATCGGGCTCGAATATTATACATATGCCTGTGAAAGAGGTGTTGAATTCTTCCTCTGAAACGGTAACGGTCCCCCGGGCAGGATCATTAAGATATGCATTGCCGCCTTTAAAGCCTTTTAAGACCACAAAGTGATTCATGTTCCAGTGGATCACACAGGGGAAATTACCTTTTTCCTTCAGCCTCTGCGGACTGTACCTGTATCCCTGGGCTTTGAGGCCGTATGCTCTCGCCGCACGTGCAATATTTCCGGCCCTGGACCCGTCCCTTGATACCCCACAGTCCTTACGGGTCTGCTCAAGCGGGATCCACTTCCCGTAATATGCCAGTACCATGGCAAGGCAGGCGGCTCCGCATTCAAGGGCCTCCATCTGCATGATCACGGGTACTTTTGCAACACCATTTGCTATGGGCGCGTTGTTTGCTTTACGTCTGAACATCCACGCCCCTTCCTATCTGATGATATAGGTGATCGGTGCAACAGTTTTTCTTCCGGTATCCGTATTGATCGTGACCGTACCGAAAACTGCCCAGATAAATATACCTGCAAGAAGGATGATGACCGCCGTAAGGATCATCCACATTGAGGGCGTGGTGACTTTTATATAATCATCGAGTTGCTCCGGTGACTGTAATTTATCAAGAGTTTCCTTACGGAACAGTTTTTGTCGGTCCATATACCCTCCTGTAATATACGGGTTAATCCCTATAGATCAACGAGAACGCATAGCCCTCAAAGTTGACGGCCGCGGTAACTGTGGCAGGGTTCATATCAGTATCGGCATATGTCCGGGTCCTGCCGTTCTTGTCGAGTGCCATGACGGCGAATGCTCTGCCGCCCTTCCGGTACTCCATGGGAACGATGATCGTCAGCACTCCGTTCTTTACGGTATCGTCAACCTTGCCGTTTATGGCCATGTTGAAAGAAAATACTTCCTTCCATCCGGCTGTACGGTCAGCATTAAAGACTGCCTGTGCGGCAGGACCCTGTTTGGTCTTCCCCATCGCAAGCCCGTATACCGGCTGTCCGTTTATGGCCATAAACCCTTCAACGGTATCGGGGTTGACTGCTGCAGCTTTGATCTCTTTATCATCATCGTCATCATGTCCGGGCTCGGGCGAAGGATGAGGATCATCTTCAATAACAACATCATTTATAGTGATAATATCCTTCAGGCCCTGTATCCTCCAGACACCTTTCCCCCGTTTGCTTATACACTCAGGGTGATCTGACGATCCGAGCTTTGTGATGATCTTACCCCTGTCTCTGGCAGAAACATCAATGTATCCGCCCTCCCATACCCAAACTTTCCAGTCGGGCAGCTGTTCACTATGATATGCTGCTTCGGGACCGCTGACCTTCATATCATCCCATTCTTCTCCGTTGTCCGAATCTTCGATAGCGATCTCAAACATTTCCTTTGAAGCGCTCTTACCTGTAACGGTGCCTGCACTGCCATCGCTGTTGTGAAGATTTGCTTCCACCGTTCCGCTGTTATTTGTTACCTCTGCACCGGCATAATTGATCTTGACCCTGCCTCCGTCATTAACAACCTTTGCGTAGTTTCTTGTTACCTTACCGGCATTGGAGCCGACCACCTCTCTGTTGATCAGAATATCACCGTCTTCGGCATTTTCTTTGACGGTGCCCAGATTATTTGTGATATCCCCCTTGTTTGTTGTGACCGTGCTTTTTTCGGAAACCTCACTGATGCTTCCGTTGTTGGTCCCGACATTATGACCGTTCGTACTGTTGATCACTTCGTTTGCAGCGATCACATCAACATCCTTTGTGAGATTGTCGTGATCATCGACCGGCAGGGCCGCAGATACACTTATCGGGGCTGCTATAACGACAGCACACGTTAGAGAGATCATCTTTTTCAATATTGATCTATACATAAAACAAATATACCTCCTTGACGACATGGTTTAAGCCAAAGACCTGACTCGGTTATTATACAATATACAGGCTTTATACGTCTATATCATTAGATAAGTACCGGCCATTTCTTTACTTATTCATTTCTTATGTTGACTTTTATATCTTCGAAGTATATATTTCTTTTTGGGCAAAGGGGCCATAGCTGTGTTTATGGTACTCTTTTTTATTTTTGTCAAAAGTCCGGTATTTTATGACGGACCGGCCATAAGGAGGATATGTCATGGTAAAAGCTGTTGTCGGAGCCAACTGGGGTGATGAGGGAAAAGGAAAGATCACGGACATGCTCGCCCAGAACGCAGATGTTGTCGTTCGCTTTCAGGGCGGTGCCAATGCCGGCCATACCATAAAGAACAAATACGGGAAGTTCGCTCTCCATACCCTTCCCTCCGGAGTATTTAACGAGAATACCGTAAACGTCATAGGAAACGGCGTTGCTCTTAACATACCCATCCTGATGGATGAGATTGATACCATAGTGGGAAAAGGGGTTCCCAAGCCCATCATCCTCATATCCGAAAGGGCCCAGATGATCATGCCATACCATATAGCCTTTGACAGATATGAAGAGGAACGTCTCGGGGGCAGATCCTTCGGCTCGACAAAGTCCGGCATAGCTCCCTTCTATTCGGACAAGTTTGCCAAGATCGGCTTTCAGGTAAGTGACCTGTGGGACAGTGAGGACAACCTCAAGGAAAAGATCCGGAATGTGACCGTCCAGAAGAACATCCTTCTTGAACACCTCTATCATAAAGACCCCATAGACGTTGATGATACATACAGGACACTCATGCAGTACCGTGATATGATAGCCCCTTACGTCTGCGATGTTTCCTCATACTTAAGGGATGCCTTAAAAGAAGGCAAGACTATCCTTCTCGAGGGCCAGCTCGGAACCTTAAAGGACTGCGACCACGGTATATATCCCATGGTGACCTCATCAAATACAATTGCGGCATACGGGGCCGTCGGCTGCGGAATACCGCCCTATGAGATAAAACAGGTCATCTCGGTCTGCAAGGCTTATTCTTCATCAGTCGGTGCAGGTGAATTTGTCAGTGAGATAAAAGACGAAGCCGTTGCCGATGAACTGCGCCGCCGCGGAGGCGATGGCGGTGAATACGGTGCCACGACTGGAAGGCCCAGGCGCATGGGCTGGTTCGACTGCGTGGCATCAAAGTACGGATGCGCCCTCCAGGGTACGACCGATGTTGCATTTACGGTTCTTGATGTTCTGGGTTATCTGGACGAGATACCGGTATGTGTCGGTTATGAGATAGACGGTCAGGTAACGACCCGTTTCCCCGTAACAAGGCTTCTGTCCCGGGCAAAGCCGGTCTACGAAACCCTTCCCGGCTGGAAGTGCGATATAGCCGGCATACGCGACTATGATGCTCTTCCCGAAAACTGCCGCAGATACATAGAGTTCATAGAAAAGAAGATCGGATACCCCATCACCATGATAAGCAACGGTCCTTCAAGAGACGATATAATCTACCGCAAGTCCCCTATCGGATAATGCCGCGGACCCTGAGGACTCCGGACAGGACCTGGATCAGGGCATTGGCAAGTATAAGGGATACCGCAGCCTGAATGGCATTGCCCGGTATGGCGGCTACAGCCCCCATGCCGTATCCCATAAAGGTACTCTCGAAGAGAAAATATCCGGCTATCATGATAAGCTCCGCTACTATGCTGCTGACAAGATAAACCGCAAACCTGTGGACGTTTTTATCCGTCATGGCCCGGCAGACCACAAAGCCCAGCCATGCCATGGCAAACTTTATGATGGCAGTTGCGGGAGCGTAGATCACATAACCGGACAGTATATCCGCAAGGGCAGATCCCAGCGCGGCGGCAGCTGCCCCGTAGGGATTGCCCAGTATCCAGGCCGACAGCAGGACTGCCGTATCCCCTATATTAACGTAACCGCCTGTTGCAGCGATCGGGATCCTGATCACCATGGTCGCTATGCAGACGATGGCGGCAAACATTGCCGATCTTACAAAAAGCTGCAGTTTCTCATTCATTTCCAATCTCCTCTTATATGCCCTGCATATCAGACATTTATGATCTTACTCTTCGGGCAGCATTATAATGCTCGCAAGGCTTCCCCGGTTCCCCTTCATCCCCCTGTGGGAGAAAAACCTGTCGGGACGGCACATGGTACATTCCCCTAGTATGTTAATATGTTTTTCGGAAATGTCAAGCATTTTCATTCTTTCCTTTACAACTCCCTTAAGATCCAGCATGAACTTATCGCCTCGTGCCCTGTAATATTTACCGGCTTCATCCCCTATAAGGGCAGCTGCAGCATCAACCACCTCGCCCCCGACTTCAAAGCAGCATTTATCTATGGCGGGACCTATTGCCGCATGTATGTCCTCCGGTCTTGAGCCCAGAGATACGAAAGCATCCACTGCATTTTTTATTATATCGGCAACGACACTTCTCCACCCGCAGTGTATGGCTCCCACGATGCCGGCTCTTACATCCTCCATGAGCAAAGGTATACAGTCGGATGAAAATATGGCAAGGGGCAGGCCCCTTGTGGCTGTTACATAACCGTCGCATACATTCTTAAAGCTGTCCGAGTATATACATACGGCATCATCCCTGCCGGCAATGCACACCGTATTTTCATGCACCTGCCTGCCGCACACGATCCTGTCCTTATATATACCGGCAGATGCCAGAAACCTCCTCCAGTTCTCGGCAACCCTGGCCTTCTCATCGCCCCTGTAAAGACCAAGGTTCAGTGTTGCGAACATGCCGCTGCTCACTCCGCCCCTCCGGGTCGAAAACCCGTGCGGACATGACAGATTATCAGACCTTATGGTTTCGATCTTCTCGGTAAGATCTTCGCATCTTACAAGCTCATCTCCCCTGTATTCAACAACCATGTCTATCTGCTTCCTGCCTTCTAAAAGGGGGCCAACGAAATACCTGTCACCTTCCCAGGTAGGAAGAGTAAGTACCTTATCGGCCGGCACCCAGCTAAGCTCTCCTTCATCACATGAACTTCTGGCCTCTCCTTTGTATCCGTCCGCATAGTAAAGATACATATCCTCATCTTCCCAGGTGTCTGATATGAACTTGACAAGGCCGCACAGCCTGTACCGGGTAAGTGTCAGGCCGGTCTCCTCGAAGACCTCGCGACAGACACACTCATCGGCAGTCTCGCCCTCCTCGAACTTACCACCTACCCCTATCCACTTGCCCCCGTTAAGGTCGTTCTCCTTTCCGGTCCTGTGGATGAGCAGATATTCGTTCTTTTCATTCTTTATATAGCATAATGTTGTATTCATAGGGCATATTATACCACAGTCCGGCCGGTCGTCATACATTATCTTCGGCCGGACAGAGTGTTTCCGCAGGGACCATGTGGAGGCGCCGGTACTTGGCCGGTGTATTTTGCCGGCTTATGTACCGCTGCGCCGGAACACGAGCGGGAGCGCGTCCCGGCGGGAATGCTCTGGCCGGCCGTCTCCCCCGTCCCTTGCCATACTGTGCTATAATATCCTTTATGAGTACGACAGACACCTCAAAAGCCCAATATGACATGATGACAAAGCGTCCCATCCCCCGCCTTATCATCACCCTCGCAATCCCCACCATCTTGAGCATGATGGTGACGACCATATACAATCTCGTTGATACCGCCTTCGTTGGAACCCTGGGGACCTCCCAGAGTGGAGCAGTAGGCATAGTCTTCGGTTTCATGGCCATCATGCAGGCCTTCGGCTTCATGTTCGGCCAGGGTGCCGGAAGCCTTGTGGCAAGAAAGCTCGGAGCCAGGGATAAGGGGGCGGCCGACATAGTCGCATCCACAGGCTTTGCCGCATCTTTTACCTGCGGCATACTGATAGCCGTTTTCGGTTTTATATTTGAAGACCCCCTCATAAACATGCTGGGCAGCACTCCTACCATTGCCCCGCATGCCAAAGCCTATCTGAACAACATAATGTTTGTGGCCCCCTTCTGCACCTCCAGTTTCACCCTGAACAACCTCCTTCGTTACGAGGGCAAGGCAAAGCTGGGTATGATAGGCCTCCTTACCGGAGGTATACTAAACATAGGCGGCGATGCCCTCTTCATCTTCGGCATGGGCATGGGAACGGCCGGCGCCGGACTGTCCACGGCCATTTCCCAGTTCATAGGCTTTACCATACTCTTCTACATGTTCATATCCGGCAGAACCCAGGCAAGACTGTCCTTTTCCTTTATAAGGCCGCTTGGCGGGGTTCTCCTTGAGATAACGGAGATCGGCTTTCCTTCTCTCCTGCGTCAGGGCCTTGGCAGCTTTACGACCATACTTGTCAATTTCAAGGCGGCGGAGTATGCAGGGGATGCGGGTGTATCCGCCATGACCATAGTTACCCGCATAGCCTTCTTCCTCTTTGCCATAGCGCTTGGTATCGGCCAGGGCTTTCAGCCCGTATGCGCCTTCAATTACGGAGCCGGCAAATTCAGACGTCAGCGCCAGGCATACAGATTTACCCTTATACTTTCCATGGTGGTCCTTGCGGTTCTTACCGTATTTGCCATGGTATTCTCGGGAGGACTGATCCGGGTATTCAGGGATGACCCGGCAGTTATAGAGATAGGTACAAGGGCTTTGCAGCTCCAGTGCGTATCCCAGCTCTTTATGCCCATTGTCATGATCACGGAGATGCTCATGCAGTCAAGCGGCAAAAAAATCCCCGCGACCGTGCTGTCATCACTTCGCGGGGGTGTAATCCTTGTTCCTCTTTTATTTATCCTGCCTCTTATCCGGGGACTTGCCGGTGTTCAGGAGGCCCAGCCTCTTGCCTACATCCTGTCGGTGCCTCCGGCCATCTACGTGGCAAAGCGTTTCTTCGCTTCAACTCCCAATGAAGACCTACCTTCCGTTCGCGAGGAAGAAAAGAGCGATGGTACCGGGTCCGGCATGTGACCCTATTATCATTCCTATCTCGGTTATAAGGGCACATTCGCTCCCGCCCTCGGCAACGATCATGCTCTCAAGAAGCTTTGCATCCTCAAAGCAGTCTCCATGTGAAATGAAATATTTTCCCTTGGGATCGAGTGCGTTCTCAATATACTTTTTGGCAATGGCTTTAAGTGACTGCTCTCTTCCACGGACCTTCATCATATTGATCAGACGTCCGTCATCATCAACATGAAGGACGGGCTTGATGCCCAGTACTCCGCCTGCAAAAGCCGCAGCAGCGCTCACTCTTCCGCCCCGCTTTAGGTATACCAGGTCTTCCACAGTGAACCAGTGTGCGAGCTTGGGTATCATCTCCCTTATATACTGTGCGTTTTCCTCTATACCTGCCCCGGCCTTCTTCTTCTCGACCGCATAGTAGAGCATCAGTCCCTGGCCTGCCGAAGCCGACAGTGTATCTATGGTTATCAGCTTACGGTCCGGGTATTCATCCCTCAGCTCATTGGCCGCCATTTCAGCGGAATTGGACGTGGCACTTATACCCGATGAAAATCCTATGTAAAGGATGTCATGTCCCTTCTTGAGGTCCTCCTCGAAGAGTTCCTTAAAGCTCTGTGAGTTGACGGCGCTCGTCCTGCTCACCTCTCCGGCTCTCATCCTGGTGTAGAATTCCTTCTTGGACATATCTCCTTCCTTGTGCTCCTGATCTCCTTCAAAATGGAAGGTCAGCCCGCGAAATCCTACTTCCCACTCCTTAAGGGTATCGAACTCTATATCGCATCCGGTATCCGACATGATCACATAATTATTCATATTTCCTCCAACTTATACAAGTCAAGCACACCATCTAATCTACTACATTAGATTATCAAGTGTGCATAACTATGTCAATAGAAAAAAATAGATGAAATCTAGACTTTATCTTGGTATAATGTAATCTATAAAAATATATGACCGGAGAATATGAAATGAATTTTGACAAAGAACTTGTTGCGGGAAAGCTCCGCCGCTGGGAAAAATATCTGGAGGACTTCAAGCTTCCGGGCTGGAACGAAATACCTGACATCGGCCTTTATATGGAGCAGGTCATAATACTCCTTAAGGAATATCTTGATTACCTGCCTCCGGAACTTAAGGACGAGCAGATCATCACGGCCGCCACCATCAACAATTACGTCCGTACCAAGATCATGCCCGAGCCCATCAAGAAGAAATACTACAGGGAGCATATAGCTTATCTTGTTATGATATGTACCATGAAGCAGATACTCCCGATAGCGGTCATATCCCGCATAATACCCATGAACATCCCGGGTGATGAGGTCCGCGCCATATATGACAGATACTCTGACAAGCACCAGCAGACAAAGGGATATTTCCTCAAGCAGATCCGTCTGGTCGCAGGACCCATACTCGACCATGCCGAGATCATCGAAGAAAGTGCGACCGACACTTCGGATCTTATCATCATGTGCACGATCTTCGCCGGCTTCTCAAGGCTTCTGGCCGAAAAGCTCCTCCTGCTCGACGGCAGGGATCTGACAAACGGAGGCAGTATAGAGATAAGAAAGAGGTGACAGCGTCACCTCTTGTGTTTTGCCCTTTTTTCCTTGTACATTTCCTGGTCCGCCAGCTCTATCAGGCTGGAAAGCGGCTTGTTATTGTTATAGGGGACCATGTGATAGCCTATGCTGGCATCAAGGGTGTACCTTCTTTCCTCATCATCAATTTCGTTCAGCTCACGCATGGCCTTCCGTATCCTCTCGATGCTCTCCTCAACTTCACTGTCACTCCTGCCCTTGCCGAACATGACAAATTCATCTCCGCCGTACCTCATAAGGAGCTCGTCCTTATTGCGTATCTTGCGCAATACATCAGCCATGTCGCATATCATCCTGTCTCCCATCTCATGTCCGAGCGCATCATTTACCTTCTTGAGGCCGTCAAGATCCAGGAAGATAAAGTACATGTTCTCACGTAAGGTGGCGGCTTCCTGCATGATCTTCTCGGAGAACTTGAAAAAGCCCGCACGGTTATAAACGTGTGTCATGGGATCGAACACCCACATCTCGTCAAGGGTCTTGATCATCTTCTGCATCTTGCGCACGTTGTGGACCTGCTCAAAGGCTGATGAAAGGGTCATCATAAGGACCCTGTAGAACTCCGAAAAGAGAGGCATCGTGGAATTGCGTATGGATGCCAGACCGTAGAACCGGTCCCTGTAATGGAGTGAATATACTATAAAGAGATTGCCGCCCTTATCCGGATCGAACTTGGGGTGGCGTTCGAGAGCCGTCTCATTTACTATGTTAAGGAACTCCCCGTTCCTGTATGATATACCGCTTACGGGTGAAGTTGTAAGATCCGTACTCTCCGGGTCATCAAACATGCTGATCACAAAGGCATCCCCTCCAAGCTCCGGTATACGGCTCTTTAGCGAGGTGCATATCTCCTCAATGGACACTGCATTTGTCAGCTCAACCGTCAGCTCGCTTATCATCTCCGCATATCTTGCCTCGCGGAGCTTGTTGCGCGAATACTGGTTTACGACAAGCCGGTGGTTGACCGGACGCACGGCATTGCATCCGCAGCTCTCGGCAAAAACAGCCTGGGATGATATCACGGGATCGGCATCATATCTCTTTTTTTCTATGGCACGGATAACGTTCTTGTAGGCGGTCTCACCTATCTTCTTTTCAAAGCGGTTGACACTGGTGATACGGGGGTAATGGTTGGCAGCCTCGAAGATGTTGTCGTATCCGGACAGTATGGTGTTTTCCGGAACGCGTATCCCCCTGTCGTTGAGGGCATAAAATGCTCCGAGGGCCATCTGGTCATTGGCACATACGTATGCATCGGCTTCGAGAAGACCCATGGACTCAAAATGCCTTACAGCAGCCCTTCCGCTCCTGGCATAGTAATCTCCCGAATAGCACCGTCTCTCGTCAAGCACCATTCCCGCCTTCTCCATCTCCTCCGAGAAGACCCGCTTACGGATGACGGCATCTATCGAATCCTCCGGACCGCCTATGTAATTGACGATCCTGATGCCGTGTTCCTCGATCAGATGCTTTGAAAGGGCCCGCATGGCGCTCTCGTTGTCACTGCTGACATTTATCATGCCGTCTATGGGAAAATCTATGGAGGCACACGGCTTGTTCTGGCTTAATATCTTGTCGATGACTACCTGCCTGATCTTCTCCGAGTAGATGCTCTCCGCATAGATGATAAAGCCGTCATAGACCGAAAAATCATCATGGAGCATGGCAGCGCTCTCACCCTCGTTGAAATCATCATCGACCGAGAGTGTCAGACAGTAAACGACAATATTGTTGCCGTCTTCCTTTGCCGCCTCGGCTATTCCTTCAAGGACCTTACGCTGCGTATCTAATTGTAGTTCACCAAGAAAAAAAGCTATATTACGCATATATATGATTTTATCCCAAACCGAGAAAACGTTCAAGGGCAGGCATGAGTTCCGTTGCTTCGCTTCTTCCAAGCTCATAGGCCTCTCTCATGACAAGAGGATCATGGCACAGGTGTCCTAATGGCAGGGGGGATTTGGGACATATGACGAAGTTGTCCCCCTCCTTTTCCCGCCTTAAGCAGTATTCGAACTGGTCGTTATAACTTATATGTCTTATCTGCATCGCATGGACGAGAGCCGGGTATGCCCTGTATTTGAGCCTTACAAGGGGCATGGTCCTGTCCGGGCTCTTCCTGTAGCCCCGGGGCTTTGTAAGAACGGTCACGTTCCGCTTGCACCCCAGTGCCTCCGAAGCCTTAAGGGGGATCGAATCCGATACTCCTCCGTCAAGATAATTTCCTCCGCCTATATGGACTATGTTGGACACAAGGGGCATGGAGGAACTAGCCCTCATCCACTCAAGCTCCTCATAGGAGGCATCCTTCATCAGGTGATATCCCGCTTCACCGGTATCAACATCGGTGACCACAACATAAAAGGGAATGCCCGAGGCCACAAAAGCCTCCTCGTCAAACCTGTCAAGCTCCACGGGAAGGGTATGATAGCAAAACTCGGCCCCGAAGATATCCCCGGTCTTTATAAGAGATGAAAAACTGCAGTACCTCTTATCCTTTGCGTACTTCATGTTATAACGGATGGTCCTGCCGGTCTGTCCGGATACATAATTGCATCCGAAGCAGGCGCCCGCGCTCACTCCGATAACATTATCAAACCTTATCCCGTTTTCCATGAGGACATCGAGCACTCCCGCGGTAAAAAGGCCCCGCATGGCTCCGCCCTCGAGAACAAGTCCCGTCATATGACAAACTCCGCTGCTTCATGCATGTTGATTATCTCTGCCCTGTCCGCCATCCCTCCGAACTCACCGTCGAGGTTCCATGGAATGGGCTCATCGGATTCGAAGGACAGCCTTGAGCACTTAAAACAGATGACATTATCCGATCTTATCCTTCTGTCGAGTATCGCCGGCCCTATGAGGTTATAATCCAGTATGCTGTCCGGCTCTCTTATGAGCATGACCTCAAATATGCCGTCATCAAGTTCCACATCGGGTCCCGGTATGGCCTTCATGCCGCCGACCGAATCCGAATTGGTGACAAGTCCCACTATAAAGCTGTCCTTTATGACCTTGTCGTCATAGGTGATCCGTAAAGGGATGGACCTTGCTGCCGGCAACCTTCTGATGGCTTCTGCCACGTATGCCGTATAGCCGAATATGTTCTTCATACCCTGATCCGTCTCATAGGTAACATCCGTAAAGAGACCGAAAGCCGCAACGTATACAAAGTACCTGTCATTGAACTTCCCCAGATCGCATTTGAAGAGATTGTCCGAAACAGCCCTTTGGGCCGCTCTCTTTGGAGTCCTGGGAATGCCTATGCTCCTTGCGAAATCATTCGTTGATCCCGTCGGCAGATAGCCTATTGGGATCCTGACGCCGGACGTCATAAGACCCGTTACTATCTCGTCAAGGGTACCGTCTCCGCCGGCACATACTATCCTGTCAAAATCCTTTGACCACTCTCTTGCCGTCACCTCACCGTCTCCCCGGCACTGGGTGGGATATATGGTCACTCTGTAGCCGGCCTTTGTAAAGATGTCTACAATGGCATCGAGATGGTTTGCAATATTCCCCTTACCGGCCTTTGGATTGTATATGAACAGAAGGTTCCTCATATGCGAAATACTACCATATTTACCCCTCAAAAACAAGGAAGGGCAAAAAGAGGGAAAACAGTTAAAAATCCACCTCTCTTATGGTATAATGTCAAAGGCCTCTTATAGGGCCGTATGATCATGTTACATGTGAAAGGAGTATAAAATGACCGGTTTGTTCCTTCTATTAATTCTTGTTGTCCTGTTCATCATCTTATGTGTCAGGATAATATGCATAGTTCCCCAGGCAAACGCCTGGGTCATCGAGTTCCTCGGCAAATACCACAGTTCATGGGCCGCAGGTCTCCACCTCAAGGTTCCCTTCTTCTTCAGGATAGTCAAAAAGGTTTCCCTGAAGGAGCAGGTCGCCGATTTCGAACCCCAGCCCGTTATCACCAAGGATAACGTAACGATGATGGTCGACTCGGTGGTATTCTTCTCCGTATTTGATGCCAAGCTCTTCACTTACGGGGTTGAGCGTCCCATAGCCGCCATCGAGAACCTGTCGGCAACAACACTTCGAAACATAATCGGCAGCATGACCCTTGACGAGACCCTGACCAGCCGTGACGACATCAACTCACAGATCACAGTGATCCTTGATGAAGCAACGGATAAGTGGGGCATCAAGGTCAGCCGTGTTGAGGTCAAGAACATAATGCCTCCCCAGTCCATACAGGATGCCATGGAGAAGCAGATGCGTGCCGAACGCGAAAAGCGTGAAGCCATACTTACCGCCGAAGGTAAGAAGCAGTCGGCCATCACTCTTGCGGAAGGTGAGAAGCAGGCAGCCATCCTTCGTGCGGAAGCCGTCAAGGAACAACGTATCCGCGAGGCGGAAGGTGAAGCGGAAGCCCTCCTTGCCGTACAGCGTGCCAAGGCCGAAGGTATCAGGCTCATCAATGAAGCCAATCCCACACAGCAGTATCTTACCCTGCAGTCCTTTGATGCCGTAGCCAAGATGGCTGACGGACAGGCCACCAAGGTCATCGTTCCTTCGGATCTTGCAAATCTCGCAGGAGCCATTACCGCTCTTTCGGAAAGTGCCAGACATTAACCGGACGGACTTGTTCAATGATATGTGAGGAAAATATATGGCTGAATTATTATCGACTGTCATCGTCGTTGTTGCGTTAGGTTTCGTGTTTAAAAAGATAAAGGAGCAGGGTACGGCCGCAGGAAAGAGCGGCACAAACAAGGGAGCTTCGGGCCCGTCCCGGTCCCGCACCTTTACAAATTACAGACCCCATAAGGACATCATAAGTGTCAGCCGTGACATGAATGACAGGAACAATTCAGTCCTTCGGGATGATAAGACCAACGACTGGCTGGCAAGACAGCTCCGTGAAGAGCACAGGGCTTTCAAAGCGACAAGCGAGATGTTCGATCTGAAGATAGAGCATGCAAGTCATTGCGATGCACGCCTGCTCGAGCAGTTCCACAAAAGGAACTGTGATGCAAACGGGATAGATCTGGCAAACGGATCAACTCTTAGCAGATAAACCTGATAACTTCAATATCTTCGATACACAGTATCTGAATATCAGGGAAGATACATAGGCAGCTATGAAACTTAAAGGGACCGTTACGAAGAAGAACCAGAAGGCTTCGGACGGTTCCTTTATGTATCTCTTGACATAGGCGTAGATAAGGGCATCATATGCCCCGGAAAAAAGATATATCTCAAAGGAGACAGAGCTTACGGACGAAAGAAAGGCCCTGACCGCCCTCCCCTTTACACCGGCATCATAGAAAAGTACAAATACGCAGACCGTGCATATCATGACAAAAAATGACCCGTATGCCCCGTCCGTGGTCGATATGAGATTCCAGTCAAACGTCCCTGTAGATGTAAACCTTATACTGATGAAGGTTTCCAGGATGACCACGCCAAAAAGCACAGCAGTTGCCGCAGCCTTTGACACCTTTGGTCTTCTCTGCCTTACCGTCGCCCCCAGCAGATAAAAGAGGACGGGATAAAGGCCGGTAAAGTATGAAGGTCCTATGTACTTAAAGACCGGATATATGGTACACAGTCCCGTAAGTGTTATGAGCAGTATATCCTGCTCTCTTCTGTCAAGGGCTTCCCACCCCCTGTTGATAAAGGGTATCAGAAGAAAGAGACACAGATAGATACCCATATACCAGGCTATCTGGTAGTTGGCAAGGTTCTCTAGCATCTCCCGTATCCCATATATCTTACCGAAGATCCTGTTATAAAGGATCATCTTGGCGACCGATATGACAAGGTATGATATGAGAAGGGGTATAAGGGCACGATAGTGGGCCCCATCCATCTTCTTGTGACATTTGAAATAGCCAGTCAGCATGAAGAACAGCGGGACTGCCGTCATGAAGAGCCACCTCGCCCCTGTCATGATATACATCTTAACTTCTGTAAGAGGTGCGTCATAGTATCCGATATTGAGGTAGAAATGCAGTCCGACGACAAATATGCATGCGATCGTTCTTACCAGATCCGGCCCGCTCTCCCTGACCCTTAGGTTCTTATCCGTCACTTTACTTCTCCCTCAACTGGTATTCCTTATCTTCGTCCATGATCTCTATCATGATATCGGCAAAGACCGGATCGAACTGGGTACCCCGGCACCTGACAAGCTCCTCGCGCACCTTGTCCTGGGGGAGGGTGGCACGGTAGCTCCTGTGACTGGTCATGGCATCATAGGCATCGGCTACGGCTATGATCCTGGCCACCTCGGGTATCTTCTCACCTGCAAGTCCGTCCGGATATCCTTTTCCGTCATACCTTTCATGATGCCACCTGGCTCCCTTGCCAAGATCCGGCATCTCCTTTATGGTATCAAGTATCTGGGTCCCTATGACCGGATGGGTCTTGATGATCGCATATTCCTCATCGGTCAGCTTATCCTTTTTGTTGATTATGGCATCCGCTATCCCGATCTTTCCAACATCATGCAGGAGTCCTGTTATATATACTTCGTTCTGTTTGCTCTCGCTGTAACCGTATATTGCAGCTATGTCCCTTGAATACTCCGCCACCCTGCTGGAATGGCCGTTGGTGTACTTATCCTTGGCATCTATTGCATAGGCAAGGGCCTGGATGATGTGGATGGAAAGCTGCTCATTCTCCTCTGTCTTCCTCTCCACCTCCTGGTTGAGATGGGCCTGCAGGTGGGACATCTTCAGGATGTTACCGATACGCAGGGCCAGTTTTTCCCTTAACATGGGCATGGTTATAAAATCCGCCGCTCCAAGTTCAAGCCCTCTTTGCTCAACTGCCGGATCCTCGTTTGCAATGAGGATGACCGGTACCCGTCTTAATGCTCCCCCCTGTTTGCGTATGGCAACAAGTACATCAAGCCCGCTCATGCCCTCGGTGGAAGCCCCCACGATCATAATGGCCGGCATGTTGTCGGTCAGGTAGCCGATAAGATCCTCTCCCTTTGCAAAGTCGGTCACATCATGGTCTTTTGATGCAAGGGCACTTTTTATCTGCTCTATATCCTCCGGCCTGTCTGTGCATACGGCTATAACGGATGATCCGTCGCCGGCAGCGGCTGCGCCCTCATGCATCTCCGAATCGGTAGAGGCCGTCTCGACCTCCAGGTCGACCAGTCCGCTGTACTCGTTATTCCTCCAGGCGTGCATGACCCGGTCCGTTACCCTGGCAACATTGTAATCGCTTATCTCCGGGAGCATGAGGAAAAAGTGGTTATCTCCTATCTGCATCATGATATCGCTGTTTCTAAGCGACTCCTGCAGCAGTTCACGGAGGCTTACCATTATCTTTTCCTTCTCCGATTCGGACAGGCCTTTCATCTTGAATCTGGCGGTAAAGAGCATCTTGTAGGCCGTACCCCTGTACCTGTCCATATAGCGTATCATGTACCTGTATACGTTCCCGAAGGCTTCTTTTCCCATCCACATGGCACTCTGGGGTATGCTTCTTTCCTCCAGTATGGTGGTGAGCATGGCCAGGCTTATGTCAATCGGTATGGACGATTCCGCATCCTCATCAAGATAGAGGGAATAGCCGTGCTTGCCGTTGTTCTTGATAGTATAGAGGGCCCTGTCGCACAGCCTGAAGAGCTCGTTGAACGCAGTCCCCTGGGCGGGCACGAATACAGCCCCTAAGGATGCGCCGAGCGGGATGCTCATATCATCTCCCATCATCCTGCGGGCTTCCCTTATCAGATCGGAATTAACGATCTCCGAATACTTGGCGACCTCCTTCTCCTCTTCCATATTTTCCGCGAAGATGAGGAATTCATCGCCTCCTATCCTTCCGAAGGTAGCCGGATACTTCATGTTGTCCCGCAGTATCCCGGCAAATGTCCCGAGAACCCTGTCCCCCATATCGTGGCCGTAAATATCATTTACCAGCTTGAAGGAATCAAGATCGACGATCATGAGGGTCCCCCTTTTGGAAAGACACTTGTCCGTTATCAGTTCGTTGGCATTATACTTGTTGTAAAAGCCGGTCAGCTTGTCTATGGTCGCTTCTTCTTCATACATGAGCATCTGGCCGTGGCTTCTGACTATATTCTCTACCCTTCTTACAAGGACATCGGGATCGAAGGGCTTGCGGATATAGTCTGAAACACCCATTTCAAATCCCCTGCTCTCGTTGGCCCTGTCCTCATCCGCGGTCAGCATGACTATCGGAGTTTCCCCTATTCCAAGCTCTTTTTCAAGCTCGCGGAATCTCCCGTAGGTTTCAAATCCGTCCATCTCCGGCATCTTTATATCAAGAAGGATCAGGTCCGGAGCACCCTTCTGTCTGACATAGTCCAAAAGGCTCTGTCCTGATTTTACAGCCGTTACGCGCATATTGTTCTTTGACAGTATCTGTCCTGCCATCTTAAGATTGGTAACATCATCATCAACAACGATTATCCAACTCGACATGGTCATCTCCTCTTAATCTTTGCGCTCACTGTTAAACACCGTCTTATCTGAATATTTTATCACAATAGTTTGTACATATCACTAAAAAAAAGACCCTGCCGGATTTACCGCAGGATCTTTATGATCTGTATCTGTATATCATGCTGTTGTTTCAAAGAAGCAGCCCATCTGTCCGAACTCTTCCTTTACCTCCTTTTCCATCAGTTCTTTAAATACAGGTTTCTTTTTGCCGCCCGTGTCACCCTTTTTCCTGTCCCGGTTACGTCCGGGTTTTCTGTTGGGCGCCACCGATGCCACTGTCGGGATCTGACCCGAAACCTGGGGTGGAGGTAATACATAATCCATTGAAGTCATTATATTGAACATGATAACACCTCTCCTGCACTGCCAAACTTCCTTTCACTTTATATATCGGAAAGTTATGTAAATTACTTTAGATATATGTGAATTGTAAAGCGCTGGCAGTCCGATGGCAGGAGAGGTTCTTTATCCGCAGGTTTATGTCCTTTATGCGAAGGGTCCCGGTACAGGCGGATCCGTTCTCTTTTTTCCGTAATGATCCCTGTCAAAGACTATATCGCTGCCGTCGGGGTTTTCAAATCTTTCTTCGGGCTCGAAGGCCATCCCCAGCGTATCGGAACTTATGAGCTTTACCTTTGGAAGATACTTCATCATGTCCGTCTCGACCCTGTAGGATCCGTCATCCTTTTTCAATGTGACGGTGACCCTGTGGTCCGTATCTTCGGTATAGTCTTCCTCTGTATCACAGGGTTTGGCTCCGTTAAAGAATACGTTGCCGCCGGTCCATACGGGAAGGGGCATGTAATAGCGGTCCCTTGAGACCTCGGATCCTTCTCCGCAGTATCCCTCAAACATGCTCTTCCACTCATCTTCCTTCATGAAGCCGTTATATTCACATGTCCCGGCCTTAAGGTTCATATCATCCCACTCGTTGGTATCGTCCTCACAGAGCTTTACAAGGCCTTCCTTTACATCCGGCTGGATGAAGACATTGTTGTAAAATCTCACATCACCGTGAAGGACGGTCATAAAGCCTGTGATATCCGTACTGTGCGGGGCATGTATAGGGGTATATCTGGGTGAAGGATGATCATTCGTACCGTTACAGACACCTCTGCCTACTCCCGTTATGGCTCCGTACATAAGGTTATGAACAAATGCCACACCCTGGGTTCCCAGCTTCACACAGCGTTCGGACAGCATTATGTTGTTATCTACAAGGGTCGGTCCGTGAGCTATCTCTATCCACAGGTCCTCGCCCATGCCAAGTCCCCGGGCACATTCCTCGCTGAGCAGATGGTCCCTTGACATACAGTTGTCATGAAAGAGATTGGAAGTCACCCTTGTCCCCTGACACTGCCAGTCAAGCCAGATACCTCTTACACAGTCGTGTATGTGGTTGTTACGGATGATGACGTCAATGGCCGCATGCAGCTTGATGCCGCCCGTCTCCGCTCCGGCAAGATCCCTCATATTGTTGATGTTATATATATGATTGTTCTCGATCAGGGAAAATGCACAGCCCAGGTTCCCCACTATACCGGTCTGTCCGCAGTCATGTATATCACAGTTGCGAATGATGTGGGATCCTATCTTTTCCTTTGTCCAGCCTTCAAGCCTGGCGATCAGCGCACAGTCCCTCTGGGTCTGGGCTCCGTCCTTGTATTTGTAATGAAGCCACTTGTTGTCATTATTCTGCTGTCTGTACTTGCCCAGTGATATCCCGGCACACCTCGAGCCGGAAATGTCGCAGTCCTCTATGATCCAGCCCCTGGACCAGTGAGGCCCTATCATACCTTCCTGAAGGGCTGTCGGTGGAGCCCACTGCGTCGCTGCCTTTGTGACGGTAAAGCCCGACAGGGTGATATTATCCACATGCTCCTGCACAGGCCAGAAACAGTGTGGCCTGACGCTTATCTCAACCGTCTCTTTGTTGGGGTCCATCCCGCGAAAGTTCGCAAAAATGAGCGTCGTGTCATTTTCATGATCCTGACATGTATACCAGCAGTACAGGGTGTTCTCGCGGTCCCAGGAGCAGTCATAGTAAACCGGGTCCATGACCTTATCCTTCGTATCCTTTTCATACATGGCGCGTCCGTTAATGAACACGGCTCCCGTGTGGACCGGGACGGTTATGTCCAGCCAGTCTCCCGAAACCTGCGTGATGTAGGGATTATATGCTCCGAAATAAGAGTTGGGAACTGTCAGTACCCATACGTCTCCTTCATGATGCTTCCAGTCCTTAAATACATCCGCACCGGTTATCACTGCCTTACGGCGCTTTGCTGCCCTGTATATTATCCTCTCACGGGTCCGTCCCGCATTTCTCGGATCCACATCCTCCCTGTATATGCCGGGGTACACTACTATCTCGTCACCGCTTTTTGCAAGGGCGGCGGCGTCATTGATCCTTCTGAAGGGGGCATCGGCACTTCCGTCTCCGCCATATGCCGCATTGCAATTTACATGATATATCACGAGCTATTCTCCTTCCTCCTCTTAGGGTCCTGTCATCTCTTGTCCCTGTCTATATATTCCAGGAATACCACGGTGATCACAGCAAATACCAGAATGAACATTGTAAGTGCAAACCAGGATGTTAGGATATTTTCATAGGTTGACGCGAAATCATCCCTGGCACTGGCTTCTCCCAGTTTATTCAGCACGGTATCCCTCATTCCCTGTTCCTCGATCATGGCCATGACTTCCTTCAGGGTCGTAAAGCCGCCTATATCGATCCTGTCTCCGCTTGCCGCCATCTTGTTCCATATCATGACCGCAGGCAGGTCGTTGTAATGGGACAGGGTGCACAGGCTCTGTACTCCCCACTTTGATATCATGAGCTTGGTGACATCGGAGATCGCTCCGGGTAGGGCCAGAAATCCGGAAAAGACCAGCTGTACGATCAGCATAAATGGCATTACCGTCATGGCGGACATCTGTGTCTTCACGATAGCCGAAACGGCAAGCGCCATCATATCCGCCGCATAGGTTATAAGGACCAGCGTTATGAAAAATTCCGGTATAAAGCTCTCCTCTCCAACTCCCGTCGCGGGATATTTCATTCCAAGGGCACCGCATACAAGTATCGTTATGATGACCTGGGCATTGCACAAAAAAAGCTGATAGATCATATGGGCCGCCACGTATGAAGTTATATGCATTCCGGCCCGGTGCTCACGCTTGATGATGGGTCTTTCCCGGCATATAGACTGGATCGAATTGAAAAAGCCGTTCCATATACATACGCAGGTCACGGCAAAAGTCCCCTGGAATGTCCCTTCCATACTGATAAACAGTCCCCTGCCCACAGCCATTGTCACCAGAGCGGCTATGACGGCGGACATGGGAAGGACCTTCCAGTCTCCCTGAAAAACAAAGAGGCGAAAGAGCCTGAACAGATAAATTCGTAGCTGGCCAAAGTGGCCTGTATATTTAAGATCAACGGTTTTTTCCATTTCCATCTTCAGACCTCCCTGTTGTCGGCACCGGCTTCGCTTTCCGTTCTGTTCCGGCTGATCAGTTCTGCGTATTTTTCAACAAATTCATCGGCTCTTCCTTCGCCGCCTTCATCGGTCTGGTTGACAGACAGCAGTATATCTTCCATCGAAGTCTTGCCGAAGAATTCATATGCTTCCTTTACCGGGCCGTAGTAGGCCAGTCTTCCGGTCCTGGATGCGTCCTTAGCCAGCACGATCACATCATCAAACATGTCTATGACCCTGTCCGGGGTATGGGTTATTACCACAACTATCTTGCCTTCGTCGGCTATACCCCGAAGGCTTGTAAAGAGATTTCGGGCCACCACCCCGTCAAGTCCCGAATCGGGCTCATCCAGTATAAAGAGTGTGGGATCCGATATAAGCTCAAGGGCGATCGACAGCCTCTTCCTCTGTCCTCCCGAAAGCTTGACGACCTGCGAAGAGGCGACCGACTGCAGACCGAATTTGTCAAGGACCTCATTTATACGCTTTTTCTTTTCTTCCCTTGTCATGCTCTTGGGCAGCCTGACCGATGCCGCATCCTTCAAGGTCATGATAACGGTATCACTCTGTCTCATCAGATCCTGCTGGGGCACAAATCCCAAGCTGTATTTCATGCTCTCGTAATTGTTATAGAGATTCTTTCCGTCTATGATTATCTCGGCATCTGCCTTCTCATAACCTGTGACCGCATTGAGAAAGGTGGTTTTGCCCGCACCGGATCCTCCAAGGAGCAATACCATGTGGCCCGTAGGTATTGACAGGTGGATATCCCGCAGCAGGTATATCTTCCTGCCAAGGCTCGTCAATGTCCTTTCGTTGATATTGACCGTAAGTCCATGGCGCAGCTCTTCAACGGTTGTATTGCTCACGGCAGCCGCAGCAGAATAATCGATATCGGTCAGTTCATGATCGGGCTGATAATCCTTTCCAAATCCCCATATGATACTTGCCACGGGCTGCAGTATGATCCAGACCGCTACCCATTTTTTCGGCTTCTTGAACACCCTGCATAAGGAGGCAAATATACGGATGGAAATGGGTATGATGGCTATGGCCAGAGACAGCTCGACCACTATCCAGAATCTGCTCACCAAAGATCCCTCTTCGAATAAGTCTTCGAGCATTTTGGCAAGGTAATAACATATGTTCAGGATCAGGTATGTCCTTCCATCTTCCTCCCGTTCAGCCATTTTGGACAGCTGATATTCACGTAATCCCGGTATGAAGGCATATATCCTCCTTATCCCGTCCTTCTTAAAGAGCATAAATGAGCCTATGGCAGTACATATCCATGAGATGCTGTCCAATATATCCACGACTCCCAAAGAGCCTGCCAATAAGATGAAGCTGTTACCGTCCATATAGGTATTCTCCTTCTGTAAAAACACGATCCCTACCGCCTCTTTGGCAGCATGAACGTCTTGTTATAAAGTATAACATACCCACACTGGGTTTGTGCATAAATTATTCACATGGATCGCCCGCAAAAACTGATATGGTTTTCCTGCAAAATGATCATAAAAAACGGCAGGCCCACCCGGGCATCTGCCGTCTTATCTTTACAGTCCAAACTCCGGCCGGGCCGGATAAGCTCCTTCCCCTTACTGGGCAAAAAGAGCCGTGGAATAGTACCTGTCCCCGCTGTCGGGAAGGAGTGCCACTATGACCTTTCCTGCGTTCTCGCTCTTTTTCGCGTATTCTATGGCTGCAAAGAGTGCCGCTCCCGATGATATACCGACCGATATACCCTCTTTCTTTGCAAGGAGCTTTGCGGTCTCAAAAGCGTCATTGTTCGATGCCTTGAAGACCTCATCATAGATCTTTGTGTTAAGGACATCGGGAACAAAGCCTGCACCTATACCCTGGATCTTGTGGGATCCTGCCTTTCCTTCGGAAAGAACGGGAGAATCTTCGGGCTCAAGAGCTACGATCTTTATATCCGCTTTCTGCCCCTTAAGATACTCTCCAACTCCTGTGACCGTTCCGCCGGTCCCGACACCTGCGATGAATATGTCAACATTGCCGTCGGTATCAGCCCATATCTCGGGTCCTGTCGTGGCCCTGTGAATGGCAGGATTGGCGGGGTTAACGAACTGGCCGGGTATAAAACCTCCGGGGATCTCCTTTGCCAGCTCTTCTGCCTTTGCTATGGCTCCCTTCATACCCTTGGGGCCTTCCGTGAGGACTATCTCGGCACCGTAGGCCTTAAGGATGCTCCTGCGCTCAACGCTCATGGTCTCGGGCATGGTCAGGATGACGCGGTATCCCTTTGATGCGGCGATCGCTGCAAGTCCTATACCCGTGTTTCCGCTCGTGGGCTCTATGATGACCGACCCTTCCTTCAGGAGGCCCTTTTCTTCGGCATCCTCGATCATGGCCTTGGCGATACGGTCCTTTACGCTTCCGGCCGGATTGAAGTATTCCAGCTTGACAAGGACGGTTGCCGCAAGTCCCAGTTCCTTTTCAATGTTTACCACCTCAACAAGGGGGGTGTTTCCTACAAGACCAAGTGTTCCTTTATATATCTTTGACATTTTTATTCTCCTTTCGCATTCCTTTATACTGCCGCAAATCCTTTTTCAAGATCCGCGATGATATCGTCTATATGTTCCGTTCCTATGGAAAGCCGGATGGTGTTGGCATTGATACCCTGATCCGCCAGTTCTTCCTTTGTCAGCTGTGAATGTGTCGTTGATGCCGGATGGATCACAAGGCTCTTGACATCCGCCACATTTGCCAGCAGTGAGAATATCTCCAGGGCATCGATGAACTTCCATGCTTCCTCCTGACCACCCTTTACATCAAAGGTAAAGATGGAACCGCCTCCGTTGGGGAAGTACCTGGTGTAGAGTTCATGATCGGGATGATCCGCAAGTGAGGGATGGTTGACCTTTTCCACCTTGGGATGTTTGTTCAAGAATTCAACCACCTTCTTTGTGTTCTCCACATGCCTCTCAAGACGGAGAGAAAGTGTCTCAACTCCCTGCAGGAGAAGGAAGGCATTGAAGGGGGATATGGTCGCACCCGTATCACGAAGGAGTATGGCCCGGATATAGGTCACGAAAGCTGCAGGGCCTACCACATCATAAAACGATACGCCGTGATAGCTGGGATTGGGCTCGGCTATGTTGGGATATTTCCCGCTTGCTTTATAATCAAACTTACCTGACTCGACTATTATGCCACCCAATGTGGTACCGTGTCCACCGATGAATTTTGTTGCCGAATGTACGACTATATCGGCGCCATGCTCTATGGGACGGATCAGGAAAGGTGTTCCGAAGGTGTTGTCCACTACAACGGGAAGTCCGTGCTTATGGGCTATGGCTGAAACGGCATCGATATCGGGGATATCACTGTTGGGATTGCCAAGAGTCTCCAGATAGACCGCCCTGGTATCATCCTTTATGGCCGCCTCTACCTCCTCGAGGTTATGTATATCGACAAAAGTCGTATCGATACCATACAGGGGAAGTGTGTGTGCCAGGAGGTTGTATGATCCTCCGTAGATGGTCTTCTGGGCAACTATGTGGCCGCCGCCCGAAGCTAATGCTTCAATGGTATAGGTTATAGCTGCCGCACCCGATGCAAGGGCAAGCGCTGCGCTTCCGCCCTCAAGAGCTGCCAGTCTCTTTTCCAGAACATCCTGGGTTGAATTGGTAAGCCTTCCGTAGATGTTTCCCGCATCCGCAAGACCGAAGCGGTCTGCCGCATGCCTGCTGTTCTTAAACACATAGGATGTTGTCTGATAGATGGGGACCGCACGTGCATCAGATGCGGGATCGGCCTCCTCCTGGCCTACGTGTAACTGCAGTGTCTCAAATCTGTACTTACTCATAATATAGCCTCCTCTCTTATTGACGTTTGGCCCTTTTGGTTCCGGCTTGTCAAGGGCCCCAGTTTCCTGTTGAAAAAGACTATAACTCTATTTCCCTAGTATGTCAATAGGTTTTATTCCTTTTTTTGATCTTTTTATAAAATAGGGCCCCGGGATCATCCCGGAACCCTTGTGTTTCCTGTGTTTTATAGTGAATGCAATTATTTATTGCGTTTACGATAAGCTCAGACCGTCAGGTTGGTATAGCCCATGAGGGATTTGTCCACAGCCGCAGCCGCTGCCCTTCCTTCGGCTATGGCCCAGACCACCAGTGACTGGCCCCTGTGAACATCTCCCGCCGTAAAGACATTCCCGCGGCTGGTTTCGTAATCGGCCGGCGCCGTATCGACATTCCCTCTGGGGCTGACCTTTATGCCGAAAGCATCGGTGACATATTCCTCACTGCCAAGGAAGCCTGCCGCTATCAGGACATAGTCTGCGTCCATCTTATCTTCCGACCCCTTGACATGTTCAAAGCTCACCCTGCCGTCTTTGCCTGCTTTTCGCTCAAGCTTTACCGTCTTAAGCCCGGTCAGGTTTCCATCTTTATCCTTTATGAACTGGGTGACCGTTGTGGAAAAGATCCTGGGATCCTGCCCGAAGCAGCTGATGGCCTCCTCCTGGCCGTAATCGGTCTTAAGGACCTTGGGCCACTCCGGCCAGGGATTGGATGCAGCCCTTTCTTTGGGGGCAGGCGGCATCATCTCTATCTGGACAACAGATGCAGCACCAAGTCTGATGGCGGTTCCCACGCAGTCATTTCCCGTATCTCCTCCGCCTATGACAACGACCTTTTTACCTTTCATGGAACCGAAGCTGTAGTCCTGTGTCCCCATGACCTTCTTATAGTCATAACCACTGTCCATGATCTTTTGGGATACTTCCCGAAGGAAGGGAACGGCGAACATTATATTCTTTGCATCCCTTCCGGGTACATCTATGTCCCTTGGCTTTGAAGCACCGCAGCAGATGACGACCCGGTCGTATGCGGCACACAGCTCATCCGCCGATAAGTCAATTCCGACATTGACATTGCACTTAAAACTGATCCCGGCCTCTTCCATGACCTTTATCCGCCTGTCAACTATCCTCTTGTCAAGCTTCATGTTGGGTATACCGTAGCGAAGGAGGCCCCCCGGCCGGTCAAAGCGTTCATATACCGTGACCTCATGTCCTCTTTTATTAAGGAGCTGTGCACATGCAAGTCCCGATGGTCCGCTTCCTATGACGGCAACCTTCTTTCCGGACCTGACCTTGGGACCCGAACTGTCAACAAGACCGTGCTCAAAGGCATATTCGATGATATCCTTTTCATTGTCCCTTGTCGTTACCGGAGATGAGACGTGGCCGCAGGTACAGGCCGCTTCACAAAGGGCAGGGCAGACCCTTCCCGTAAATTCGGGAAAGCTGTGGGTCTTTTCCAGCCTTCTGTATGCCATTTCATAGTTTCCCCTGTAAAGTAGCTCATTGGTCTCGGGGACCAGGTTATGAAGAGGACATCCCGATGCCATGCCGCTTATCATAACGCCCGCCTGACAGAAAGGCACTCCGCAGGCCATGCATCTTGCCGCCTGCTGCTGCCGCTCCTTTGCCGAAAGGCCGATGTGGAACTCGTCAAAGTTCTTTATCCTCTCTTTCGGCCCTATATCCTTAAGGTCACATCTTTCATATTCGATAAAGCCTGTTGGTTTTCCCATGACATCACCCCCTCACTGTGCTTTCCCGGTCTCTTTTGCTTCCGAGATCACCCTCTTGTATTCTTCGGGGATGATCTTCTTGAACCTGCCTATATAGTCCTCGAAAGAAGCAAGGATCGTCTCGGCCTTCTTTGAACCTGTAAGCTCATGGTGCTTTCGGATCATGGCAAGGATCTCCTCCTTATCCTCATCCCCGGTAATGCTTTCCATGAGTACCAGTTCCTTGTTGAGATTGCGGTAGAGCGTGGACTTCTCATCGAGCACATATGCTATACCGCCGCTCATACCGGCCGCAAAATTCTTACCGACAGGTCCTAGGATCACTGCTATCCCACCGGTCATATATTCGCATCCGTGCTCGCCCACTCCTTCGACTACAGCCTTTGCTCCCGAGTTCCTGACACAGAACCTCTCTCCGGCCATTCCGGCTATATATGCTTCTCCGCCTGTTGCACCGTAAAGGGCCACATTTCCTATGATGATATTGTTCTCGGCATCATATGCCGCATCTTTTGGAGCCTTTATGATCAGCTTTCCGCCCGAAAGGCCCTTGCCGAAGTAATCGTTGGCATCCCCTGTAAGGATGATGGTCTCGCCCTTTGGCATAAAGGCACCGAAGCTCTGACCGCCGGCACCCCGGCATTTTATCATCACGGCATCATCCCTTAAGCCCTTATGATGGTATCCGGTTATACAGGATCCGATCATGGTCCCAAAGGCCCTGTCTGTATTTGTGACAAGGCATGAAACATCAACGGCCGCACCTGTTTCTATGGACTTTTGGATCCCCTTTGTCCCGGTCAGTATCTTCGCATCCTTGCGCCTGTCAAGACCGAAATCAAATTCCCTCTTTTTATCGTAGGTGGCCCCTATGGGCATGCTCTCGCATATCATCCTGGAAAGATCCAGCTTGTCCGCATGTCCGCTAAGGCCTTCTTTTACCTTCAGCAGATCGTATCTGCCGACCAGCTCGTCCACAGACCTTACTCCCAGTTTAGCCATGTATTCACGCAGCTGTCTGGCAATAAAGAACATGAAGTTCTCAACATATTCGCTCTTACCGGCAAAGTTTTTTCTAAGCTCCGGGTTCTGGGTCGCTATCCCCATGGGGCAGGTGTCGAGATTGCATACCCGCATCATGACACAGCCCAGTGCCACAAGGGGCGCTGTCGCAAATCCGAATTCCTCCGCTCCGAGTATCGCGGCTATGGCAACATCCTTTCCGCTCATGAGCTTGCCGTCGGTCTCGACCACAACGCTGTCCCTCAGTCCATTCATCATAAGGGTCTGATGGGTTTCCGCAAGACCCAGCTCCCAGGGCAGTCCGGCATTGTGTATGGAGCTTATGGGGGCTGCTCCCGTACCTCCGTCATAGCCGGAGATGAGCACCACCTGGGCTCCCGCCTTTGCAACACCTGCCGCAATGGTCCCGACCCCCGCTTCCGACACCAGCTTTACCGATATCCTGGCCTTTTTGTTGGCGCACTTGAGATCATATATGAGCTGGGCCAGATCCTCTATCGAATAGATGTCATGATGGGGCGGCGGAGATATAAGGGATACACCGGGTGTGGAATGCCTGGTCTTTGCTATCCAGGGATAGACTTTTTTGCCCGGCAGATGACCGCCTTCTCCGGGCTTTGCCCCCTGGGCCATCTTGATCTGTATCTCCTTTGCGCTCATAAGGTAACGGCTGGTCACACCGAACCTTCCGGATGCCACCTGCTTTATGGCAGAGCTGATATCGTGATCCGTTCCCGCGCTCTCAAGGCGCTCGTCACTTTCTCCCCCTTCTCCGCTGTTGGATTTTCCATGAATATGGTTCATGGCCCGGGCCAGGGCTGTATGGGCTTCCTCGGATATGGATCCGTAGGACATGGCTCCGGTCTTGAACCTGCGTACTATATCTTTCTCACTCTCCACCTCGGACAGATCAAGGGGTTCATCGGCATACTTAAGGTCCAGAAGGCTTCTGATATAGCCTGTTTCCTCCCTGTCGATCATATCCGTATAGAGTCTGAACTTTTCATAAGAGTTTTCACGGGTGGCACTCTGCAGCATGTGGATGGTCTGCGGATTGTACCTGTGGACCTCACCTCCGCTTCTCATCTTGTGGAAGCCCACCGAATCTATGCCCATATCCGCATCAAGTCCCAGAGGATCGAAGGCTCTTGAATGCTGGCGGTCTGTTGCAGCCGCTATATCATCCATATCTATGCCTCCGATACGGGATATGGTTCCCGCAAAATACTTATCTATCACCGAGGAAGCTATGCCCACAGCCTCAAATATACGGCTGCCCTGATAAGACTGTATCGTTGATATACCCATCTTGGAGGCTATCTTTACTATGCCGTCGAGCACCGCCCTGTCATAGTCCGATACCGCAGCATAATAATCCTTGCCGAGGATCCCGTCATCGATCAGCTCCCTGATGGTCGCATGGGCAAGATAAGGGTTTACCGCACAGGCTCCGAAGCCGAGCAGGGTGGCAAAATGATGCACGTCCCTGGGCTCTCCGGTCTCAAGTATCAGGGACATGGCCATACATTTTTTTGTAGAAACAAGATAATTGTGTACGGCTGACACACACAAAAGCGACGGTATAGCTACATGGTTTTCATCCACTCCCCGGTCGGAAAGGATCAGTATCGCAGCCCCCTTCCTGTATGCCCTGTCAACCTCCACAAAGAGGTTTGACAAAGCCCGGTCAAGTGGCGTCCCCTTGTAATAGAGGGTGGATACAGTTGCAACTTCTATCCCGTGGCTTTTAAGATGTTTTATCTTCATAAGATCAAGGTCAGACAGGATGGGATTGTTGATCCGAAGGACATTGCAGTTGGACGCCTTATCGGACAGGAGGTCACCGTTCTTTCCAGCATAGACGCATGTGGCCGTGACTATCCTCTCCCTTACCGCATCTATGGGCGGGTTGGTCACCTGGGCAAAGAGCTGTTTAAAATAGTCAAAGAGGGGCCTGTACTGTTTTGACAGGACAGCAAGGGGAATATCGGTACCCATTGACCCTATCTGCTCGGAACCATTAAGGGCCATCGAATATATCCTCTCCCGGCACTCTTCGTATGTGTAACCGAAAGCCCTCTGAAGCCTTTCAAGGCTCTCTTCTTTTATGGCAGGCACGGTCTCGTTGGGGACCTTGAGCCCGGACAGCCTGACCAGATTGGCATCAAGCCACTCCCCGTATGGTTCGCGCTTTGCATACCGGTCCTTGATCATCCTGTCGGTATAGAGTTTCTTTTCTTTTGTATCCGCTACAAGTATCTTTCCCGGATACAGGCAGCCTTTTTCCTTTATCTTTGACTCATCCAGATCCAGCACACCTGCCTCGGATGAAAGGATCAGCCTTCCGTCATCCATGACACAGTAGCGTGACGGGCGAAGGCCGTTACGGTCCAGTATGGCCGCCAGGATATCCCCGTCCGACAGCATGATGGATGCGGGTCCGTCCCAGGGTTCCATCATGGTTGCGTAGTACTGATAGAAGTCCCTCTCCTCGACCGATAGGGTATCATTGTTCTCCCAGGGTTCGGGGATCATTATCATGGCCGCAAGAGCCGGATCCATGCCGCCCATGATCATGAACTCCAGGGCATTGTCAAGCATTGCGGAATCGGATCCCGACCCGTCGATCACAGGCAGGACCTTTCCAAGCTCCTCATCGGTAAAACTGCTTTCCTGTATGGTCTCCTCCCTTGCGATCATCTTGTCCGCGTTCCCGCGTATGGTGTTGATCTCGCCGTTATGGACTATATACCTGTTGGGATGTGCCCTTCTCCAGCTGGGCTGGGTGTTGGTCGAAAATCTCGAATGGACTATGGCAAGAGCCGATTCGTAATCGGGATCCCGAAGGTCGGCGAAAAAGGTCCGAAGCTGTCCCACAAGGAACATCCCCTTGTATACTATGGTCCTGCATGAAAGGGATACCACATATGTATCTTCGTTCGAATGCTCGAATACCCGCCTTATGATATAGAGCCTTCTGTCAAAATCCCGGTCGGTCTTTATGTCTTCGGGACGCTTTAAAAAGCACTGGTATATTGCCGGGCACGCATCTTTTGCCCTCTGTCCCAGCACATCGCGGTCTGCGGGAACGCATCTCCATCCGAGAAACTTAACCCCCTCCTTTGCGGATATCATCTCGAACATCTTCATGGCCTGCATCCTTGCAAGCTCTTTTGCGGGGAAAAAGAAGGTCCCTACGGCATACTGCCTTCTTTCACCAAGGCTTATCCCCAGGCCCTGCGCAGCTTTTTTCATGAGCTTATGGGGGATCTGGGTCAGTATCCCGACCCCGTCCCCGGTCATGCCTTCGGCATCCTTTCCCGCACGGTGCTCTAAGTTTTCCACTATGGAAAGGGCATCATCCACTATGTCATGGCTTGCCGTACCATTTATGTTTATTATGGAGCCTACTCCGCAATTATCGTGTTCAAATTCTTTCTCATACAAAGTCTTCATCACATGTCACCCCTTTCATCTTCCCGATACTGTCCGCTTCTTTTAAGCGCCGCCTTGATCAGCCCCGCAAAGAGGGGATGCGGCTGATCCGGTCTTGACTTGAATTCCGGATGGGCCTGGGTCGCAACAAAATAAGGATGGTCGGAAAGCTCGATCATCTCCACTATATGACCGTCGGGTGAGAGGCCCGACAGGACCATCCCCTTTCGGGCAAGTATATCCCTGTAATCGTTATTGACCTCATACCTGTGGCGGTGTCTTTCCATTATCCGGTCCGTCTGATAGAGTTCAAAAGCCTTAGTACCCTTTTTTATGACACAGGGATATGCCCCCAGCCGCAGCGTCCCGCCTATATCCGTAAGGCCCTCCTTGTCGGGCATTATATGTATCACGGGATCGGGCGTATCAGGGTCAAATTCAGCTGATGCGGCTTCCTTCAGTCCGCACACGTTCCTGGCAAACTCGATTATGGCAACCTGCATCCCCAGACATATGCCAAGGTAAGGAAGTCCTGCGCGCCTTGCATATCCTGCGGCCGCGATCTTGCCTTCCGTTCCCCGTCCTCCGAAGCCTCCCGGAACTATGATCCCGTCTGCTCCCGCCAGGACTGTGGCCGCATTCTCTTCGGTCACATCCTCCGCATCTGTCCACTTTATCGAGACCCTTGTCAGATTTGCTATACCCCCGTGTGTCAGAGCCTCTGCCACGCTCAGGTATGCATCATGAAGTGCAACGTACTTTCCTACGATGGCTATGGTAACGGCATGCCTTGGATGTTCAAAATTCCCGGTCAGCTTTCTCCACGCCTTAAGATCCGGCTCCGGGCAGGGCAACATAAGGCTTTCGCATACCCTCTGGGCCAGATGCTCCTCCTCGAGCATCAGGGGGACCTCATAGAGTGATCCTGCGTCCAGATTCTGAAGAACGTTCTGCGCTCTTACATTACAAAAGAGCGCTATCTTCTCCCGCATGCTCTCATCGATCGGAAGGTCCGACCTGCATACTATGATATCCGGCCACAGTCCCATACTCTGCAATGTCTTTACGCTCATCTGGGTAGGCTTGGTCTTGAGCTCGCCCGAAGCCTTCAAATATGGGATAAGAGTAACATGTATGATAACGGAATTACTTCTTCCGATATCAACCTGGAACTGCCTTATAGCCTCAAGAAAAGGCTGGCTTTCTATATCACCCACCGTGCCGCCGATCTCTATTATGGAGATGACAACATCGTCGGATGCTTCTTCTTTGTGAAAACTTTCCTTGATCTCATTGGTGATATGAGGGATGACCTGAACTGTTCCTCCCCCGTAATCACCGCGACGCTCCCGGTTCAGGACCGTCTGGTATATCTTGCCTGTCGTTACATTTGAATTCTTTCCGAGAGATTCATTTATGAATCTTTCGTAATGACCCAGATCCAGATCCGTCTCCGTCCCGTCATCGGTAACGAAGACCTCCCCGTGCTGGATGGGATTCATGGTACCCGGGTCGACATTTATATAGGGGTCGAACTTCTGCATCGTGACCCTGTATCCCCTTGCCTTTAGGAGCCTGCCAAGGGAGGCAGCGGTTATGCCTTTTCCAAGTCCCGATACGACTCCGCCCGTAACAAATACATATTTGACCATACACACCTCCGCAAAATAAGCCCTACTGTCCGCTCGCCCCGTAGTTTGAAAGGACTCTTGCCGACGGATCGGCAACGTCGCACCCTTCCCACTGTCTGTTGGGCATCCAGAAGTCAACTATCATCTCCGCCTGTCCGGGATAATATTCCTCGAATATATCCCTGTAGAGAAGGGACTCCTTTGTGAAGGGTCTTGCGTGTGTGTATTTTTTTATTCCCTCTTTGTATTCTTCATCCGTGTATCTGCTTTCGGCATACTCCTTCAGATGATCGACCAGTGAATGTCCGACCGCGTCCGAAAAAGCCGCCTTCTCACGCATCAGTATATCCTGGGGGAGATAATCCCCCTCAAAGGCCCTGCGGAGAAGGTACTTGCCCTTGTTGTATCTGTTGAGCTTCATTTCGGGATCTATACTCATGACATAAGTCACAAAATCCAGATCCCCGAAGGGTACCCTGGCCTCGAGCGAGTTGACCGATATACACCTGTCCGCCCGAAGTACGTCGTACATATAAAGCTCCCGGATACGCTTTACGGCCTCCTCCTGAAAAGCCTCCGCCGAAGGGGCAAAATCGGTATACTTGTATCCGAACAGCTCATCCGATATCTCACCGGTAAGTATGACCCTTACGTCCGTCTGCTCGTGGATGGCCTTGCAGCACAGATACATTCCTATGGAAGCCCTGATGGTCGTGATGTCATATGTTCCCAGAAGATGTATGACGTCCGGAAGGGCTTTAATGACATCATCCTTTGTTATGATGACCTCGGTATGTTCGGAACCTATATAGTCGGCCACCTGCTTTGCATATTTTAGGTCAATGGCATCCGTGCTCATACCAATGGCAAAAGTCTTAATGGGTTTACCGCATATCTTCGATGCCACCGAGCACACGAGCGACGAATCAAGTCCGCCCGAAAGAAGGAAGCCCACAGGCGCATCCGAGTCGAGCCTCTTCCTGATACCTTCCACGAGTTTGTCATGAATGTTGCTGCAGACCTTGTCTATATCATCCTTTATAAAGGGCTTTACTGCAGCAGGATCACAATACTGTACGAAATTCCCGTCCTTATAATAATATCCCGGAGGGAAAGGATATATCCTTCCCGCAAGGCCAACAAGGTTCTTGGCCTCGCTGGCAAATACCAGCTCCGCATCTTCCGTATATCCGTAAAAGAGAGGCCTGATCCCTATGGGGTCCCTTGCTGCCACAAGTCCCCTGCTTGCTGCATCATAGATAACGCAGGCAAATTCAGCGTCAAGCATGGCGAACATATCCGTACCGTACAGCTCATACATTGGCAGCAGTATCTCGCAGTCGCTGTCGCTCGCAAATGTATAACCCTTCGATATCAGATCCTCTTTTATCTTCCTGAAACCATAGATCTCCCCGTTGCACACGACCATGCTGCCGCCGTGTTCAAAAGGCTGCATCCCCTCTTCGCTAAGGCCCATTATCGACAGTCTCTCAAAACCCAGGATGGCACCCGGAACTTTTTCGAACCTCTGCATGTCCGGCCCTCTCGAGACTGTCCTGTCAAAGAAGGGCTTCAGATCCTCCACTGTTAATTTACTGCCCAAGTATCCCATTACCGAGCACATGTTACTCTTCCTCCTTTTGTTTAGTTTTATCCCATATTTTTAACTCTTTGCCGGCTTTTTCCCGGCCTTATCCCCAAAAAAGAGGCGCCTTCCCCATTGGGGAAAACGCCTTTGCTTTCCAAAAAAATCTCTCCTTGCTGCATACTAAACATAAAACAATATCTGCTCGTATGTCGGATAGGGAAGATATCCTTCGGGGATGAGGGGCTCTGCCATATCTGCCGCCTCCCTGATCTTTTCCATATCGGAAACGATGACCTCATGATAGAACTTGGCCTTGTTGATATCTTCTTCCATATCCTCTGCCTTAAGGGTATCCTCCTTGAGCTTTGCCGTTGCGGTCTCAACTTCTTCATAGAGACCGGCAAGCTTTTCTATAAGGTCCTTCTGCGAGGATACTGCCTTTTCAATTCCCAGTTCCTTCTTGGACAGGACAGAGGCCGTAAGATCATCTATGTAATCCATAAGGGCCGGTGCGAACTGCTTCTGTATCATGTCCACAAGGGTCAGGGCTTCGATATGAAGGGTCTTGGTATAATTCTCTATCCTGATCTCATATCTGGACTCAAGCTCGGTCTCTGTGTATATCTGATGCTTGATGAACATCTTTTTGTTCTTCTCGGCTATAAGGGCCGGCATGGCATCAGGTGTTGACTTTAAGTTATAAAGTCCTCTCTTTGCGGCTTCATCCACCCATTCCTGCGTGTAACCGTTGCCGTTGAATATGATCCTCTTGTGCTTTATGATCGTATCCTTTACCAGAGCATGTACGGCCTCATCCATCTTCTCTTTGGGTACGTCTTTTAACTTATCGTAAAAGAGGCTTAAGGATTCCGCAACAGCTGTGTTGAGCATTATGTTGGGCCCTGCTATCGAAAGCGATGAACCAAGGGAGCGGAACTCAAACTTGTTGCCCGTAAATGCAAAAGGTGATGTACGGTTACGGTCCGTAGTGTCCTTTGCAAAATGAGGTATTACCTTTGCGCCTGTCTCGATGGTCACCTTCTCGGCGTTGCTGAAATACTCATCCTTTTCTATTGCTTCTATCACGGCATTGAGCTCGTCGCCGAGAAACATCGATATTATTGCGGGAGGAGCTTCGTTGGCACCCAGCCTGTGGTCATTACCCGCACTTGCAACGGAAAGCCTCAGAAGATCCGCATAATCGTCAACCGCCTGTATTACTGCCGACAGGAAGAGGAGGAACTGTGTGTTCTCTCCGGGTGTCTTTCCGGGATTTAAAAGGTTCTCACCCGTATTCGTGGAAAGGGACCAGTTGTTGTGCTTGCCGGATCCGTTGATACCTGCGAAGGGCTTCTCATGAAGGAGGCAGGCATATCCGTGTTTTTTTGCCACCCTCTTTAAGATCTCCATGGTCAGCTGGTTATGGTCAACGGCGACGTTTGTCGTATCAAATACGGGAGCAAGCTCATGCTGGCAGGGAGCAACCTCGTTGTGCTTGGTCTTGACCGGTATGCCCAGTTTCCACAGCTCCTCATCAAGATCATGCATAAAAGCCGCAACTCTTGTGCGCAGGTTCCCGAAGTAATGATCGTCCATCTCCTGGCCCTTGGGAGCAGGTGCACCAAGAAGGGTCCTTCCCGTAAAGATCAGATCTTTTCTCTTTTTGTAATCCTCAAGATCGATAAGGAAATACTCCTGCTCGGGTCCCACCGTGGTGGAAACGTTGGTGACATCTTCCTTACCTAAGAGCTTTAAGATCTTGACCGCCTCACGGCTTATGGCATCCATGGACCTGAGAAGGGGTGTCTTCTTGTCAAGGGCTTCGCCGCTGTATGAACAGAAGGCAGTCGGTATGTAAAGGGTTCCGTCCTTTATGAAGGCGGGACTTGTGGGATCCCATGCCGTATAGCCTCTTGCCTCGAAGGTGGCACGTATGCCTCCGGAAGGGAAGCTTGATGCATCGGGCTCACCCTTTACCAGTTCCTTACCGGAAAAATCCATGATCACTTCACCCTTGTCTACCGGGCAGATAAAGCTGTCATGCTTCTCGGCCGTATAGCCTGTCATGGGCTGGAACCAGTGGGTGAAATGTGTCGCTCCGTTTTCAACCGCCCACTCCTTCATGGCAACTGCTACCGCATTGGCAACATCAAGCTCAAGATGGGTATTGTTGTCAATGGTCTTCCTAAGTGCCTTGTACATGTCCTTGGGAAGCTTGTCCCTCATGATCTTGTCTGTAAACACGCTGCTTCCGAACAGTTCAGGGATGTTTTTTTCCATAACTTACTCCTCCTTCTTTCCAAAACACCGGCCCGCAGGATCCGACTTCATCTAAAGGCCGATGCCACGTGTCAGGTTTTTGCCACAACCGGCTCAACCTTTAAAGCAAAAGGCGCATCTCCCACAAAATGGAAAATGCGCCTTTGCATCCTGCCAAAAAAGAAGGTGCCCCGGATATATCCGAAGCACCTTTGCTCTTTACGTTTCGATACTATATACCCTTTTTTACTGCTTGTCAATAGGGTATTTCAGTCCGGGTAATTTCCGTCAAAGCAGGCTGCACAGTAGTCTTCTTTTCCGGTGATCTGCCCGAGGGCCGAAAGCGGAAGAAAGGCAAGGCTGTCGGCGCCGGTCATGGCGCATATCTCTTCCACGCTGTTGTGACACGCCACCAGATTTTCCTTGGAATCAACGTCCGTTCCGTAGAAGCAGGGATACAGAAATTCCGGTGAGGATATCCTGACATGCACTTCCTTTGCCCCTGCATCCTTCAGCATCCTCACTATCTCTCCCATGGTGGTACCCCGCACTATCGAGTCATCGATGAGTATTATCCTCTTTCCTTCAACCTCGGACCTGATCGGCGACAGCTTGATCCTGACCTTGCTGTGCCGCTCCTCCGGCTCGGGAGATATGAAGGTCCTGCCTATGTACCTGTTCTTGACAAGTCCGACCCCGTAGGGTATCCCGCTCTTATTGGCATACCCCATGGCCGCATCTATACCACTGTCGGGCACCCCCATCACCACGTCGGCATCAGTGGGTGAATGCTCTGCCAGAAGCCGGCCAAGCTTCAGTCTGGACCTGTGGACTGATATCCCGTCTATACGGGAATCTGGACGGGCAAAATAGATATACTCGAATATGCATGTCTTCTTCGGAGCCCTGTCGCAATGCTCCCTGCGGCTTATGACATCCTTTCCGTCAAAGACAAGGATCTCCCCCGGTTCTAGATCACGGACATACTCCGCCCCTACCGAATAGAGGGCGCAGGTCTCCGATGCGACCACATGGGCACCGTCCGGCCTGATCCCGTAGCAAAGGGGCCTGAAGCCGAAAGGATCCCTGACCGCGATCATCTTGGACGGAGAGGATATCACAAGTGAATATGCCCCATGAAGCTCATCCATGGCGGCGGATACTGCATCCTCGATGCTTGCACACTCCAGCCTGTGCCTGGTTATCAGATAGGCTATTATCTCTGTATCGCTTGTTGTGTGGAATATGGATCCGGTCTCCTCAAGCTTTCTCTTAAGCTCTGCGGCATTTGACAGATTCCCGTTGTGGGCAAGGGCAAGATTTCCCTTGTGATGATGAACTTCAATGGGCTGACAGTTTATACGCGACGATCCTCCGGTCGTGGAGTATCTCACATGCCCTATGGCAATATTTCCCGGCGGGAGGGCTTTTAGGACATCCCGGGTAAAGACATCTCCCACAAGTCCAAGGTCCTTATGGGAGTAAAATTCCCTGTCATGGTTTACCACGATCCCCGCGCTCTCCTGCCCGCGGTGCTGAAGCGCATACAGTCCGTAATAGACTGTATGCGCCAGCATTTCTTCCTTAATGGTCCTGATACCGAATACTCCGCACTTTTCTTCCATCATTCAACGTCCTGCAGAGCGGCATAGTTCTCTTCGCCTGTCCTTATCTTGACGACTCTCGTTACGTTATAAACGAAAATCTTGCCGTCTCCTATATGACCCGTATAGAGTGATTTCTTGGCTGCCTCGATAACAGAGTCTACAGGTATACCCGAAACTATTACTTCGACCTTTATCTTGGGCAAAAGTGTCGCATCGATCTCAACTCCTCTGTAGTATTCTCCGGCACCCTTCTGTATACCGCAGCCCATAACCTGGGTCACTGTCATGCCGGTCACGCCCAGATCGTTGAGGGCTTTCTTTAAGGCATCAAACCTTGCAAGCTTTGCGATGATGGCAACCTTATGCATGCCCGTATCGTATAATGCACTTCCCTCGGCAGGTATTGTGACCTCGCGAATGACTTTGACCGAAGCGTTCTTCTGTGTCTCGCTGGCCTTGTCATATGCACTCTCTCCAAGGTTTGTGTTTTCATTGACATCCATGACCGTACCCGTCATATCCTGGATGGCAAATCCCGAATAAGCACTGGGAAGACCATGCTCGGTGATGTCCAGACCTTCTATCTCCTCCTCAGCGGAAGCACGCAATCCCAAGGTCTTTTTGATGATGGCAAAAGCTATCCAGATAGTAACCGCTGTCCATGCCCCTGTTGCCAGCATACCGATAAACTGTATGCCCAGAAGTTTAGCTCCTCCCCCGTAAAAGAGACCCAGAAGCTTTGTTCCGTCGGATGCCGCAAGTGAATATGTGGGTGTTGTATCTGTCGCAAATAATCCCACGGCAAGAGTTCCCCATACGCCGTTGATAAGATGTACGGCACATGCACCGACCGGATCGTCGACACGGGCAACATTATCAAAGAACCAAACACCTAAGACTACAAGGATTCCCGCTACTGCACCTACTATGATGGCACCGTACACATCGACCACATCACAGGGAGCCGTTATGGCTACAAGACCTGCAAGGGATGCGTTAAGACACATGGACACATCGGGTTTACCGAACTTGATCCAGGTAAAGATCATACATACAACGGTAGCTACCGCCGGTGCTATCGTGGTCGTTACGAATATGGATCCGAGCTGGTCAAGTGAAGTTGCTGCAGCCCCGTTGAAGCCGTACCAGCCAAGCCAGAGGATAAATACACCAAGGGCTGCTATGGGGATGTTATGTCCCGGAAAAGCATTGACCTTTATTATCTTCCCGGTCTCATCCTTCTCATATTTTCCTATACGGGGACCGAGCATTGCCGCACCTATAAGGGCACATATACCGCCTACCATATGTATGCAGTTGGACCCCGCAAAATCATGAAAGCCCATCTGTGCCAGCCAGCCGCCGCCCCATGTCCAATGGGCTTCTATGGGGTATATGACTGCCGATATGACCGCCGAGTAGACACAATAGGATATAAAGCGTGTCCTCTCAGCCATGGCCCCTGATACTATGGTCGCCGTTGTGGCGCAGAATACCAGGTTGAAGACAAAATTCGACCAGTCAAAAGCCGCATAGTTTGTAAAAATGTCCAGATTGGGAAGTCCCAGAAAACCTCCCAGGGCATCCTCACCAAGGAAGAGCCCGAAACCGATCAGGATAAAGACAACCGTACCTATGCAGAAATCCATAAGGTTCTTCATAAGTATGTTGCCGGCGTTCTTGGCCCTTGTAAAGCCTGTCTCGCACATTGCAAATCCCGCTTGCATCCAGAATACCAGGGCTGCTCCTATTAGGAACCATACCCCGTACACTTCTTTTTGCACATACTCCATGATCTCACTACTCATCTCATCCACCTCCTCTTTTTCAAGCACCGGCCTTATAGTCCGACCCTGCCGGCTGCCGGTGCCGCATGTCATTTTGCTATTACCCGTATGTTCTATAAAGAGCAGAGGCCACAGGTTCTTAACCTGCGGCCTCTTTGCCCGATAAAACAAACTATGGTCTCATCCAAAATGAACATAATACTGAAAAAAGGCATCCGGGATCTCCGAACGCCTTTGTTTTATGGTCTGATTTTAGCGCGTCTTCCTTTATAGCGCAATATCACTATTTCACAAATACTTTTTTTCATTTTTCAAAAAGATTGTGCAATCATATCAATCACCGATCAGTGGACTGAACCCTGATCGACAGCTTGACTGACATTCTTTTTCACAAAGTCCGTGAACCTGTCTGCGACCGGGGACAGGGGCCGGTTGTCGGGATATATCAGAACATATCCGGCCATGTGAACGGGATTTGTGATCTTCCTTATAAGGACCTTGTCCCCGTGGATCAGGTCGCCCGCTGCCGCCGGATATATGGCAACACCGACGTTCTGCTCGCACAGCTCATAAGCTATGGTCGCATTGGATATCCTTGCCTTTATCTTAGGCGTGATGCCGATGGGAGCAAACCAGTCACTTATCTCCTGCAGTCTCGATCCGCGCGAAGGTATTATAAGATCATGGTCTGATAAGGCCTCAAGCCTTATCGTCTTTCCTTTTTGCAAAGCCAGCGGATGATCCTTGGAGAACATGGCCACCCAGGGTTCCTGATAGATGACCTCACTGTGAAATCCCTGGGGATCATACGGGGTCATTATTATAGCAAGGTCGGCAAGACCGTTCCTTACCCTCTGGGTCACTTCATCGGAATTACCGTTCCATATACTGTACTGAACATCAGGGTAGATGGCAGAAAATCCGGAGATAAAAGTCGAGAGCAGACGCGGTGCCTTTCCTTCCACTTCAGCTATATAGACAGTCCCGCGAAGGCCTGTGTGCATCTCCCTGATATCCTCTACCGACCGGTCCGCCAGGCTTACTATGTGATGGGCATAGGACCTGAACCTTTCTCCTTCTTCAGTAAGACGCAGACTGTGATGCTCCCTTATAAAGAGGGGCGCCCCTATCTCCTCTTCAAGATCCTTTATCTGGCGGCTTAAGGGCGGCTGGGCTATCATGAGCTTTTCAGCGGCCTTTGTAATGTTCATCTCCTCGCATACTGCGAGAAAATATCGTATGTGTCGAAGTTCCATGATCCTCCCCCTTATACCGGGATCATCCGTTCACGTACCGTCATACCCGCAAGGTATAAAGGCACCTGGATCCGGTCAGGATCCGATCAGGGGGCGGTCCCCCGATCGATGTGATACCAATAATACCACCTGTATTATATGCTTATCTGAACATCCAAATCAATCACGGAAGCATCCCCCGGTTGACCGTGGTTGACCCCGGATCGATCACAGAACCGTCCCCTGATCGGCGTGATCGACCCTGATCGGTGATCGGTTCAGAAGATGGTAGCTACCCTTATGGTCTGCTCCTCAAGCACATCCAGAAGGACCCTTACGGTATCAAGGGATGTGAAGCAGGTGACATTGTTCTCAATGGCGCACCGTCTGATGGCTGCCCCGTCAACGTAATGAACGCCCGAAAGGACTGCCCGTGTGTTAACAACATAGGCGACATTTCCCGACCGGATCGCATCAAGTATCTCCTCGCTCCCTTCCGAAAGCTTCTTCCTGATCCGGGTCTTTACTCCGTAGTTTATTAAGTATTCTCCGGTGAGGCTTGTGGCCTCTATATTAAAGCCCATATCATAAAAGCGCTTTATGAGAGGCATCCCCTCAAGCTTGTCCTCATCTGCAAGAGACACTATAACGGTCCCGTAATTCCTAAGCTTTATACCCGATGCCACCAGGGCTTTGTACATTGCCCTGTGAAGCTTGTCATCATAGCCTATGGCCTCTCCCGTTGATTTCATCTCGGGCGACAGGTAGGAATCCATGCCCTTGAGCTTGGAGAAGGAAAAAGCGGGAACCTTTACGCACCATCTCTTTTTTTCTTCCGGATAAATGGTGAAGATACCCTGCTCCCGAAGGGATATGCCCAGTATGCACTTTGTTGCCATATCCGCCAGTGAGTATCCCGTTGCCTTTGACAGGAAGGGGACCGTTCTCGACGAACGGGGGTTGACCTCAATGATGTATACTTTTTCCTCATCATCAACAATGAACTGTATATTAAAAAGACCTGTGATCCCTATCCCGACACCCAGTTTTCTTGTATATTCGAGTATTGTTCCCTTTACCTTATCCGAAAGCGAAAAAGGCGGGTAAACGCTAATGGAATCTCCCGAATGCACACCGGTCCTCTCCACCAGTTCCATTATGCCGGGCACGAATACGTTCACCCCGTCGCAAACGGCATCCACCTCGACCTCCTTGCCCTTGATGTATTTGTCGACAAGGACCGGCCTGTCTTCATCTATCTCGACTGCCGTCTTAAGGTAGTGCCTCATCTCCTCTTCCTTTGATACTATCTGCATGGCCCTGCCCCCAAGAACAAAACTGGGCCTGACCAGGACCGGATAGCCTATATCTTTTGCCGCTGCAACCCCCGCTTCGACATCGGTCACGGCCACTCCCCTGGGCTGGGGAATGTCAAGCTCTAACAGTACATGCTCAAATGCATCCCTGTCTTCCGCCCTTTCTATAGCCTCGCAGTCGGTACCTATTATCCGTACTCCGTACTCAAGGAGGGGTTCGGCAAGGTTGATGGCGGTCTGTCCGCCCAGGATGGCTATGACCCCTTCGGGTTTCTCCATATCTATGACGTTCACCACATCCTCAACGCAGAGGGGTTCGAAGTAGAGCTTGTCGCTGGTCGTGTAATCTGTCGAGACCGTTTCGGGATTGTTGTTGATTATTATGGCTTCATATCCCAGTTTTCTTATGGTCATGACGGCATGGACCGTCGAATAGTCAAACTCAACTCCCTGACCGATCCTGATGGGACCCGATCCCAGCACTATTATCTTTTTCTTATCCGTTATCACAGACTCGTTGGCCGCCTCATATGTCGAGTAAAAATACGGCACGTATGATGCAAATTCGGAAGCGCAGGTATCTATCATCTTATAGACCGGCATTATGCCGTTCTTTTTTCTCATATCAAAGATATGATGCGCGCTCTTATTCCAGAGGATACCTATCTCCCTGTCGGAAAAGCCCATGCGCTTTGCGTCAAGGAGGACCGAAAGGTCACCAGGTGCAGCGGCAACCGCAGCCTCCATATCGGTTATGTTTTTCAGCTTACCGATAAAGAACCTGTCTATACCCGAAAGGTAGGATATCCTGCCCGTATCTTCTCCCAGCCGCAGCAGCTGCGCAATGGCATATATCCTGTCATCTGTCCCGATCCTTATATAGTCTTCAAGCTCCGGGACAGGTTTGTCATCAAATTTGTCCAGATGAAGATGAAATGCTCCGGCCTCTAAGCTCCTTACCGCTTTTAGCAGGCTTTCTTCGATCGTCCGTCCCACGCTCATGACCTCACCGGTAGCCTTCATCTGCGTGCCCAGGCTGTTGCTGGCATCGGAGAATTTGTCAAAAGGAAACCTTGGCATCTTTGTCACGACATAGTCCATGGAAGGCTCAAATGCCGCTACGGTATTGGCCAGCTCTATCTCCTCAAGATGCATGCCGACGGCGATCTTGGCCGATACCCTGGCTATGGGGTATCCGCTGGCCTTTGATGCAAGGGCTGACGACCTTGATACCCTTGGATTGACCTCTATAAGGTAATAATCAAAAGATCCGGGATCCAGTGCGAACTGCACGTTACAGCCGCCCTCCACTTTAAGGGCACGGATGATCTTAAGGGCTGAGCTTCGCAGCATCTGGTATTCCTTATTTGCAAGCGTCTGCGAGGGACATACTACTATCGAATCCCCTGTATGTATCCCCACAGGATCGATGTTTTCCATGTTGCAGACTGCTATGGCTGTATCGTTTGCATCCCTTATGACCTCATACTCGATCTCCTTGAAACCCCTGACGGATTTTTCAACAAGAACCTGGGAAGCCGGTGACAGGGCTATGGCGTTCTTGAGTATCTCCCGGCACTCTTTTTCATCATCTGCAAAGCCTCCACCGGTTCCGCCCAGTGTATATGCGGGACGCAGGACTACCGGATAACCGATCTTTTTTGCAGCCTCAAGTCCTTCCTCGACAGACTGTGCGATGATGGACGGCAGGATGGGCTCTCCGATCCTCTGGCACATCTCCTTGAACTTTTCCCGATCCTCTGCCATCTCGATGCTCTCTGTCCCGGTCCCGAGCATCTTTACGTCGCACTCTGCGAGCACTCCCTTCTTCTCTAAAGCAATCGCAAGATTAAGTCCTGTCTGTCCTCCAATACCTGCAAGTATGGCATCGGGACGTTCCATACGGATTATCTTGGCAACAAATTCCAGGGTCAGCGGCTCCATATAGACCTTGTCCGCTATGACCTCATCCGTCATTATGGTGGCCGGGTTGGAATTACAGAGGACGACCTCGTAGCCCTCCTCCCTAAGCGCCAGGCAGGCCTGGGTCCCCGCATAGTCAAATTCCGCAGCCTGGCCTATGACAATGGGGCCGCTCCCTATGACAAGGATCTTTTTGATATCGTCTCTCTTAGGCATTCTCCGACCTCCCTTTTGCCGCTTCAAAGTCCCTTATCAGGTCCGAAAACCTGTCGAAAAGATACTCGCTGTCGCAGGGCCCCGGTGCGCTCTCGGGATGGTACTGGACAGAAAAGATCATATCCTTTTGGCACTCCACACCTTCAACCGTATCGTCGAGCAGGTTTATATGGGTCATCTCAAGCCCTGTTCCTGCAAGACTCTCCGGTACCACGGCATAGGAATGGTTCTGCGAGGTTATCTCTATCTTGCCGGTCCTGATGTTTTTTACCGGATGATTTCCGCCCCTGTGTCCGAATTTCAGCTTGTATGTCTTTGCCCCGTAAGCAAGGCATATCATCTGATGTCCAAGGCATATACCGAATATGGGAAGCGCGCCCTTTAATTCTCTTATGGTAGAAATGGTCGGTACACAGTCGGCCGGATCTCCCGGCCCGTTTGATACGAAAACGCCGCAGGGATCATATTCAAGTATCTTTGAGGCCGGCGTATCCCACGGGACCACCACAAGGGGGTAGCCACGCTTTGTCAGCATGCGGAGGATATTCTTTTTGATACCGCAGTCTATGACAAGGACCGGCCGAGATCCTGCCGCACCTTTTTCGCTCTCTAGTCTGTATATGTCCTTGGTACTTGCCCTTGCCACCTGGTCGGTCGCACTCGCATGTTCCCCAAGGAGCCTTAAGGCTTCATTGTTATCCGTATCAGATGAGACTATTAAGGCTTTGCAGCTGCCCCGGTCCCGTATATGCCTTGTTATCTGCCTTGTATCAGGACCGGCCATACCTGCTATCCCGTACTTTTTCATGAATTGATCGATGGTCTTACTGCATCTGAAATTGGAAGGCTCCTCGCAAAACTGCCTGACTATGAGAGCCTTTATCATGGGCGTATCGGATTCGTCATCCCCGGCGCAGATACCGTAATTTCCTATCAGGGGATAAGTCATCACAACAGCCTGGTCCGTATAGGACCTGTCCGTCAGTATCTCCTGGTATCCCGCCATCGATGTGTTGAAAACCAGCTCGGCGAATTTATCCTCACTGCTCCCGAACCCATAGCCTTCAAACACGGTCCCGTCTTCAAGCACCAGTTTCCTGTCGTATCTTCTCTCCATATGCACTCCCTTAAACACCGCCCATAACATGCCGTCAAAAAAAGGCACTTCGGGTTACCCCTAAGCGCCTTTGCTCATCCCACCTAGTCTACTCCTTCG
>JAILLI010000103.1 GCA_024693225.1 Lachnospiraceae bacterium
GACGATCTGCTCGCCGATGTGGCAAACCGGATCAGCCCCCTTATGAGGCGGGATATCCACCAGAAGGGGGATCATTACAGGGTCCGGAGCATCTATTTTGACAGTCCGACACTTGAGTGTTACCGCCAGAATATGGCGGGAGTATCCCCCAGAGAAAAATACAGGATCAGAACATATGACTGCAGCAGCGATACCATATCCGCCGAGATCAAGATAAGGCACAGGGATACCATATCCAAGATGACAGCACGTATCGGCAGGGACCTCTATGACAGGCTGGTCTTCGGGGACCGGGCAGCGAGGATAGAGGCACTTCTGGGCCTTACCGGAGAGGATAAGGGATCGGAGAGGGTATTTGAAAAGTACCTGATGCGGATCATGAACGGGATGTACCGGCCGGTCTGCATCATTGATTACGAGCGCAGCGCATATGTATATGATATAGGAAATGTCAGGATCACCTTTGACAGGAACGTGACCGTATCGGAGGACTTTGCCGGTATGTTCGAGGAAAGGCTTCCCGGAAGGGCGGTACTTGCCGATAACAGGCACATACTCGAGATCAAGTATGATGAGTTCCTGCCTGATGAGATCGCGACAGTCCTTGGCGGAATGGGCCTTTGCCGGTGCAGCTGTTCCAAGTATGCGCTGGCACAGACCGGAATTATGACGGGAGATGTATCATGAGTTTTAAAGATGTACTGGCGAGCAGCCTTATGAACGGGTTTTCAAGATCGGATATAACGGTCGCCGAGATACTTGCAACACTGGGGATAACATTTATCATAGCCATCTACCTCTTCGAGGTATATTACCTTATCACGGAAAATGCCTTTTATTCCAAGAACTTCAACATATCCATGGTGGCCATGTCGCTCGTTACCGCGGGGATCATAATGGCCATGCAGTCGAGCCTGGTCATCTCCCTTGGTATGGTAGGTGCCCTGTCCATTGTAAGATTTCGAACTGCCATCAAGGAGCCTATCGACCTCCTCTTCCTCTTCTGGTCCATAGGTACCGGCATCATATGCGGAGCCGGCCTCTATAAGGTAGCCATAGTGCTTGCCGTGGCAGTTACCATAGCCATAGTCGTACTTAAGGTTATACCCGGCCGTAAGACCGGTAACATACTCTTCGTGGGATATTCGGGAGAGCTGTCAACGGATGATATCAGTAAGGCAGCTGCTTCTTTCGGAAAGGTCATAAGCGTCAGGTCGGTCAACGTTACATCCGCCGGGACCAACGCGGCCTTTGAGGTCAGGGTAAATGATGCGGACGGTATGGTAAAGGCCATAAAGGATATAAGCGGGGTCGATACCGTATCGCTTGTTGCCCATGACGGGGAATTCAGGGGATAGACATTGAACAGAAGCATAATAAGATCACTGATCATAATGTCGGTCATAGGAGTCGCTGCTCTGGCAGGGGCTCTTTTGTGCGAGAGGGTAAGTGATGCCAGGCTTGCCAGGCCGACCCTCGGATACACGGATGAGGAGATACTGGCCCTTCCCTACTTCGACCTTCTTGCTTCGGCGGCCGAGAACAGGGGACTTCCCGCTGATGTGGAAAGCTACAGCATTGGAGACGGATACATACATCTCCTTCTTCCCGAAAGTGTCGACGAAAGGGCCGTTACGGTATATATAAGGGATATGGAAGGGGAACTCCTTGCAAGGAAGGTTTATGACTTTACCGGAAAGGTCATGATAGGAGACTGGGAGGTAGTGACAGACAGGCACGTCCTTCCCACCCTCTACTTTGAATCGGCTGATCCGGCTGTCTATGAAGCCATGGTAAGCTCTGAGACCAAGGATATCATCTGCGAGGGGAATGTGCACGTATGCGCAGAAGGTAAGGAGATCAACCCTGCCCTTTCATTTACTTCAGAGGCATCCCTTCAGGGAAGGGGGGCATCAAGCTGGGAAGTATGCAAGAGCAAGAAGTCATACAGCTTAAGGTTCAAGAAGTCCCGCAATCTCCTGGGACTTGGCAGCAACAAGAACTGGAATCTGATAGGTAATGCTTTTGACGTATCCCTGATACGAAATACCGTCTTTAACACTGTCTGCAGGAATATGGGGATCAGTTACCAGCCCGGCATGCAGTCCGTTAACCTCTATGTTGACGGAAAATATGAGGGCGTATACACCTTGACTAACAAGATAGCGGTCGATAAGGATCAGGCCCCTTTGGGACAGGGAGATTACTTCTACAGGAAGCAGCCGGACGATCCCGTCATCCCCATACCCTACAGGTCAAAGACCTGGTTTAACGAGGGGACGGATAAGCCCGTGGCAGAGCTGATATTTCCCGAGGAGGCGACTTCTGAGGATACAGTGGCTGCAAGAGAGGCCTTCCAGCGCTTTATCGATGCCGTTGAAGACCCCGGATCGGATCTTGAGAGTGTGTGCGACCTTTCCAATCTTGCCAGGTACTACTGGATCCAGGAGGCATCCATGAACATAGATGCCTGGGAGAGAGGGGTATATATGTATTATAAGGGGGCAGAAGGGAAGATGTATTTGGGACCCGTATGGGACATGGATCTGACCCTTGGATGCCCCACACCCAAGCTGGGAGTGGAATTTGACAGCCCTTACGGATGGAAGATAAAGGAAGGGGGATGGTATAAGCCCCTTTTTGAAAATGAGGAATTTGCCAGGGCAGTTATCCGGGAATACCATGAGGGCGGAGTAAGAGAGGCCCTCTTTGACGGAATAGAGGAATTTTCCCGGCAGCGCAGGGCTCTGGGGGCTGACGCATACCTGAATTACCTGCTCTACGGCCATGCCAACGAGTGGGTGACTGTGCTCGAGCGCGGGGACAGCTATGACGAGTACTGCGATAACATGATCGGATTCTATAAGGACAGGGTGGAATGGATCGATGAACAGATGTCCATGGAGTAGGATCAAAGCTCTATACGAGAGGTTTAACAGGGCAGAGCGGACAGCCTGTATGGCGATCACGCTGGTCCTTATCGCTGCGGCCTTCTTTTTGATCCTGTCGGTAAGAAAGGCTTCTTCGTATGATGCCGATCTTTCGGCCGTAAAGGAGACCTGCGATGAGGATGGGACGCGGCACCTGCTCCTGCGGGGCCTGTCTCTTCGCCCCGGAACATATACGATAGATGTCGGGTATGTATCGGATGGTCCGGCAAATATAGAGATATCGCTCGATAACGATACATACCGGTCCGAAGAGCTTCCCGGAACGGATGAGGGCGGGCTGGCCCGGAACTACAGTTTTGCACTGAGGACCGGTACAGACCGTGGAAGGATAGATATAAACATCCCCCCCGGATCGACATTTGATATAGCGTATATCACGATAGGAAGCGATAAGCCCATTTATACCGACGGCATCATCTGGGGGATACTGGTCCTTCTGGCCATACCCTTTGTCTGGACGATCGCCGACCGCATCAGAAGAAGTCCCTACAGGGTCCCGATACTTACGGTCTTATTTGTTGCTGCCATAGAGATCCTTCCCTTCCTCCTGTGGCCGGGCCTGAACCTTGGTACGGATACAAGGGGACAGATGATGAGGGTCGAAGGGGTCTTCTACGGCCTTATGGACGGCCAGTTCCCGGTCGTGGTATATCCCGAGTGGAATAATTCCTACGGACAGATCGGTGTCCTCTATCCCAACCTCTTCCTCTATATACCGGCTCTGGCAAGACTTGCCGGGATGTCCCAGCTTGGAGCCTGCAAGCTCTTTATCTTCCTGCTCATATGCGGGACACTTGTCACATCATACCTTGCCGCAAAGAGTGTATTCTCAAAAACCGGCGACATTAAGGTGCGGGCATATCAGATGAGCCTTACCATCCTTCTGATCGGGCTTGACGGCATACGCCTTATCAACATGCTCGATGACGGGCGCATTACCGGTGCCCTGATAGCGGAAATGTTTTATCCCCTCGTTATCGCGGGCCTTGTAAGCCTCTTTTTCGGGGATGGGAAGAAGTGGTACCATCTTTCCTACGGTCTTGCCGGGATATTGTGTTCGCATATCATGTCGGCAACCCTCGTCTGCTTTGTCATAGCCTTTTTTACCATATGGTGCATAAGGAAGCTGTCCGATGCTTACCTGTGGGCTGCCATCGGTAAGGCAGCAGCTCTTGCCGCCCTCCTGGCCCTCGGCTGCGCTGTCACCTTCCTTAAGTTCTTCTTCGGGGGCTGGGGCAAGGACAAGCTTATGTGGGAAGACTTTGTATCGACCCTTTACCGGGCCGGTAAGGGGGCTGAAGCCGGAAAATGGACCTTTATCATCCTCCTGGTTCTTGTTGCCCTGTATCTTGTCATCATCCTGGCAGCCCGGAAAAAGGCCGCAGGTCTTAAGGGTACTTTCGTAATACCTGCCCTGATATGCGGAAATCTCCTCTTTTTCATGTCTACGGCAGCATTCCCCTGGGGTGCCCTTCGAAATATAAGCGTGATCAGGATCTATACAGACATGGTCCAGAATGCCTACAGATTCCTTTCTCTTGCAAGCTGCCTGCTCTCATTTGCGATCCCTTCCATGATCGGGACAGTCTGTGAAAACAGGAGCAATATGGGAAAGACCGGACGGAGACTG
>JAILLI010000120.1 GCA_024693225.1 Lachnospiraceae bacterium
TTGATAACTCCCATAGTTACTACGTAAATAGTAATCCGGACCGTTCATCGGACAATACGATGGACAACAATTTGGACCGTTCATTGGACAATACGACGGACAACAATTTGGACTGCAAAGCGGATACAACTAAAAAAGAAAAAAATCAAAATAATGAAATAAACAAAAATACTTCGGAATTTGATACTTTTTGGACAAATTATCCTAGAAAAGCCCATAAAGCACAGGCCCTAGATGCGTATTTGTCATGTGTCGCCAACGGTTATTCCGAAAAACAGTTATTAGAAGCATGTATGAACTATGCAGACGAATGTAAGAACTCGCAACGTGAAATTAAATATGTTTTGAACGCTAACAATTTCCTGAATAATAACCGATTTATTGAATATTTCAATGATTCGTACACTCCTACGAAAAACAATTGTTGCAAAAAGTCACCCTTCCACAATTTTAATGAACGAGAATATGATTACAATAAACTTCAAGCTGAATTAATCAGTTCTACGAATAAATAAGTTCTGATTGTATATATATAATAATCGAAAAATATAGGAAATAATGCTAATGCTACTAGATAAAAAAATATCGACAGCTTTATCATATGAGTGTAAACTTACTGATAAGGCACTGATTCAAGAGTATATTATGAATCGAAAAGATGCTATTTTATCGAAACACATAACCAACGTGGATCAGATTCATGAACCGGGATATGGTGGGTTTAAGTATTATACAACCAAGTTAACACCGAAAAACCGAAATCACAGCGGTCTGATCTATGCCAAAACAAAGGAGGAACTCGAAACAAAGATAATCGCTCATTACTTGCATATCCAGGAGGAGGGCAGGATTACTGTCAGGAAAGTCTTGGTTGATGCTCTCGGAGGAAACGAAGATAGTTTTGGAAAAACATCCAAGCGGGCTATTCAACGATTTGATAAAAATCTGTCTGATCTTGGATCAATAATACTTTCTAGACTGACTGAAACTGATATCCGAGCTGCTCTTGATAAGCTTGTAGCTACAAAGCCAACAGAAAAGGAATTTAATGAAACGGTTTCCTGTCTAAACAAAATTGCTGACCATTGTCAGTATGAGCATATTGACATTATTAATATTCGTGATGTTATATCGGTATATCGTAAAGTACGATTGACAGGCAAACACTTATGGAAGTCAGTATCAAAACAAACCAAAAATCTTGCCTTTACACGTACAGAGGCATCTCGGATAGTGCGGTTTGCCATTAAATATCCGACTTATAAGTCACTCTCAGTCGCAATTCTGATTACAACCGGGTTAAGAGCAGGTGAACTTCTAGGGCTTGAAATTGATGATATCTACCTCGAAGAAGGTTATCTATGGATCCACCAGACGGAAGATACAAAAACATATGAGCTTCTTGATTATGTCAAAGAAAACAAAACTCGCGAAGTATATCTTTCTGATGAGGCTTTGACTATAATAAAGGCTTGTTTATCATTTCGTATAAATGATAACAACAATAGTCCATACTTAATTCTTAATCCATGCTCAAATGACGGAAAAATGCACTTAAGGGCCATAGATGACTTCATGAGAGAAGTAATTCATACAAAGGTTCTTGGATATGATAAAGAGCGGGAAGCACGAAGTGCTCATGACTGCAGACGAACCTATGCATCATTGGAGCATTTGAGTGGTACACCGATAAATGTGATAATGGACCAACTAGGACACCGTAATGTCGGGCAGACCTGGGATTATATCAAGAACATTGTCGAAGCGTCCGAACGTCGCAGACAGCTTAAGGGCGGAAGACTTATATTTGACGAAGTAAAACCCCAAAAGCTCAAAAAAACGCATAAACAAGGCATAAACGCAGGATAAACGCAAGTTTATGCAAAGCAAAAAGTCCGAAAACATTGTAATCTCAATGTTTCCGGGCTTTCCCCAAGAGCGCGAGACGGGACTCGAACCCGCGGCCTCGACCTTGGCAAGGTCGCGCTCCACCAACTGAGCCACTCGCGCATAACTGTCTGTCTTGCGACTTGTATATGTTATCAAAGGCCGAAAGAAAAGTCAACGCTTTTTTCAACTTTTTCGCCTGTATCGGGATGGGTAAATTCCAGCCTGTCGGCAACAAGAGCTATGCCGGATGGATACTCTGACGTCGCTCCGTATTTTTTGTCACCCACTATGGGATGCCCCATATTTGAAAGCTGCGCCCTTATCTGGTGGAATCTTCCCGTTTCAAGCCTGATCCCGAGGATCGTCATGTTCTTTGCCTCTATTATTCTGTCCGTATGATATGTAAGAGCTGCTTTAAGGAGCTTTGGGCCCGGAGGACACTTACTTTCATCGGTTACAATGACGGCTTTTCTTGCCTTGCTGTCCTTATACATCATATCTTCAAGCCGGACCTCTTCTTTCCGGTCGATGATCCCCTCAACAAGGGCAGTATAATGCTTGTTCATGATATCGGTCCTGACCTGGGCCGAAAGTTTTGCCGCAGCCTTGCGGGTCTTAGCGAACACAAGTATTCCCGCAACAGGCTGGTCAAGCCTGTGAACCAGTCCGACATAGGGCTCGCCCTTACCATCCGCCTGTCCCGATCTCAGATGATCCTTTATGATGCTTACACAATCAGGCCGGGTAACATCGGCACTTTCTGTCGCGACACTCGCACTCTTTCTGATGATGATTATGGATTTGTCTTCGTAGATGATATCGACAGGCACTTTAACTTAAACTGTATTCTTCTATAAGCTTCATGATGACGGAAACCGCGTTGGTCTGCTGGCTTGCCAGCATGGTCTTTCTGAATTCCTCCCGTCTGTCATAGAGGTCACATATGGTATCATACAGAGAATCCTCAGTCAGATCCTTATCCTCGTCAAGCACAAGTGAAAATCCCTGCTTCCTGAAGGACTCGGCATTGAGCAGCTGGTCCCCCCTTGATGCCGACAGGGGAAGCGGGATCAGCAGGTTTGGCTTGTGAAGTGCAAGGAGCTCACAGATCGCATTTGCACCCGCACGGGACACCACGATCTCTGCAAGGGCGAACAGGTCTTTCATTTCATCTTTTGCATATTCGATCTGGATGTAGCCCTCACGTCCCGTCAGCGTCTCATCAAGTTTGCCCTTGCCGCACAGATGCATCACATTGAACTTCTCGGTCAGGCGTGGCAGTATCTTTCTTACGATATTATTCACCGAAACTGCGCCCAGGCTCCCTCCGACCACCATGATAACAGGCTTTTCGGGATCCGCAAAATCACATATCTTCTCCGCTTTGGCAGCATCCCCCAGCATGAGCTCCGCCCTTATGGGACAGCCCGAAAGGACCGCCTTTTCTTTCGGCAGCATCTGAGCCGTCTCCGGAAAATTGCAGCAGATCTTACTTGCCGAAGAAAAACTGAGCTTATTTGCAAGTCCGGGGGTCATATCGGATTCGTGGATTATGACAGGTATATGGTTCTTCTTTGCCGCCCAGACAACGGGGACAGAAACAAACCCGCCCTTTGAGAACACTATCGAGGGCTTCAGCTCCTTCATGAGATTATTGGCTTCGCCGAAACCCTTGATGACCCTGAAGGGATCAGACAGGTTGCGAAGAGAGAAATACCGCCGAAGCTTCCCGGAAGATATACCATGATAGGGGATGGAGTAGTCCTCTATCAGTGCCTTCTCCATCCCTTCATATGATCCTATATAATGAATATCGTATCCGGCAGTCTTGAGAGCCGGTATAAGTGCGATATTCGGTGTTACATGTCCGGCAGTCCCTCCGCCGGTCAGAACTATCCTCTTCATTACAGTCTTGCAAGGAGTGCTTCTCTTTGCTCCTCATATCCGGGCTTTCCGAGAAGGGCGAACATGTTCTTCTTGTAGCTCTCAACACCCGGCTGGTTGAAGGGGTTGACCCCGAGCGTATATCCGCTGACACCGCATGCGAATTCGAAGAAGTAGAAGAGCTGTCCCAGATAGTATTCGTTTACCTCGGGAACGTTAACCACCGTATTGGGCACATTTCCGTCGGTATGGGCAAGTATCGTACCGTTCATGGCGCTCTTGTTTACAAAATCGACGGTCTTTCCCGCAAGGTAATTCAATCCGTCAAGATCCGTTGCTTCTTCTCCGATAGTGATGGTCTCACGTGATGTTTCGATATTGATAACGGTCTCAAAGAGATTTCTTGAGCCGTCCTGAATGAACTGTCCCATTGAGTGAAGATCCGTGGTAAGATCAACGCTGGCCGGGAATATACCCTTCTGATCCTTGCCTTCGGATTCTCCGTACAGCTGCTTCCACCATTCCGAAATGAAATGTACGGAAGGTTCATAATTAGCCATTATCTCTATCTGTTTGCCCTTGCGCAGAAGAATATTCCTTACGGCAGCATACTTAAGGGCACTGTTCTCTTCGAAGGGAGCCGTAAGGGCTTCTTCTCTTGCAGCCTTTGCACCCTCCATGAGCTTGTCTATATCGGCACCCGATACAGCTATGGGAAGAAGGCCTACTGCGGTAAGCACCGAGAATCTTCCGCCTACGTCATCGGGAACAACAAAGCTCTCATATCCCTCTTCGTTCGCCAGATTCTTGAGAGATCCCCTGGCCTTGTCCGTAGTGGCATATATCCTCTTTGCTGCTTCCTCTTTGCCGTATTTCTTCTCCAGTTTTTCTTTGAATACCCTGAATGCGATGGCAGGCTCCGTGGTCGTTCCGGATTTGCTTATCATGTTGATGGAAAAGTCCCTGTCTCCGACCACATCCATAAGATGCTTTATATATGTGCTGCTGATGCTGTTTCCCACAAAATAGATCTCAGGTGTCTTACGGACCTCTTTGGGTATAACATTGTAAAAGCTGTGACGCAGGAATTCGATCGCAGCCCTGGCTCCAAGGTAAGAACCGCCGATACCTATCACAAGAAGGACCTCTGAATCATTTTTGATCTTTTCGGCAGCCTTTTTTATCCTGTCGAACTCTTCCTTGTCATAATCAACCGGAAGATCGATCCATCCGAGGAAGTCATTTCCCGCACCGCTCTTTGATACCAGAACTTCCCTGGCATTCTCAACGATATCGCACATTGAAGCGATCTCCTGCTCACTGATGAACTGCTTTGCCTTGCTGTGATCATAAGTAACTTTTGTACTCATTTTTCTCTCCTTTGATAAATGTTCTGTATGTATTGTTCTATGAAACTATTTCCTTAAGTACTGCCTGAAGGGCTCCCTCTTCCGGCTCTGAAGGTTTCATGTCAAAATTCTGTCCGTCATCTGTATATCTGGGGATAAGATGCATATGAAAATGAAATACCGTCTGTCCCGCGATCCTGCCGTTATTCTGTATCAGGTTAAAGCCGTCCCAGGACAGTTTTTCCTTGAGAAGTTTCATCATCTTCTTCGCAAGAGGTATCACCTTTGCCCCGACCTCATCATCAAGCTCTGCGAGATTATCATAGTGTTCCTTGGGAACGATAAGACAGTGTCCCTTCGTTGCCGGCGCAGCATCCAGGAATACCCTGAAATCATCATCTTCATATATGGTGTTTGTGGGTATCTCCCCGTTTGCCAGCTTGCAAAAGATACAGTCATCCTTTTTCATTGTCACACATCCTCCTTTGACTTTGTCTATTCCTGGGCACCGAGAAATGTAAATACCTGGTCGAGCAGGAGGAGGATCCTGAAATCTCCCTTGACCTGCATATCTCCCGTCATAAAGGCCCTCTGGAAACTCATCTGGCCTTCGATTATGTTCTCAAGCACCTCCGGTTTGATCTTGCACAGTATATCCGGTGAATCATGATTGCCGTAATAACACTTCAGTTTGGAATCGACTATCTCGACTATGAGTGATTTCTTCCTGTCCTCTATCATGAACTTATAGGAAGCATTTACGTTTCCTTCCGGAGAGAAGTGGTCCTCAAAGTCCTTTATGTACTGCTTGTTGACATCTATATCCTTTTTCTCGAGCATCCCCTTGAAGAGCGTGGAAAGCTCCTGTATATCCTCTTTCTGCTGCTGGACATACTGGTCATCAGAAGCATACTTGGAAAGCTGTTCCGTTTCCTGAGGGGTAAGGGGGATTATCTTGCTGCCGCCCACGATCTGCTTGACCGCCTGATTGCTCGAGGGCAGAGAATGCATCTTCTGTGAGATGGTCCGGTAAAGGTTCTCTGTTTTCTTCTCGATGATCTTGATATATTCATTGTTAAGCTCAAAGCTGGTCATGTCTTCAACATAACCGCACAGGCCGCTGCAGGGCAGTCCTCCCAGCATCTCCCAGGCGATCTGGAGATTGGTCTTTGCTTCACGCTCACCGCTTGAAAGGGACATGACAACGGGACACATATAGGTTTTGCTTATCTTTTCCTTGTTTCCGTACAGCCAGCAGGCATCGAGGAACTGCATCATATAACCGCCTACACCGTACCATTCCACGGTGGTCGCAAGGATGATCCCGTCTGCCTCATTTATGGATGCCGGAAGTGATGTGATCTGATTGCGCAGTTCATATAAGGGAAATCTTTCCACGCTGACGTTCAGTTCCGTAAGGACCTCTGTCATCTTCGTGATGACAAAGAGGGTCGGGTCGTCAAGGATACCCCTTCCGCCATAATAAATATTGATCTTCATAAATCGGTCTCTCCTCTTGATCGGTGTATCTTCTGTCCGTCAGAGCTCATAATAGTAGTCTTCGGCGTCACTTCTGCGGTAAACGAGAACAGCGACCAGAAAGCCGCCGGCCAGACCGCACAGGTGTGCCGCCATATCGACATTCTCCGATCTGGCTCCGCTGTACAGGGAATAAACGATAAGTATGAACACCTTCTGAATGGTCATCTCCTCAAGCCTGCCCCTGTTGCAGATCACTATCCACAAAAGAGCGCCGATGATGGCAAATATGGCTCCGGACGCTCCCGCCGATACTATCCCGCGGTTATAGACCATGGCAAATCCAAAGGAACCCAGGCTTCCTATAAGACCTCCGCCAAGGTAGATGATGACATACTTTAACCAGCCTACTGCACGTTCCACGTTATCACCGAGAAAAAGAAGGGTCACCATGTTCCCCATAAGATGCATGAAGCCGAAATGAAGGAACATGCATGTAAAGAACCGGTAGTATTCTCTCCCCATGACCACGGCAGGAACAAACATAGCTCCGTGGTCCATCATAAAACCAACGTCCTCGGTCGAACCTGCTATAGTCATTATAAAAAACACCACTACATTGATAACGATAAAAACCAGATTGGCCGGTGTGAGCTTCTCAACCATAGATGAGATTATACCAAATTGAGCCGCTTCTGTTAATACTTTGGACAAAAGTGTTTGCAGGCTATTGCCTCATGTACGTATATCCTGTCAAAAAAAGGGCCGGATGCCCATATGCCCGCCCCGATATGGTCGCTGCCGGCCTCGGTCCTTATACTGTAGTCCCACTTCAGTATAAGATCTTCCGACAGATGCTGCCTTATATACTCCTCTGCCGCAGCTTCGCCTTCACTGTCGTATACCGCCGCGTTGCATGCCATTTGGCATACATATTCCATGACGCACCTGTCATAAAAAACAAGGGCAGCATTTATAAACAGCACTATTATGCTTAAGATGACAGGCATGATAAGCGCTGCTTCCACTGTAAAACTTCCTTTTTCCCTATATCCCATTGATCAGCACCAGCAAAAAACCCGCCATGACAAAGGGGGCAAAGGGGATGCTTTTTTGCCTCCGCCCGGCACCGAATATGTCCGCTGCCAGATAAAATACCGCCATGACCGACGCCCCGAGAAGTGCCAATGCAGTCATATACAATGTGCTTCTGCTCCCCATCACCATCCCGAGTGCTGCCAGAAGATAGGCATCACCCATGCCTATATGTTTGCGATGGACGTATATGACAGCTATGACAGACAGGCCAAACAGGGCCGGCAATACCAGATTATCCGCCAGTATATCCTTCCGGGGCAGGGCGAAAAGCTGGATGAGGGATATAACCGCAGCCCCCACGGACGATATCACAAGGGGCATTGTATATATGTATTTTTCCTTTATATCCGTATAGGCGCTTATGGCCAGCATGGCAAGCGCTATGACCTCTCTTATCTGCCGCATCTGCTGCATGGCCTCCTGTCTGTTACCTGACTGATCCTTACGGCACGGACCGTTCTCTTCAGCCCGCTGCAGGTCAGTGTATTATGATATCGGTCTCCTTCCACGGCAACATAGAGCCTTCCGTCCGAAAGCCGGCTGTGGCAGAGAGAACATGGTCTGTACCGTCCACCGCTCCTGTTCCGAAGATATGTGACCTCATCCGGACTTGTTGCCCTGACCGTCAGCCTTATGTGACTGCATTCCCTGTCCCTGTGATAAACCTCACTGTCATTTGTTATATAAACGATCTCCTCATCCGGGAAATATGGCTTCTCGTATCCACACCATATATGTGTCAGACACCCTCTTGAAAAGGGAACCCTAAGGATACCGAAAAATCCGGTAAGAGGGACCAGATCGCAGCTAAGGTGCAGGTTTATGTATTCTCCCTCCCGGATGACCGAACCCGACATATCGATCCCGTCTTTTCCCTTATCGATGAATTTGAGGTCCTCATCCGTAAGCATGTCCTTCAGCCGGTCCTCGATCTGCCCGACAGATATATGGCAACCGTCGGCAAGGCTTACCGCCAGTTCCTCCGACATGTTCAGAAGATCTGCCTGTATCCTCATAGCCGTAAGGTTCATGAGCAGGAGGGACACAAGAGCCAGCAGAGCTGCCATGTAAACCGGGAGTATCATGGCGGCCTCAAGGGTGAGGCTGGCTTTTTTACGTTTCTTCATATGAATATGTTCTCGTCACACTGTATTCACCCGTCCTTTCATTTTCAAACACGACTTTGAAAGTAAGACTGTAATAGGAATCTTTTGGGTCGAATCCAGGGCTTCCCTTATCCCTCATGTATTCCGTAACAAGGTCAAGAAAGCGGGTCCTTATGATCCCGTCTTCCATGTCATCGAGCTTTCGGGACAGGAAGTCGCCGTATGTCATATCCTCATATTCACCGTATTCGGAAAGGGCCTCCATGATGTTATCCTCATCATCTTCATTTCCGTATATCAGGTATTCTGTCTCTCCTTCTCTTACATGATCCGCGTTCGGACAAAAATGATCCCCAAGCACACACACAAGATATGTCCTGAAAAGCTTTCCGTCATCGTATAAGTGGCTCTCCCCGTCAGGGATCAGGTGCTTTCCGGCATAGTCCGCCCCCTGCCGGTATATGTATTCAAAGTCATTGTCCCAGGCACTTTCATATCCTTCGATCCCGGTGTCACAGATCACATTTTGCGAGATGCTGTTCATAAGGTAAACCGTAAAATGGTCCAGGACCCTGTCCTCACCCTTTTCTTCACCCTTATAGGAACTGTCTATGAGTAGTATGTGATATCTTTCAAAGAGTTTCCTGTTATATTCGGCAAAACAGGATCTGATCGCATCGTCAACCGCCAGAACAGCTTCACTTTTTGACACAGAGCCCCTTACGGCACCCGTCAGCCTTATGATAAAGCCCGATATGACCGTCAGCAGAAGAACAAGAAAGACGGATATGCTGCCTTTTTTCCTCATATGGTATTGGCTTCGTCGGCTATACGGGAGAATATCCCGTTAACGATCGTTGTAAGCTGGTCTCTGAATATCACTACAAGCCCGATGAGCACGACAAGGATCAGTATGACCTCAACGACACCTATACCTCTGTCGTCTCCGGCGGCTTGTCCCATGGCATCCCTTACCTTCCCGAACAGATATGCGATTGTTTTAATGACCATATGTTTCCTCCTTTACTGTCAAATGCGGTATTAAACCTTTCTGTATGTACTCCCGTTAACGTTGGAGATTTGCCGATACGGCACGATCTGATCGCCCGAAAACACGACCTGTGTCTTCTGATAGGTACGATTATAGGCTTTGGGATCATCCCCTGTAAATACCCTTTTTAAATACCGTGATTGTGTATGAAAGCGCTGTTTCGCCCTTTCTTGGGATTTATGTATTATCGCCAATAATAAGGGGAAAATCTCATATTACCGGCCCAGATTTTCTACATCCGGTTTTTTATCAATGACGACCCGGCCGAGCCGATTGACAATCCTTCCGGCAGACTGTACGATGTGGATGAAATGAAACTTTTATTTGCCTCTGATACATTTAAAGGAAGTCTAACAAGCAAACAGACCATAGACCTGCTGACAAGGGCAGCTCATGACGTGTTCGGTGACTGCGAGACCGCAGGTGTTCCCGTTGCAGACGGGGGCGAAGGAACCGTGGAAGCTGTCATTGCTGCACAAAACGGCAGGATCATCAGCTGCAGGGTCCGTGATCCCCTTATGAATGAGACCGAAGCCTCTTACGGGGTCTTTGATGAAGACTGTGCGGTCATTGAGATGTCTGCGGCTTCGGGTCTTACCCTTGTCCCCCAAAACCTTCGTGATCCGCGAAATACCACTACATACGGCACCGGAGAGCTGATACTGGATGCTCTTGATAAGGGTTACAGAAAGCTTTCAATAGCCATAGGAGGATCCGCGACCAATGACGGCGGCATGGGCTGTCTGCGTGCTCTTGGCGGCAGATTTCTGGATATAGGCGGCCGGGATCTTGACGGATCCGGCCGGGATCTTATCAATGTGAGTTCCATAGATATGTCCGGCCTGGATGAACGCATTAATGACTGCTCCATCACCATCATGTGCGATGTCAAAAACCCCCTGTGCGGGAAAGACGGTGCGACCATGATATTCGGTGGGCAAAAAGGGGCAGATGATGTGATCAAAGAGGAACTGGAAGCCGGAATGTGCAATTACAGGGACGTGATCAAAAGAACCTTCGGTATTGACCCCGATGCCATTCCCGGTGCCGGAGCAGCCGGAGGACTGGGTGCGGCCCTTTTTGTATTCCTCAAAGGTTCCATGAGGTCCGGGATCGAGACTGTTCTTGACCTGATCCACTTTGACGAGCGCCTTAAGGATGTTGATATTGTGGTAACGGGTGAAGGCCGGACAGATTCGCAGAGCTGTTTCGGAAAAGTCATGCAGGGCATCGGAATGCGGGCAGGGTCCCGGGGGATACCTGTCCTGGGGCTTTCCGGATCACTTGGAGAGGGTGCCATGGAGATATGCAAATACGGTATCTCATCTCTGATGACAACGGTCAATGCTCCAATGTCCCTGGAAAATGCGGTCATAAACGCAGAAACACTCTACTATGAAGCTGCGGTCAGGATGTTCCGTTTTGTCAAAACCGGTATGGATCTGGCCTGACACCTGTAAGAATGAACCTACAGGAAGTACATGACTGCCGGTATGGTAATGATCGTTGACAGGGTAGTAAGTATTATGCCAGCCGATATCATATCTTCCTTTGCACCATACTGCTTGGCCATCATGAGCGGCATATTGCCGGCCGGCATCGCGACCATGACTATGACCGTATGGAGTATCAGCTCATTTCTTATAAAAGGCCTGAGAATGAAAATGAACATTATCGGGACAAGTATCTGCCTTATCACGACAAACACATACAGTCTCCACCTCGTGAACACTTCCCTGGGAACCATCTGTGCAACAGACACCCCGAGCACGATCATGGACAGGAAAGTAGTGCAGTTTCCGATATAAGACAGTGTATTCCCTACCATTTCCGGAACCTTGATATCAGCCAGGTATACCACCAAAGTTACAACTGCCATTACAGTTCCGGAATTTATTATATTTTTAAAAGAAAACGAATATGTTTTGTCATCTTCGGGATGCTGGGATGCCGCAACCGCCCGCAGCGAAGCTTCACCGTATGTGTAGACAACCAGGTTGAAGGTAAGCCCGCAGATCGACACGAAGATCAGAGAACTCGTACCCAGCACGGCAGATGCAAAGGGTATTCCGATAAAACCCACATTACCGAATATGGCAAGCATCCTGTAGGCATATCTCCTGCCCGGATCCACTCCGAGAAGGACCGGTATAAGATATGCAAGGGGTATCAGGATCGCAAACATCAAAACAAAGCAAAAGAATGCTATCCCGACTTCTCCCGCACTAACCTTCTCTTCTTCGGCAAGGGCAGCACACAAAAGTGTTATTGGGTTTGTGATATTCACAATGATCCATGACAGCTGCTTGGCAGATGCATTTGACAGATGGTTCTTTTTATAAAGATATACACCTGTCAGGATCAGAATGAATATAGTGATCATCTGTTTCTGAACAACCCAGGTACTCATTTCGATCTGTTATAAAAGCATTACTCCTTCCAAAAACATCTCTTACATTTATAACAGTTTTCTCCTTTTCTGTCAGCAGGATATTTTCCCTTTATGCCCATTTTATGTCTTATGCCGACAAGATCGGCTATCTGTTCTTTGGTAAATTCCGTAGGCTGTCCGATCACTTTTGACTTGTACATGAGCTCAGCGTAAAACTCCAGTGATTCCATCTTCATGTAAGCGGAAAGAAGATCGGCAGACCATGTCAGGGCCCCGTGGTTCTCAAGAAGGACCGCATCAAAATCATCCAGATAGGGCTCTATCGAATCGGGTATCTCCATTGTAGAGGGAGTTCCGTAAGGGGCAAGAGGTACGCATCCGAGCGATATGACAGCTTCAGGCATGATGGGGATGTTAAGGGGCTGTCCGGCTATGGCAAAGCTTGTCGCAAAATTGGGATGGGCATGTACCACAGATCCGACATCAGGCCTTCTTGCGTATACCCTCATATGCATCTTGATCTCGCTTGAAGGCTTAAAGGACCCGTTTGCCTCGATGACTTCGCCCTTCTCATCCACCTTGCATATGTATTCGGGTGTCATAAAGCCCTTGGATACTCCCGTCGGGGTACACAGAAATTCATGTTCATTAAGCTTTACGGAAATATTTCCGTCATTTGCGGCCACCATATTGCGGCCGTATATCCTGCGGCCAATGTCGCATATCTGCTCTTTGATCTTACTCTCGTTCATATCCATCATCTTCTCCTTTATGAATATACTTCAACTTCAAATGATCTTTCGACACACTCTCTGGCAGGAGCCACACCGGCAAAAACACCGTCACTTATCATCTGTGCCAGGATATTGCCCGCTGCCGTGGCTTCAGAGGGTCCCGCCACCACACATCTTCCGGTAGCCTTTGCGGTAAGCAGGTTTAGATAACCGGCTTTTGATCCGCCGCCGATTATATTTATCTTATCATAATGACTGCCTGTTATGGCCTCGATTTTTTCGAGCGTGTCCGCGTAGCAGCGTGCCAGGCTGTTATAGATAACAGCTGCAAGCTGCGGAAGGGTTTCGGGAACTTTTTGACCGGTCTTTTTGCAGTACTCTCTTACCGCCTCCGCCATATCGTCCGGCGAAAGGAATGACGGATCCTGACAGTCCACCACGCTGTCGATATCCTCCTTTGAAGCAAGGTCACAAAGCTCGCCGTAATCCATATCCGGGGCCAGCTCCCTGCGGACGGACTGTATCATCCACAGGCCCATTATATTGGTGAGATAGGTTATCTTTCCTCCATAGCCGCCTTCATTTGTGAGATTGGCTTTCTCACTTTCTTCCGAACAGTTGGCATAAGACCTTTCCACACCCATCAAAGACCACGTTCCCGATGAAATGTAGCATGTGTTCTCTTCATTTGACGGCACGGCCAGTACCGCACTTGCGGTATCGTGGGAAGGCGGCAGTACAACCTTGCAGTTATATCCGACTTTCTTCTGTACCTGCACGGTCAGATCCCCAAGACATGTACCCGGCATTACTATTTCCCCGAATATCCTCTGAGGAAATCCAAGCATGTCTGTAAGCTGTCTGTCCCAGTCTCCCGTTTTCGGATCGATCAGTCCGGTCGTTGTTGCCTCGCTGTATTCGCAGACCTTCTTCCCCGAGAGCAGAAAATGAAAATAATCCGGGATCATCAGCATGGTCTGTGCTTCTTCAAGGAGGTCAGGCTCCCGGACTTTTAGTGCGTAAAGCTGGAAGATGGTGTTGAAAATGGCCTTCTGTATTCCGACCCTTTTATATAGGTCTTCGCGGGATATGACGGCGTATACCTTTTCATCCATTCCCTCGGTCCTGTGATCCCTGTATCCTACCACTTTTCCGACGGGTTTATCTTCCTTTCCCAAAAGCACAAAATCGACACCCCAGGTATCAATACCGACACTTTCGGGTATCTTTCCGATATCTGCACACTTTTTCATGCCCCTGATGATATGATCAAAGAGTCTGTCGATATCCCAGACAAGCTTTCCGTCTTCTTCATCCATCCCATTCGGGAACCTGTATATCTCTTCAAGACTGATCTTTCCGTCTGTGTAAGATCCGAGTATGTGGCGCCCGCTTGATGCACCTATATCGATCGCAAGATAATATTTCGTCTCCAAGGAAAACCCCCTTTTCTTCTAAAAGATCCCGAATATCTTGTTCCGGAAGGTACTGTACAACCTGTCATAGGTCGTATAGTTGATATTCGTGCCCGAAAACCGTTCATTCCACTTATCCCTTATGCTGTCACACAAGGCAGGCGCGCATTCCTCTTCAGTCAGAAGTATGGCCGGAAAGACATAATATATCATAAAGAAGTTGAGATCCGCCTGTTTTCTTCCATTCATCTTACCGCCCTTATTAAAGGCCTCAAAGGTTCCTTGGGCAAAAGACCTTCCGACCTCATCCGCGGCCACCTTTGTATCAGGTGCACATTTGACAGAAGAGATCATCTCATCTATCAGATATCCCTGTTCCTCACGGAATTTCTTCATGTTCTGTTCATATGAAAGCTTTTTGAGCTTTTTGAGCATGAGCTCCAGATCGGTAAAGATCTCTTCAACGTGTTCCGGCATCCTTTTCCTCCGCTCTTTTCAGATGACAACGCCTTTTCTTAAGATGATATTGGCATATATGGCTGTTTCCGTTGTCTGTATGATCACGGCAGCCTTCTCCCTTGTCTGATCATAGAATTTCCACTTATTGATCTCCTGGAAGGCAGCCGCTCCTCTTTCATCATATTTTGCAACTATCTTCTTGTATTCGTCCCAGATGGGGGTGGCGACTTTCCCGACATCTCCGGGCTCAAGTGCCATGAGAGTGCAGGGGGGATCCTCTTCTCCCTTCGAATTGGGATAGGTATCAAGCGGGAACAGCTGAAGTATGGCGTCAAGCAGCTCGGGCACACCCATTCCGTCTGCTCTTATAACCTTCTTTCCCATGGTAGATCCCGGGAAATTTCCGTCTGCTATTACCAGTTCATCGGTATGGCCCATCTCGTCAAGAACCTTGAGAAGCTCCGGTGATATCTGATATGGAATTCCTTTTAACATATTGACCTCCTTCGTTTCTTTATAAAGAAGGGACCGGATGCACCAGTCCCTCCTCCATTGTATCATTGTTTTTAATTCAGATTAAGCCGATCGCTTCATGCTTCGCACTCTCGCGATCACTTCTCTTTTTTTAGATTAAGCCGATCGCTTCGTGCTTCGCACTCTCGCGATCGACAACGAAAATTCGCAATCCGCACTATCGTGCTACTTGCTCATTTTCGTTTGGTTCTCTAACGTTCACCCGAGGCTGCAAGCAAGCTTGCGCCTCGGTAAACGTTGATAACGCTTAATCGTAAAGGTTCGGGGCAATGTCCGGAGCATCCATGTTGGAGTTATCGTACCAGTAACCGTCTGTAGCTATATCGGAAACTGTTTCGCCCTGTGTGATCTTGTAAAGGGTCTCAACTGTGGTCTTACCCATTGCAAGAGGAGACTGTGTAACGGCACCAAACATCTTACCGTCCTTGATAGCCTGCTTGATAACTGTACCTGCATCAAATCCTGCTGCAAGGATAGTTGTTCCTGCTTCCGATCCGAGCTTGCCAAGGTTCTCATCTGCTGAAAGGATACCTTCTGCAGCAACCTGGTTTGAACCGAAGATACCGATAACGTCTGCCTTGTTCATTATAGCTGAAGCCTCTGTTGCGCAGAGCTCAACTGTTGTCTGTGCGGGAACTGCTACTTCAATGATGATGTCTGCTGATGCCTCGTCGCCTTTATCCTTAGCACCGTTTACATAGAACTCGTTACCAACTACAGCAACCTTCTTGCCGTCAGCTGTTGCAAGCTCTGTGAACTTGTCGATGAAACCAAGACCTCTGTTTGTGATGGATTCTGAAGTTGACTCCTGGTTAACTTCACCGATCCTTACGGGTGCGGATGCATTTGCGATGGTATCCTTAAGAGCTGCGTAAAGGTTGTCAGCTGCTGTTGCGCCTGCACCGTAGTTGTCTGTTGCGATCGTTGAAAGAACTGATCCTTCGGGAGCATCGGGACATCCGCTGTCGAAACATACTACAGGGATACCTGCATCCTTTGCCATCTGGAGAGCATCAAGACATGCACTCTGGTCACAGGCTGCAAGACCGATACCGCTCGGAGCGCCATTGATGTAGTTGGTGAGCATGTTAACCTGATCTGCGATATCAGACTCTGCGTTAGGTCCGTTACACTCAACCTTAACACCGAGCTCTTCAGCTGCCTGGTTAACGCCCTGAACTGCTGCCTGCCAGTATGATGACTGGAAGCTCTTAACAACGATCTTGAAATCAAGGTCGCCTGCTGCTGCTTCTTCTGCGGGAGCTGCTTCCTCTGCAGGTGCTGCTTCCTCTGCGGGAGCTGCTTCCTCTGCAGGTGCTTCAGCTGCAGGTGCTTCAGCTGCGGGAGCTGCAGGAGCAACACCGGCACATGCCGATAAGAGAGTTGCTGTCATTGCTGCACTGATGATTGTTGCTAAAACTTTCTTCTTCATTTTTTTCCTCCTTTTATTGTAACCCTTTATATATGAACCGCTTCTGCGGGACATACCGTCTCAATTACTTCTTTGCTTCTCTTCTCTTTTTAATGATGTCGACCATTACGGATCCGATCAGGACAAGGCCCGTTACTATCTGCTGCCAGTTTGCCTCAAGCCCTATGAAAGGAAGTCCGGTCTTTAAGAGGCATATGACGAATACACCGATAAAGGTACCTATAATGGATCCTGCTCCGCCTGTTGCCGATACACCACCTATGATGGCTCCGCCGATAGCCTCCAGCTCAAATCCGGCTCCTGTACCGGGAAGTACGGTCTTAAATACTGCCGAATAAGCTATGGATGCAAGGGCTGCAAAGAGTCCCGAGATCGTATAGGCCATAACATGGTAAAACTTGACATTTATACCCGAGAGTATGGCCGCCTCCTTATTACTTCCGATCGCTATGGTATAACGGCCTATCTTGGTATGGTTAAGAACAAAATGCATTACCAGGGCCAGGATCAGCACCCATATAAATCCCAGAGGTATCTTGGTACCGCCCTCAGTCGTATATTTGAAGATGCTCCGGAACCAGCTTCCGGGCTGGCCGGTCGTGGGCCATGATATACCGGTATTCTTGGAGCATATGGATCCCAGTCCCCTGGTTATCATGCAGGTACACAAGGTTCCCAGAAACGGCGGCAGGTCCATGACTCCGATGAGGATACCGTTCAGTACTCCTATAGCTATCCCGAAAAGAATGGACACGATCATCGCAAGTCCCGTCGGCCATCCCTTGAACATTATCAGGTAACCTCCGGCCAGTGAATAGCACACAAGTCCGGTACCTATGGAAAGGTCAACACCTCCCGTTATAAGGGGAAAGGCAACTCCTATAGCCATAAGAACGATATAATATGAATAATCCATTATCGTCAGTATGGTCGTGTATTTCCGAAAATCCGGGCTCGCCACACAGAAGAACACAAGCAGTGCTATGACCACCAGGAATACTATCACTTCCTGCTTGAATATCTTTGCAGGCGCTTTTTTATTTTCCATGATTTTCCTCCTCGTAATCCCTTTGTTAATTTATGTCTCTTGTGGCAAGATTCATTATCTTTTCCTGCGTGGTATCCTCGATCCGAAGCTCTCCGGTCTTCTTTCCTTCACACATGACCACAACACGGTCACTCATACGGAGTATCTCGCTCATCTCAGAGGATATCATTATTATGGATTTGCCCTCTGCTGCCAGCCTGTTCATGAGCTTGTAGATCTCATTCTTGGCACCGACATCTATACCACGGGTAGGCTCGTCAAATATGAGGATGTCACAGTTCTTGCACAGCCACTTTGCTATGACGACCTTCTGCTGGTTTCCGCCCGAAAGATTGATGACCATCTGATCCACACTCGGTGTCTTGGTCGCAAGAGAATCAACGAACTTCTGGGCAACCTCTTTTTCCTTCTTCTTATCAATGAAGATACCCTTCATGTAGTTGGCAAGATCAGCCATTGTAGTATTTTCGGAGATCGTCTTCTGAACAACAATACCGAATCTCTTACGGTCTTCCGAAAGGTAACCGATACCTGCTTTGACCGCGTCTTCGGGACTGTTTATGGTCACATGCTGTCCGTTGACAAATATCTCACCGCTCTCCTTGGGATCGGCACCGAAGATGGCCCTTGCCGTCTCCGTACGTCCGGCACCCATCAGTCCGGAAAATCCGAGTATCTCTCCCTTGTGGAGCTCAAAGGATATATCCTGTACCATTTTGCCCGCATTGAGATGTTCGACTTTAAGGACCACGGGAGCATCATCCGGAACCAGGCTCTTTGTCTTGGGTTCTTCATATATCACACGCCCGACCATCATGTTGACGATATCATCCTTGGTACAGTCCTTAGTGATGAGCGTTCCTACGTAACAACCGTCACGCATTACCGTTACGCGGTCGGTTATGACCTTGATCTCATCCATACGGTGTGAAATGTACACAATGGCCAGCTGCTGATCGCGAAGATCCCTTATGATCTTGAAAAGATCTTCTATCTCAGCTTCCGTAAGTGCAGCTGAAGGTTCATCAAATACGATGACCTTGGCATCGTGGGATATGGCCTTTGCGATCTCACACATCTGCTGTTTACCGACAGTCAGATCACTCATGGTCATTGTAGGATCGATATCTATGTTCAGCCTGTCAAAAAGCTTTCTGGCTTCCTCATTCATCTTCTTATCATCGATACGGATCCCTTTTTTGAACTCCCTGCCGATGAAGATGTTCTGGGCCACGGTAAGATGACCGACCATGTTGAGCTCCTGATGAACGATCACCACTCCGTCATCCTGGGCTTCTCTGGTATTATGGAATTCAACTTCTTTTCCTTCATATATGATAGTTCCCGAATCCTTGGTATAAATACCGGTCAGGACCTTCATAAGGGTTGATTTTCCGGCGCCGTTCTCTCCCATAAGGGCATGGACTTCACCGCGCTTTACCTCGAAATCAACATGGTCAAGCGCATGAACACCGGGAAAGCTTTTGTCTATTTTTTTCATTTCAAGGATAACTTCGCCCATCTTTTCCAGTCCTTTCTAATTCTTCCTGCGTCTTGCCATGACATCGGCGTAAACCGCCACTATAACGATCAGACCCGTTATGATCAGCTGATAGTCCTTGGTAAATCCAAGTGCAAGGATCCCTTCCTGCAGAAGAGCTATGATGAAGACACCTATTACGGTTCCGCCTATCGATGCAAGTCCTCCTGCCATAGAGGTTCCGCCCATAACACATCCTGCTATCGCTTCGTTATTGTACTGGTCGCCGTATCCGGGCTGGACCGTTGTATAAGCTCCGACAAAATAGATAGCTGCTATTCCTGCCAGAGTACCGCATATAACATATGCGAGCATTTCCCACTTCTTGATATCGACACCTGAAAGCCTTACCGCCTCACGGTTGCTACCCAGGCTCAATATGTATCTTCCTGCCTTGGTATGGTTAAGGATTATCGAACATATGATGGCTATGGCAAAGAAAACTATGATCCCGACAGGGAACTTGCCTACCTTGACCAGGGATCTGAACCATCCTCCCTTTGCCGCCTGAGGCCAGCTGACCGACTGGGTCTTGGTGAATACGGAAGCAACACCCTTGGCTATGTTCATGCTTGCCATCGATACTATAAAGGGCGGGACTTTCCAATATGCCACCAGATATCCGTTGAACATCCCGAATATAAAGCCGACCAGGACGCTTATGATAAGTGACAGGAGCATCGGAACTCCGTGGCTCGTAAGACAGTATCCCGAAACGAGTGCACAGCAGAACATTACGGGGCCGATGGAGAAATCAATACCTCCCGTTGCTATGACAAAGGTAACACCCAGAGATAAAAAGCCAAGGAAATATGCATAGTTGAGCGCGCTCATGATACGGGGCATCCCGGCAAATTTGTTGACCGTTATGCATAAGAGCAGGTACATGAGCAGCAGGACTCCCGTAAGTACGATCCTGTTAAATCCAAGCTTTTTAACTATTGGATTTTCTTTAATCTTTTTCAAAACAGTTCCTCCCAGTATGTTCAAGAAGAATGAACTTTAGCAGTAAAATGCGTCGCTTATCATATAGTTGAGCTTTGTAGCGTAGTTATAATCCTCCACCAGATGGACCACACAGTCCTTGACCAGGGCTCTGGGGTCGGTCGAAAGCACACCGTCCCTGACCTTTATGTACTGCTGGGGCATGTACTGGCGGAGCATGCCGAGCGGAATCTCCACCTCTCCCATGTTTGCAAGCAGTTTTTCGACGGCTGCCTTCATCTCAGGCTGTGCAAAATAGTACCTGCATCTGTCGGAAAAGCTGAATTTTCTCTTTATGAAGAGTTCCCCGTCAGTTCCGTGATAATGTTTCTGCCAGTTGCCCGGGTTCTTCATCATGGTCTCTTCCATGACTTCAATAAAGTGAGCCTGTTTTTCTTCCGGTACCAGTATCTTTTCCATCATGGACAGGGCAAAAAGCCCTTCACGGAGTGAAAAAGTGAGCGCCGGTCCTACCTTCAGGATAGCTATACCGTCTTCAACCATTTCCTTCAGGCACTTAGGCGGCTGGTAATCCGTCGAATGTCCCTCAAGCACCACGTTATCGTACTTTTTCATGGTTTCGGTAAGTTCTGCCGCATTGGTGCGGTTATAATGGAACACATCCGCGTCCCCGAACTCAACACCGGGCTGGACAACTATACCTATGATATTTTCAAAAGCATCATCAAGTCCGCGCTTTTCAAACTGCTCTTTATAGACTGCAAGCGTCTTTTCAACCGCTTCGGGCTTTGTTACGCTTATGGAATCCTCTGCTTCCTGGGCTCCTCCGGGTATGGGGACTTCACTTCCGATAATAAAAGCAGGCCTTACCTCATCCGGGTTCTTCTTGAGAAGTTCCTGATAAGCCTCCTCACATGCTTCGTAAAGGATGGCTCCGCGTCTTGCTATGGTCTCGTCGGAAAGCATCTCATCCCTGGGATCGTCCGCTACCCTCATGCTGGTATCAAGATGGATCTTCTTGAAACCTGCCAGAACAAACAGCTTCACCAGCTCAACGGATTTCTTCATGGCCTCTTCTTCATTTTCATCCTGCCATGTAAGAGGTCCCAGATGGTCTCCGCCGAGAATTATCTTCTCTTTGGGAAAACCGATCCTGTCAGCTATCTCATATACAAAATCCCTGTAGTCGGCGGGCTTCATTCCCGTGTATCCGCCAAACTGATTAACCTGGTTGGCAGTTGCTTCCACGAGCACATAGTCATCAAACCTTATTGCCTGCTCCAGACAGGCTTCGATCACCAGATCGGAAGCCGTGCAGAAAGAGGGTATACCTGCATACTTCATTCCCTTCTTCCTGTTTGCGAGCATTTGTCTCATTGCGTCCATTTTTATAAACTCCTTTAAGCGTCCGGACAGTCAACTATCTTTCCGCCTTCGTCCCAGAGATCATGCCAGTCGTCTGCGCCGGGCCACAGGAATACCTGTCCCTTTACAAGACGGTTGTTCTTCTCGAGCGTTGCGATAGTTGCCATCTCGGCGTCTGTAAGAGGCTCGGAGATCGTAGCTTCGATATTGCTCGTGTATTCCATCTCATGAACAGAGAAGGGTATAGGTATCTGTCCTCTCTGGAAAGCCCACTTCAGGCAGATGATAGCGGGATGCACACCGTGTGCTTCGGCGATAGCCTTAAACTCGGGAACCTGCATATCTGCGATATCGGTTGCAACCATGTCACGTTCCGGTCTCTGGGGAGATCCGAGGGGCATGAAACCTATGGGCTGTATGTCATGTGCTACAAGATAATCAAAGAGTTCCTGCTGCTGGAAACAGGGATGAAGCTCCATCTCACATGCAACGGGCTTGATCTCAAACTTGTCGATGACAGCTTCCATCTTGGGGATGGTCATGTTGGATATTCCTATATGACGGACAAGGCCTTTACGTACGAGTTCCTCTATCTGTCTGTATGTATCCATGAATTCCGCCACCGAGAAAGGCTTGGAATCGGGATTTCTCGAATCTACATCACATCCGGGTGCATGATAGTTGGGGAAGGGCCAGTGGATAAAGAAGAGGTCTATGTAATCACACTGAAGATCCGCGATGGACTTGCGGCATGACTTTTCGACATCCCTGTGCATATCATTCCAGACCTTGGTCATGATATAGAGGTCCCGACGTTCAACCACTCCTTCGTCAAATGCATCCTTGAAGACCTGTCCGATCTGGTCTTCATTACCGTAACATGCGGCGCAGTCAAACATCCTGTATCCCGCACGGATGGCACCGGCTACCGCATTTGATACCTCTTCGGCCGTAAATCTGTCCGAACCGAATGTACCCATGCCTATGCACGGAACCTTATCACCGTTGTTAAGAGTTATCTGTGGAACTTTCTTCGGATCTACTCCCATTTTCATATCCTCCTGTTTGTTTTAATAAGTTGACGCTCGGCAATTTGGTTCATGCTTCGCTATCAATAAGTATCTTTCCCTTTACCGTACCGGGGGTCTTGAACATCTCAAAGGCCTCATCGATCTTTGAAAGGGGTATCTTCTTAAATATGAACGAATCATCAAACTTAAGCTCACCCGTCTTGAAGTAATATGCCGCAAGTGCCCATTCATCTCCGGGGAAGGGGGCC
>JAILLI010000130.1 GCA_024693225.1 Lachnospiraceae bacterium
ACGGATGCTTGAGGTGGAATCAAAAGCAGAATACGCCGATGTCATGGAAAGAGCCCTCTATAATACCGCGCTTGCGGGAATGGCCCTTGACGGGAGGCATTTCTTCTATGTCAACCCTCTTGAGGTCGTGCCGGAAAAGTCTGAGAAGGATCCGGGGAAAAGCCACGTCAAGACAGTCAGGCCTGAGTGGCTCGGATGCGCCTGCTGTCCACCCAATCTTGCCAGGCTTATTGCATCGCTTGATAAGTACATATATACGGTAAAGCCTGACAGCATCCTGGTCAATCTCTTCATCAGATCGGATATTGATATCGAACGGGAAGGTGCGAGCATAAAGATCAGGCAGGAATGCGATTATCCGAGGAGCGGAAAGATAACCTTCCATGCAGACTATGAGGGCCAAGGGAGTATTGACCTGAAGGTACGTATCCCCTCATGGGCGGAAAGATATAAGGGAGCCGTGAACGGGAAGGAGACAGGCATCGCGCAAAAAGACGGATACTGGACTGTCACTCTGACGCCGGGAGAGCACAGGATAGACCTTGAATTGCAGATAGAACCAAAGAGATGGTACTGTAATCCAAAGGTGTCTGAGAACATCAGGCGGGTCGCAATAGCCCGGGGACCACAGATATTCTGTGCAGAAGAGGCTGACAACGGGAAAGACCTTCACTGCCTGTATCTTAAAAGGGATGCCGGACTTGCTTGCGATTGGCATGATGAACTGCTTGAAGGTGTCGAAGTCATCGAGGCACAGGGCCTGCGGGAGGCCATAACAGAAGATGGATGTGGGCTTTATTCGGCGGACTATAAGCCGGACAGGACCGCCACTACGATCAGGCTGATCCCCTATTATGCCTGGGCAAACAGGGGAAAGGGCGAGATGAGAGTCTGGCTTAATGAAGGAGAGTGAAGGAGATAGCATGATAACAGTCGAAGGATGGAAACTCATATACCGATATGATTCGGAGACCCTTACGATAGAGCCCTGGGGAAATGATGCGGTCAGGGTACGGGCAACCAAATGTGCAAATATGCCTGAGGAAGATTGGGCACTTACCATTCCTCAGACGACAGATGCTGATATCTCAAAAGATGAGGAAGGGGCAGTCCTTACAAACGGGAGAATAAAGGTATGCCTCACTGGTGGCGGAAAGATAACCGTCTTCGGACCGCAAGATAAAAAGGTCCTGGAGGAGTATCACAGGAACCGGAGGGATATAAGAGACCCCAAATGCAGTGCCATAGAAGTCGAGGGCAGGGAGTTTCGGCCGAACAGGGGTGGAAACTACCACCTTTTTGCAAGATTTGAATCTCTTGACCCGAATGAGAAGATATACGGTATGGGTCAGTATCAGCAGAGCGACTTAAACCTTAAGGGAACTGATCTTGAGCTTGCACAAAGGAATTCCCAGGCCAGTGTCCCTTTTGCCGTATCATCGCTGGGCTATGGCATACTCTGGAACAATCCTGCGATCGGAAGATGTGTGTTCGGAAAGAATATCACGACCTTTGAAGCATACAGTACAAAGGTTTTGGATTATTGGGTTGTTGTCGGGGATGATCCGGCACAGATAATAAAAGCATATGCGTCAGTTACCGGGACCGTCCCCATGATGCCTGAATACGGACTTGGCTTCTGGCAGTGCAAACTTCGCTACCAGACTCAGGAAGAACTGCTTGGAGTTGCCAGAAAATATCATGAGCTGGGTATCCCTCTTGATGTCATAGTTGTCGATTTCTTCCATTGGCCCAAGCAGGGCGAGTGGAAGTTCGATCCGGTATACTGGCCGGATCCGGCGGCCATGGTCAGAGAGCTTGAGGAAATGGGGATCAGGCTGATGGTATCCATCTGGCCGACTGTGGACCGTAAAAGCGAGAACTTTGAACAGATGCTGGAGATGGGATACCTGATAAGGACGGAAAGAGGCTTTCGGGTCGGTCTTGATTTTGAAGGGGCTACCATCCATGTGGATGTGACCAATCCCGAAGCCAGACGGTATCTTTGGGAGAAGGCGCGCAGGAATTATTACGATCTCGGTATAAAGATATTCTGGCTGGATGAAGCCGAACCCGAGTATACGGCTTATGACTTTGACAATTACCGGTATTATCTTGGAACGGATCTTGAGATCGGAAACATCTATCCAGTGGATTATGCCAGGACTTTTTATGTGGGAATGCGTGGGGAAGGTCAGAAGGATATAGTCAATCTGATAAGATGTGCATGGGCCGGAAGCCAGAGATATGGTGCTCTTGTATGGTCCGGCGACATAGCCTCAAGCTTTGAAAGCATGAGAGACCAACTTGCCGCAGGCCTTAACATGGGAATGGCAGGTATTCCCTGGTGGACAACGGACATAGGTGGTTTCCACGGAGGAGATCCCAATGATCCCGCGTTCAGGGAACTTTTTGTCAGATGGTTCGAATGGGGGACATTCTGTCCTGTCATGAGACTTCACGGGGACAGGGAACCCAGGCAGCCCCAGGTAGGGGACAGTGGCGGTGCAACATGCCGTTCCGGTGCTCCAAATGAGATATACAGTTACGGGGATGAAGTATATTCCATATGCCGCAAGTATATAAAGCTCCGTGAGAGGATGCGGAACTATATCAGAGGCCTTATGGAAGAGGCCCATACAAAAGGGGCTCCGGTCATGAGGACACTTTTCTACGAATTTCCCGATGACCCCATGGCCTGGGAGACGGAAGATGAGTACATGTTCGGAGACCGATATCTTGTGGCTCCGGTATTCAAGGCAGGCCTTACCGAAAGGGAAGTCTATCTGCCGGCGGAAGCATCATGGAAAAACACATCCGATGACAGGGTATACGAAGGAGGATGCGTGGCTTTTGTCCCGGCTCCCCTTGATGTCATCCCGGTATTTGAACGCATATAGAAGATAATATTGATCTGCTCATGGGCCCCGGTCACCGGGGCCCTTATCTATGCAAACGGATGGTTTTCTGCTATGACATAGTTTTAATATTATGGTATTTTGCCCGGTGGGATGACAGTTCATATGCGATTATCGGTAGGCTGGAGTTTGGTTTGGAGGCAGCTTTATGAGAATACCCAAAAGGGAACACTGATAAGATTCATAGTGGCAACGGCATGTATTGTATTGACGGGATGCGGCAGCGCACCTGCTTTACTGCCGGCAACAGGAGCCGGAATATGAAAACTTTGGCAGCTACGAACTCTTGTCGACACCAAAGAAGATAATTATTCGTACTCCTATGTCATAGATAATACGGCACTTGATGTCAGATTGCCTATTGTCAGGTGACGGGGCACTTAAAATGGCCCGGGACACGTGTCGGGACACCTGATAGTATAGGATTTAATATTAGATTTAGCGAGGTTTGCCGTTAATTTTTCAAGCAACCAATAGGAATAACATATACGCCGTCTTCGCGTTTATAACCAAATGGTGTTCCGGTAAGGACTATTTTTAAATCAGGCAATCTTAGCGGAGCCTGCTTTTCGTTAACATTGTATTCCGCTACTAATCTTTCAATTTCATTAAGATGCGCAGCTGCTTCTTCAATCTCATTGCTTCCAAGCTTTATTTCTATTAAGGCATACCTGCCATCTCTTAAGTGAAGTACAGCATCTGCTTCCAGTCCATATCTATCATGGTAATACGAAACTGTTCCACCCATAGATGAAGAGTATACTCGCAGATCCCTTATGCATAAGGTTTCAAAGATAAATCCGAATGCTTTAAGGTCTGTATTGAAGTACTCCGGGGCAATTCCAAGAGCAGCAACAGCAATTGAAGGATCAACGAATTCCTTTTTATCAGAGGACTGAATCGCTGTTTTCGACCTGATTGATGGACACCAAGCTTCTACATCTCTGATCACATATAGTTTTTTCAGAGTCTTAAGATAATCATAAAAAGTAGTTTCACTCATGGGAAAATTTGCATTGATATCACGAAGGATCGTTCGATTTGATGCAAATGTTGATATATTTCGAGCGTAGGATCTGAGTAGCAATCGTGTTCCCTGCTCGTCCCTTTTTACGTTATCTACATTGCTGATATCATCTCTGCACATGCTGTCAAAATAACTGCCTGGAACCATAAGTTTTGCCTTATCAGTTTTTTTGTTCATAACAGATGGCCATCCGCCACGACATGCAGCCATAATAATTCCGTCAATAGTTAAATCGGAAATACAATCATCAGGAAGCTCTTTGTTTTTGAACAAAGCTGATAATGAAATTTTTCCATTGGATTCACCGGATTCATAAAGACTCATAGGATACATCTGGAGTGTATCTATCCTGCCAGTACCCGTGTGCATGATTGCCGTTTTATCAATAGAATTTGATCCTGTAAGAATATATAGCCCGGATTCGTTTCTCTTATCAACTGAAACTCTTACAGCATCCCATAAATTCGGGGCTATCTGCCATTCATCGATAAGTCTCGGATTCTCACCTGAAAGCAGGTTGGATGGCTTAATTTGTGCAGTATGTATATAAGAATCTCTCATATCCGGATCCTGCATTTCAATAAAGCTTTTTGCAAACTGCTTGGCAGTGGTTGTTTTGCCGCACCATTTGGGTCCTGTAATATGCACAGCACCAAAAGCATCCAGTTTATCCTGTAGCTCTGTGTCACAGATACGTTCTATATAGTTCATCTATACCTCCAGTTTGTATTTATGTATCTATGCAATATTATACGTGTTTTACAGGGCTTTGCAATAGTCGGCGAAGACTTTTGCGGTATTTTGACGGATAAATTTGAGATAAAATAGTGAAGAGATTTGCGGTATTCTCTTTAAATGAATAACTATATTGTGAGCCATCTTAGCGATGCCGGTGAATGGGGGATAGTCCTGCTTTCCGCAGATGAGGTCAGGAAGCGTATGGAATCAAAAAAATACGGCCGTTATTATATATACGGTTATGCGCTTTTGTTCGTGATCGAAACCGGAGTAAGCTGTTAGGACATTCGATCGAGACCAATCTAAGATACTTTCATATGCAAAAAAGAGTCATGTACAAGACGCGAAAACCCGCTTAGATAGCGGGGTTGAGGACTGCGAGGTGTCCCGGGACACCTAAAATCGTCCAATTCGCCCCAAAAAAGAAAGCCCAAAACCATTGATATTACTGAGGTTTTGAACCTTACACATCCATGCAGGTGGTGGGACTTGAACCCACATGTAGTTGCCTACGGCAGATTTTGAGTCTGCTGCGTCTGCCATTCCGCCACACCTGCAATGTGTACCGCATATCTTATGCTCGTCACAGAGCATATCTTAACACAAACAGGGCCATCTTTCAATCGGATCAAAAAAATAACAATCCCCCCCAAAATGACAGCATACAGGGAGAGGAGTAAGCGGTAACGCAAAAAATGCTTGACATATTAGCGATGGCTAACTATACTGTAAATCGGTTAGGGAAGGCTAACCGTATTTTTTGGTACTTTGTTAGCTGCCGCTAATCAAATAACAGGTTCATACAGGAGGGACAAAATGATGCCTCTGATTTATGCGGAAAAAGGGGAGGTGCAGATCATAAGGAAGATCGGTGGCAGCCCGGAAGTAAAGAAACATCTTGAAGACCTTGGCTTCAATGTAGGAGGGGAGGTCAGCGTGGTGAGCTCCCTCGGGAACAATCTGATCGTCAAGGTTAAGGAAAGCAGAGTGGCGGTCAGCGATGAACTTGCAAGAAAGATAATGATTTAGGAGGAATGATCAGTGAAAACGCTAAGAGATGTGAAGATCGGGGAAACTGCAACTGTGGTCAAGCTCCATGGTGAGGGGGCGGTAAAGCGCAGGATCATGGACATGGGTATAACCAAAAATACCGAAGTATTTGTCCGTAAGGTTGCGCCGCTCGGTGATCCTATCGAGGTTAATGTCAGGAATTATGAATTGTCGATCAGAAAAGCGGATGCAGAGATGATAGAGGTAAAGTAGCCGGACGGATGAACTGCAGAACCGGTTTTAGAAGGAAAGGATGAGAGAAAATGAGTTTGAGGATCGCACTTGCGGGAAACCCGAACAGCGGGAAGACAACGTTGTTCAATACACTTACGGGATCCAACCAGTTCGTGGGTAACTGGCCGGGCGTAACAGTTGAAAAAAAAGAAGGAAAGCTGAAAAAACATGATGAGGTCACGATCACCGATCTGCCCGGCATATATTCCCTTTCTCCATATACCCTGGAGGAAGTTGTTGCCAGAAACTATCTGATCGGTGAGCGCCCCGATGCCATCTTGAACATAGTGGACGGGACCAACCTTGAGAGAAATCTCTATCTGACCACACAGCTGACTGAACTGGGCATTCCTGTTGTCGTTGCTGTGAACATGATCGATGTGGTCAGAAAGAACAAGGATGAGATCAATATCTCAGAACTGTCGTCACAATTGGGCTGCAAGGTTGTTGAGATATCAGCTCTTAAAGGGGAAGGGGTCACTGAGGCGGCCGAGGAAGCGATCAAAGCCGCAAGAGGATCAAAGACTGTTCCCCAGCATACATTCTCGGGCCCCGTCGAACATGCCATAGCTCATATAGAAGAGGCGGTTGTCCATGATATGCCCGAGGAGCAGCAGAGGTGGTATGCCATCAAGGTGTTCGAACGTGACGACAAGGTCATGGAGCAGCTGAAGATAAGCGCGGATACCTTATCACATATCGAGAATGACATAGCTGCAGCCGAGAAAGAACTGGATGATGATGCTGAATCGATCATCACCAATGAAAGATACATATACATAGCGGAAGTGATCAAAGCCTGCTACAGGAAGAAGAATGTTGGGGGGCTTACGACTTCCGACAAGATCGACAAGATCGTCACCAACAGGGTCCTCGGACTTTTGATCTTCATGGTCGTGATGTTCGCGGTATACTGGGTCGCGATGGTAGGAGTTGGAGCACCGGCGACAGATTTTACAAATGATTGTATATTCGGTGACGGCTTCCACCTGTTCGGAAATGACGGCGGATACGGAGAGATCGCAGAGAAGTACGCCGATGCATCTGCCATCGTAGACGGATATGATGCTTATGTTGAAGAAAACGGCTTCGCGCCGATCGATGAGTTCACATATTCCGTAGAGGATGAGGAAACACTCGAGGTGTCCGAGGAGACGGCATCTGTAGCTGATTACGAGGAAGCTGCAAAGACGCTCGAGGAAATAGGTGAAGAACCGGATCCCGCACAGTACGGGACATGGATCCCGGGCATCCCGGCACTTGTAGAATCGGGTCTTGATGCGATAGGGGTATCTGACTGGCTCAAAGGCCTTATACTGGATGGTATAGTAGCCGGTGTGGGCGCGGTTCTCGGCTTTGTTCCCCAGATGCTGGTACTCTTCCTGATGCTGGCCTTCCTTGAAGCCTGCGGTTATATGGCACGTATAGCATTTGTCCTTGACCGTGTGTTCAGAAGATTCGGCCTGTCCGGAAAATCCTTCATTCCCATGCTGATCGGTGTGGGATGCGGCGTTCCGGGAGTAATGGCAAGCCGTACCATAGAGAATGAACGTGACCGCAGAATGACCATTATGACCACTACATTTATCCCCTGTGGCGCAAAGGTTCCTTTCATAGCCATGATAGCAGGTGCCATCTTCGGCGGATCGGCCTGGGTATCCACATCGGCATATTTTATAGGGATGGCGGCGATCGTAATATCAGGTATAATGCTTAAGAAGACCAAAATGTTTGCAGGAGATCCCGCACCCTTTGTAATGGAGCTTCCGGCATATCATATGCCGACCCTTGGCAATGTCCTTAGGTCCATGTGGGAGCGGGGCTGGTCCTTCATTAAAAAAGCAGGTACCATAATCCTGCTCTCGACCATAGTTGTATGGTTTACAAGCTACTTTGGCTTCACAGCCGACGGATTCCGCATGCTCTCGGAGGATGAACTCGATCTTTCGATCCTGGCCAGGATCGGAAACGCGATAGCCTGGATATTCATCCCGCTCGGATGGGGTAACTGGCAGGCGGCTGTTGCATCCATCACCGGACTTGTAGCCAAGGAGAACATAGTCGGTACCATGGGTATTCTGTACGGAGGCGGAGAGCTTACAGCATGGCAGTCGCTCGCGGCAGCGTTTACAGGTGTGACGGGATTTTCCTTCCTTGTTTTCAACCTTCTGTGCGCGCCCTGTTTTGCCGCTATCGGTGCGATCAAGCGTGAGATGAACAACAGAAAGTGGACCTGGTTTGCAATAGGATACCAGTGCGGATTTGCTTATGTCATCGCTCTTATGATAAATCAGTTCGGCGGCCTCTTTACGGGGAACGTCAGCATACCGGGACTGCTGGTTGCCATAATAGCACTGGTGGTTATGATATACATGCTCTTCTTCAAAAAATATACGGAAGCAGATAAACTGACCATGGCCGTATCGACCAATTCCTGATATATTAAAATAGGGAGAAACAAGATGCTTACATGGATAAGTGCAAATCTGGGATCGATAGTTGTTTTTCTGATCCTGGCAGCGATAGTAACAGCCGTTATTAATAAGATGATAAAGGACAGGAAGAATGGAATATCATCCTGCGGCGGTAACTGTGCCAAGTGTGGCATGTGTGCATCCTGTGGAAAGAAAGACGGTAAAGCATAGAAATACCAGGTCAGAGACAGGACAGGAATATGTGGGGAAGCACCGCTGCGGTGTTTCCCCTTTTTATCTTGAAAAACCCGATGGAAATGTTTATCATTTATGCAGGTGGTAACGAAGCTTAAAATACCCAAACGGATCTGATATGGAATACATAGATTGCAATGTATGCGAACAGCATATGAACTCATTTATTGAGAACAGACTTGTGGGAGAGATGCTATGGCAGTTCCTCACCCATGTCGAGAGGTGTCCGGAGTGTTTCGAGGAACTTGAGATCAGATATCTTATCGAAAGAGCTCTTGACAGGATAGAAAACGGAGAGTCGATCAATCTTCGTAAGGAACTCTCAAGGAAGATAAGGGTAACGAAGAAGGCCATGTATTTTCATTACTTCATGGAGGATATCCTGAGGATGCTCGAGGTCTTCTCTATGATAGTGATAACTTATGAGGTCTTTGGATTTTTATCCCACTTTTTCGGGATCGTATTTTGACTATGGGAAAAAAACTTGTTCTTATTGACGGCAACAGCATAATAAACCGTGCATTCTTTGCCATTCCGCTGCTTACGAATGCAAAGGGAGTCCATACCAATGCCATTTACGGGTTTCTGAACATAATGTTTCGCATACTCAATGAGGAAAATGCGGATAATCTGGTAGTGGCTTTTGATGTTCACGAACCCACCTTCAGGCATAAGATGTATGAGGCATATAAGGGGACAAGAAAGGGCATGCCGGATGAGCTCAGGGAGCAGGTTCCCATACTCAAAAAGCTCCTTGCCGCCATGAACATAAAGACCATGGAAAAGGGGGGCCTTGAGGCCGATGATATCTTAGGAACCCTGGCAAAGCGGGGTGAGGCCGCAGGCTATGAAGTCACACTCGTCTCCGGTGACCGGGATCTTCTGCAGATCGCAACGGATAAGATACTCATAAGGATACCCAAGACCAAGGGCGGCAAGACAGAGATAGAGGATTATCACACGGAAGATGTGATCAGCAGATACGGGCTTACACCCTTGCAGATAATCGAACTCAAAGGTCTTATGGGAGATGCATCCGATAACATCCCCGGGGTTCCGAAGATCGGAGAGAAAACGGCCACAGAACTTTTGAAGCAATATCATGACATCGACAATCTCAAGGATCACATAGAAGATGTTGAAAAAAAGTCGATCCGCGAAACACTGACCGAACACTTTGATATGGCCGTTCTTTCGAGAAAGCTTGCAACCATTGAGACCGATGCCGACATAAGCCTTGATCTTGAGGATGCAAAGCTTGGCAACATATATACAAATGAAGCTTATCTCATTGTCAAGGAACTAGGATTCAAAAATCTCCTTTCCCGCTTTGAAGGAGCCGCTGCGGCCATAGATGAAAGCTACCGCGACAGCTTTGAGACGGTAACCGTAAGGGAGGATTTCGAAGAACATATCAGGAGGGCCTGCGAAGCAGGCAGGCTTTCATTTGCGGCAGATGATGCGGGACTTGCCATAACATATAAGGACAAAACGGTATTTATCCCGTCTGCGGCTGCCGATGTTGCGGATATTTGCGACAGGCTGTGCGAAGAGGTCTTAAGTAAGGGCAGTGATGTGATCACTTTTGACTTAAAATCACGGCTCGCTCTTTTGCCGCAGTTTGCAGATACCGGTTTCCTGAAAGAGCATGCAGCCGATCTGTCTATAGGAGCATATCTGTGCAATCCTCTTAAAAATGACTATTCCATAGAGGATGTAGCCAACGAGTACCTTGGGCTTGCGTTAAAGAGTCCCCGGGAGCTTTTCGGAAAGAGCACACCGGCGGAGAGCATCCTGATCATGCCGGATCAGGTGGCCGCTTATATGTGCACGTACTCCTATGTATGTTATGCGGCGGCGGACCGGGTACTTGCACGAATTGAAGAACTTGGCATGAAAAAGCTCTTTACCGATATGGAAATGCCTCTCATAGCCTGCCTCTACGATATGGAGCGGCTTGGGATAAAGCTGATCCCGTCGCAGCTGTCTGCCTATGGCCACAAGCTTGCCGGCCAGATCGCTGATCTTGAAAAGAGCATCCATGAAGAGGCCGGAGAGAACTTTAATATCAATTCCCCCGTTCAGCTGGGCGAGATCCTTTTCGGAAAAATGGGAATGCCCGGCGGCAAAAAGACAAAGAAGGGATATTCAACCGCTGCCGAAGTACTGGAAAAGCTTGCGCCCGACTATCCTTTTGTAAAGCGTATACTAGAATACCGGGCTATTGCAAAGCTTAAGTCGACATATGCGGACGGTCTCATCGGATGCGTAGCATCAGACGGAAGGATACATTCCACCTTCAACCAGACCATAACAGCCACAGGCAGGATATCAAGCACCGATCCCAACCTGCAGAATATACCTGCGAGGATGGAGCAGGGAAGACTGATCAGACAGTTCTTCGTGCCCAATGAGGGATGTGTTTTTATTGATGCCGACTATTCGCAGATAGAACTCAGGATAATGGCTCACCTGTCAGGTGATGCATCCCTGATCGAAGCCTTTAATTCCGGCGCGGATATCCATGCAATAACTGCATCGAAGGTTTTCGGTGTTCCCATGGATGAAGTCACACCTCTCATGAGGCGGAACGCCAAGGCTGTAAATTTCGGTATAATATACGGTATAAGTGCTTTCGGTCTGTCGGAAGATCTGAACATATCAAGACAGGAAGCAAAGGAGTTCATAGAAGGGTATTTTGAAACTTTCCCCAAGGTTAAGGAATATCTTGATGAGCAGGTGGCACAGGCTAAAAAAGACGGATATGTCGCAACTGTCTTTGGAAGAAGACGTCCTCTGCCTGAACTTACAAGCTCAAACTTCATGCAGAGGTCATTCGGTGAGAGGGTTGCCATGAATGCCCCGATCCAGGGAACTGCGGCTGATGTCATGAAGATAGCCATGATCAGGGTAAAAGACCGGTTTGAAAAAGAGGGACTTACCTCCCGTGTCATACTGCAGGTACATGACGAACTGCTCGTGGAAGCCGCGGAGGAAGAGGCTGACAGGGCAGCGGATCTTCTTAAGGAAGAAATGGAAAATGCCGTTAGTTTTTCGGTTCCCATGATCGTGGAAATATCCCGGGGACATAACTGGTACGAGGCTAAATGAGGCATCAAAATGAAAGTGATCGGTATCACGGGCGGGGTAGGCTCGGGTAAGTCCGAAGTCCTGCGTAATATACAAAAGATGTGCAGTTGTATCATCATCACTGCCGATGAACTTGCAAAGTCTCTCGAAAAAAAGGGTGAGGTGTGCTATGAACCCCTTATCGCCCTCCTTGGTGAGGATATACTTGACGGGAACGGCGAGATAGATGCCAGGAAGATGGCTGCCAGGATTTTTTCGGAAAATGCCAAGGACCTTCTAGCCGGTGTCAATGCCATCGTTCATCCGGCGGTAAAGAGACGGATACTTGATATGATAGCGGATGAAAAGAACAAAGGGGAGATCGACTGGTTTTTTATAGAAGCCGCTCTTTTAATCGAGGATCATTATGATACAATAGTTGATGAAATGTGGTATATTTATGCGGATGAGGATGTAAGGAGAGAGCGTCTTGCGGCTTCCCGCGGATACAGCCATGAGAAGATCGACAGCCTGATGCGCGCCCAGAGCAGCGATGCAGTCTTCAGACAGAAATGCAAAGTGGTGATAGACAACAGCGGGTCTGTTGCCGGGACCATAAAGCAGCTTGAGAAAGTATTGACAGAGAGGTAATAAAGTGGCAGAGAAGAGGAAGAATCCCGGACAGCTCGTGTTCGGCCTCGATATAGGTACAAGAAGTGTCGTCGGAACAGTGGGATACAGGACCGACGAGACTTTTCATGTTGTGGCACAGTGTGAGAGAAAGCATGATACAAGATCCATGCTGGACGGACAGATCCATGATATAGACCGTGTCGGCCAGACCATAAGGGAAGTCAGGGAGGATCTTGAAAAGATAATCGGAAAACGTCTCTATGAGGTATGTATCGCTGCGGCAGGAAGGGTGCTGAGGACCATAAATTCGGCGGCGACCCTTTCTTTCCCGGAAGAGACCACGGTCGATGCCGAGCATATATATACACTGGAGATGCTTGGAGTTGAGAAGGCATATGAGGATTTTCAGGCTGTGAACAATACGGGCCTGAAGTTCTACTGTGTAGGATATACGGTTGTCAGGTATTATCTGAACGGATATGCCATGACAATGCTTGATAAACATAAGGCCATGAACATTTCGGTGGATCTTATAGCGACTTTTCTGCCGGATGATGTTGTGGACGGTCTCTACAAGGCAGTGGAGATAGCGGATCTTGAGGTGGCGAACTTAACGCTCGAGCCTATCGCAGCCATGACTGCGGCCGTGCCCAACCAGTACCGGATGCTCAATATCGCTCTTGTGGATGTGGGAGCGGGGACAAGCGATATCTCGATCACAAGGGACGGCAGTATAATCGCCTACGGAATGATCCCCAAAGCAGGTGATGAGCTTACCGAGGCAATCGCCGGAGGACTTCTTATCGAATTCAATGAAGCTGAACGTGTGAAGCTTGAAGCTTCCAAAAAGGGACAGATAAAGTTTACCGATATAATGGGGATCGAGCATAAGGTCGAACCCGCTCAGGTTCATGCCCTGGCTGAAGGCGTGATCGCAGAGATAACAAAAGACATATCAGACAAGATCAAGGAACTTAACGGAGACAAAAGTGTGTCGGCGGTCTTTGTGGTCGGTGGCGGCGGCAAGATCCACGGCTTTACCGAAGCCCTTGCCAAAGAGATGGGGATACTTCCCGAGCGTGTGGCTCTTCGCGGGGAAGAGGTCTTTAAGGACATCGACTATCAGTACAACGGGGCCGTGACCGACAGTACATATGTGACCCCCGTCGGTATATGCCTGAATTTCTACGAACAGAAGAACAATTTCATATTTGTGACCTTTAATGAAATGCGCATCAAGCTCTATGACAACGGTCATCTGACGGTCGCCGATGCGGCTGTGCAGGCCGGATTTCCAAATGACGGTCTCTTTCCCAAGAGGGGGCCGGAGCTTAACTTCACCGTCGGTGGCAAACCCCATATGGTCCGGGGTGAAGTCGGCGAAGGTGCAAAGATCATGCTTAACGGCAGGGAAGTGAGTCTTACAAGTTCAATAGTCGCAGGCGACCGGATAACAGTCTCCGAATCCACGGAAGGTACGGCGGCAGCCATGACCCTTGGGGCTCTTCCGGAATTCGGAAGCACCATATCCGTTATCGTCAATGACCGGAAGATCGAGCTTCCCAAGTTTGCCGAGGTGAACGGGTCTCTTCAGTCGGAGTTTTATGACATAAAAGAAGGTGACGATATCCGTATGCTCAACTACTATACGGTAGGACAGATAATTGAGTTCATGGATGTAATACTGAACCCGGAAATGAACATATATGTCAACAACAAGAAGGCAGACACCGATACCCAGTGTTACGATAACTTCTCTGTGATATGGACCATGGAGGAGCTGTCTTTGTCGGATGTATCCGATGAAGAGGCTGCAAATGCCAAGGCAAGCGGCAACAGGAAGATAAAAAAGATCGAAAGCTACGAGGATGCCGTTGAGGCCGAATCCATAGAGAACAGCGAGTATGCCGATGACGGCCGGCTTGATGAGGAATATGTCAGATACAAAGAGGAGAAGGAAGAAGCACGTCGCAGGGAAGAGGAAGCTTCGCATGTGAGCATAACCGTCTTTGTTAATGAGGATCCGGTAACGCTCGATAACAAGACTTCCTATGTTTTCACGGATATATTCGATCATATCGATTTTGACCTGAACAACCGGCCGCCGGGCAAGGGGATAGTGACAATCCTTAACGGGCACAAGGCCATCTTCTCCGAAGAAATCAAGGACGGGGACAGGCTGGAGATCCGATGGGAATGATCGCGATCAGGTGACGGGTCCTGGTCGGATTGATGGTATACTGATGGTATAGAAAGGCAGAGTAATTAATTAAGGGTACAAAAGGGGAGAATGATATGAGGGTATGCTCAATTGCCAGCGGCAGCAGCGGTAATTGCATCTATGTAGGGTCTGATAACACCCATGTGATAATAGATGCGGGAATAAGCGGTAAGCGCATAGAAGAAGGGCTTAACAGTCTCGGACTGTCAACAAAGGATCTGAATGCCATACTTATAACGCACGAGCATTCGGATCATGTGGCGGCACTGGGTGTGATATCAAGAAGATACGGTGTGCCCATGTATGCCACAAAAGGCACCATTGAAGGGATCACACAGCAAAAAGGCATAGGACCGCTTGATAGGGAACTTTTCTGCGAGATAGCGGCGGACCGGGATTTTGTCATAGAGGATTTTCATATCAATCCGATCGAAGTCAGCCATGACGCTTTAGAGCCTGTTGCCTACAGGATAGAACACGGCGGCAGCTCTGTCGGCGTATGTACAGACCTCGGTACCTATGATGATAAGATCATAAAAGGTTTCTCGGGAGTTGACGCGCTCTTTCTTGAGGCAAATCATGACGTGCATATGCTTCAGGTCGGAAGATATCCATATTATCTTAAACAGCGTATATTATCGGACAGGGGACATCTGTCAAATGAAAACTGCGGAAGACTGCTCTGCAGGCTTCTTCATGATGATATGAGATCGATCACCCTGGGCCACTTAAGCGCCGAGAACAATATGGCAGAGCTTGCATATGAAGCGGTAAGGCTTGAGATACTGATGGATGAGTGCAAATACTCACCTTCCGATTTCGAGATAAAGGTCGCTAAGCGTTCCGAACCATCGCAGGTGATCGCGTGCTGAATGCAGATTTTAATGAGCCAAGGTCCAAAGAGAG
>JAILLI010000157.1 GCA_024693225.1 Lachnospiraceae bacterium
CCCGTATCTGTACATATCTCCAACCTTATAAAGAGCCTCCACCTGTCCCTGCAGGGCTGCCATAGTGAAGTACTTATACGCCTTCTCGTAGTCAACGTCCGTTTCGCGTCCGTAATAGTACACGTAGCCGAGGTTTTCAGCAGGAAGCGGATATCCTGTCTTTACCGCCATCTCGTAATACTCTCTTGCCTTCTTATAGCTTTGTATGCCGCAACGGCCGGTATAATACAGGGATCCCATATTGTTCATGCATACGGGATTTCCCTCATCTATGCCGATCTGGTATACGGTCTTTAAGTATTCGAATACAGAAGATGGCATTGATTTTTCTGCATCGCTGTTATGAAGGGCATACGCAACATCGAATATGGTTGTACCCTCATCCTCCGATGTCAGAGCTTTTACCGCTATGTCAAAGGTCTGCTTATAGTCGGTATCTTTTGTCTCTTTTACGATATTCTGAAGCATCTCTGCAAAACTGATGACAAGATTTACTTTGCTGTTCATGGTGTGACCTCCATCTGGCTAGAAATCGAAGATCTCGTCTACCGCACCGCTTGCGATAGCCTCGTCCTCTTCGTCAAAATCATCATCCCCTTTGCACTCCCTATGCTCATCTTCTTCAAGCATCCCGAGTATCACAGCATCATCGAGCATGCCCGGCTTTCCGTCCCCAAATACGTCTATTCCGAAAATACTGTCAAAGAATCCCATAATTCTTTCCCCCGCCAAAAGGCTGCTTATCCTACTGACCCATAAATCTCAGGTATTTTCCCGTGTCGGCATTGGCAACGCAGAATCCGTATCCTTCCGTGTCTACAGGTACGTTATATACAAACGATCCTGTCTCCGGCATGTTGGGGTTTGTCTCCCTGTAGAGAAGGTAGTCATCAAGTGAGAATGTAGCGTCCGAATCATACATAAACGTCCTGCCCTGGTTGTCCTGAAGCGGAAGATCCGATGCCGAAAACTCAGACGGATTCTTTGTCGTGTTTTCAACCTTCACAGTAAATACGATATACTTGCTGCCCTCCGGCGCTACCGATTCTGAATAATCATTTGTAAGCTTATCCGTTTCTTTACAGTCAAGAACGGTCAGCTTAATTGTTGCAAGCTGTACTTCCTGTCCCATCGGAATATCGGTGTATACTATTTCTTCCTCTTCATCGCCTTTGTCCGTCTCATTTACAACCGTTATATCCGACGATGAACTGCTTTCTGTTGAAGAGCTGCTGTCGCCCCCAAAAGAATCCCCTACACGCTCAAAAGCTTTTAGAATATTGCAGGTCATAACATTGGCAACATCATCCGATACTTCCGCAACCTTCCAGTCGCCATCGCTCTTTTTACACTTGATGGCAACCGTGCTGTCCGTTGTGGAAAGTGTAGTTTCCTGCAGTTTTTGCTGAAAAATGGTAAGAAGGAGGTTACTCATCTGCTCTTCTGAGGCTCCTGCAAAAGCCATACCGATCCCCTGAGTGAAATACTCAGCCATCGCGCTTGTTATCACCGGCGATGCATCGGTATACGTAAACTTCACATTTACAGTCGCATCTTCCCCGTCAGTATTGGCATCCACGATCTCATATTTGATGTTCCCTGACTGCTCTTTGATAAAAGCCGTAAATACCTCAAGCTCCTCATCTTCACCCGCAAACGGGTCTTTAAGCTGATCGTCAGGGTTTAAAAGACACTCGTTCATCTTTGCATAATCAAGTGTTTTCATCCCATCACAGAACTTGCCAACAACTGATTTGGGATTTTTTCCACAACCAGTAAGTAAAACCATACATAAAACAATTAATAACAGCCCCCAAAATACTTTCTTCTTCATGATAATTTCCTCCGTTTCACACTTTGGCGTATTATGCAACGCCACGTCTATGTTTACTGTCGTAAGCGCTCATGTCTTCGTTTGCTTTATCCAAGACCTTGTTTCTGTCCTGATCCGGAAGGGAAAGAACCTTCTCATACAGGACATCCATGCAGTCTGCCAGGAAATAAGCCGCATCTTCCGAGTGGTTATCCTTGGCAAAGTCATAGATCTTACTCCACCTGCAAAGAAGATCTTCTGCGTTAAATCCTCTAAACTCCCAGAAATCCATCTCCATGTTGAACATATAGCTGTTATTTGCAACGATACTCATGTTTTATCCCCTTCCTGATATCATTTTACTGATTCCCTTAGTTATTTAGGTCTCCCGTCAGGCGACTTATCTGTCATACTTGCATCTTTCGTAGTATTCACAGGTCGGGCAGAAGCTCCCACACTGCATATTTCTGTTAAACTTCATCTTGATCCAATAAATAAGCTTTGACATTTTTACTCCCCTTTTCTTGTTAATCATCCGAGAATACTTCCATGTACATAAGCATATCCTCGTATGCGTCCATCTCTGCTCTCTCCCGCTCTTTCCGGATCCGTTTGATATCCTTCTTTGAAAGCCGGGTATTTCTTGTACTGGTTGTCTTGGTACTGCTTGTATCCGATGAGCCGAATATACAGATCAGGATTATTATGAATATGATCCATCCCATAACTGCGCCTCCTTTTATGCTATCTGGAGAAGTGTCTCTCCGGGGTTCCACTGCGGCGAACGGTGTCCTACTATCTTCGGGCTCTTAAGATCCTCGTGAATCATCTGCTTGATTACTGTTCCCCCGTTATATCCGTGTATAACATCCAATATGAACGGACTTCTTATGATCGCGATGATATTACTGAGGGCTTTTTGTGCTGATTCCCTGCACATTCCGTGAAGGTCTACCTTTATGACCATCTCATCATTCTCGTTGTCAAACACTCTGACTC
>JAILLI010000058.1 GCA_024693225.1 Lachnospiraceae bacterium
TTTACGGAGGAAAGAGATGAAAGTACTGATAGTCGGCGGAGGCGGAAGAGAGCATGCGATCGCAGCGGCGGTGCGGAAGTCACCGCGCGTGGATAAGATATACTGCGCTCCCGGAAATGCAGGCATAGCAAAGATAGCCGAGTGCATACCCATAGGTGTCATGGACTTTGAAGCCCTGGCTGATCTGGCTGTGGAAAAGAAAGTCGATCTTGCCATAATAGGGCCCGATGATCCTCTGGTAGGCGGTATAGTCGATGCCTTCGAAAAGCGGGGGATACGTACCTTCGGCCCCCGTAAGAATGCGGCGATACTTGAAGGCAGCAAGGCTTTTTCCAAGGATCTTATGAAAAAATACGGGATCCCCACAGCTGCTTACGAGAAGTTTGACGATCCCGGGGCTGCCCTTGCCTATCTGAAGACGGCAAAGTTTCCCATAGTCCTGAAGGCCGACGGACTTGCCCTCGGAAAGGGTGTCCTTATCTGCAATACGTATGAGGAAGCCGAAGCCGGTATCGGTACCATAATGATAGACAAGAAGTTCGGAGCAAGCGGCAATACGGTCGTGATAGAGGAATTCATGACGGGCCGCGAGGTGTCGGTATTGTCCTTTGTCGACGGAAAGACCATTAAGACCATGTCCTCCGCCCAGGATCACAAGCGTGCAAAGGATAATGACCAGGGACTTAATACAGGGGGCATGGGGAATTTTTCACCCAGTCCCTTCTATACGAAGGAAGTTGACGAATTCTGTCAGAAGAACATATATCAGGCTACGGTCGACGCCATGGCTGCAGAGGGAAGACCTTTTACAGGGGTCATATTCTTCGGCCTCATGCTGACAGGTGACGGGCCCAAGGTTCTCGAGTTCAATGCCCGTTTCGGGGATCCCGAGGCTCAGGTGGTGCTGCCCAGGATGAAAAATGATATAATTAATGTGATGCTTGCATGTATCGACGGAAAGCTTGCCGACGTGCGGCTTGACTTTTCGGACGAGGCTGCAGTCTGTGTCGTCCTTGCCAGTGACGGCTATCCGGAGCATTACGAGAAGGGCTTCCCCATAAGCGGCTTTGAAGCCTTTGACGGAAAGGAAGATTACTTCTGCTTCCACGCCGGAACAAAGGAAGAAGGCGGAAAGATCGTCACAAACGGGGGCAGGGTCCTCGGTATCACGGCCCTTGGTAAGGATATCGCCGAAGCCAGGGCCAAGGCATACGAAGCGACCGAATGGGTCAATTTTGAGAACAAATATATGAGAACTGATATAGCGCTTATCCGTTAGAAGGGAGAATGGGGTCTTATGGAAGAGGACAGGACTCTGTTGATGCGGAACATACATATTCCGCGCACATGTGAAAAATGCGGCAAGGCCAATCCCGAATACAAGGGGGTCGGCGAATATAAGTGCAGTGAATGCGGCTATATCATGTATGATGATTTCGGGATAGTGCGCAATTATCTCGAAGTCCATAAGGGTGCCACCCAGTCCGAGGTATCAAAGGCCACGGGTGTTCCCATGGAGACCATCCGTCAGTTCCTTCGGGATGAAAGACTTGAGATAGTTGCGGGAAGCGGGGTCTTCATGTCCTGTGAGATATGCCGGGCACCTATAAGGAGCGGCAGATACTGCCCAAACTGCGCAAAGGCCGTGGAGGAGAGGAAGAAAGCGGAACATGCATCTTCCCACAAGTCTACCATGCAGGGCTTCGGCCAGGCAAACAAGGGGGCATCGGGAGCAAAGAGGTTTACCAGATGATCATGAGGAAGCAGCTGTTTCGTTAACAGGTCATACGGTCAGGAAAAGTTAAATTGACCGATATAGTAAAAAAGCAGTTGACATAAATCCAAACGCAATGTATTATATGTGGTGAGATAGTATAATTGACTTGGGGAGTCGGTTATAAGGGGTCTCGATATACTTAGAGGGGATAGGTATATTATGAAACATCGTATCACCATGGAGACGCTGGCTGCAATACTCCTGATTCAGGGTATTGCGCTTGCTGCTCCGGTGGAAGTTCACAGTGCAACCGTATCATCCGGAACGGTCAAAGCCAGCAGTTGTTTCGTCAGATCTTCTGCAAATGGCAGTTCGGCCGTTTCGTTTTGTGTGTCCTCAGGGGACGAAGTAGCCATCCTCGGAGAGGAGAAGTCCAAGGACGGGAATACCTGGTATAAGATCTCCATAGCAGGTTCCGTCGGATATATCCGGTCTGATCTTGTTTCCAAAAGCAACAAAAAAATAAATGTGAGCGATTCCCTGGTGGGAGGGCAGAAGGAGAAAAGTCCTGCAAGTCCCGCAGCGTCAGCAACCCCGGCAAGCCCTGCAACGCCTGCAACCCCGGCGGCGCCCGCAACGGGAGGAAACGGTACGGGTATCGTAAACGGTACGTCAGTCAGGATGAGGACCACGGCTTCCACGTCATCGGGTATCGTTACCTACCTCAATACCGGCATGAGCGTTACCATACTTGCCGAAGGCAAGGCCTCGGACGGACAGATATGGTATCAGATCAAGAACGGTGACCAGACCGGTTTTGTAAGGAGCGATCTGATAAAGAAAGCCGGCCAGCCCGAAGCAAAGACCCCGGAGAACGGTCAGGAGACCAAGGAGACAACGACAGGGGATAATGAGGGTGATACAAAGAAAACGATCGAGCCCGGGACGGGATTTATCAAGGGCAGCGATGTCAATATAAGGAATGCAGCCGGAGAGAGCGGCCAGGTCATCGGATCGGTGAGCAGCGGGAACGAGCTCACGCTCTTAGGCCTTGAAAAGTCCGGAGACAAGGACTGGGTAAAGGTGTCGGTGACCATAGGCGGCCAGGAAGTAAGCGGATATATCCTCAGGGATTACATAATGGTGACCAAAGCGGTCAAACTGGTCACCCAGACGACTACGACGCAGACTATATTAGACGTCGATGTAGCGGCAAATGGTGAAACAAAGCCCAAGACTGTAAGCGACAACACAGGGCCTGCCGCAAAGACCGATGTCTGAACACATATATCCGCCGTCGACAGCACCTGATCCCAGGTGTCTTTTTCGTATTTGGGAAGCCTGATAGGAGGAGGAATGCGGCGGGTCCCGTAAACCCGGCGCATGGACTAGCGTATGAAAAGATCAAGATGGTTTTTGGCAGCATTAGCACTGATCTTCATGATCACGGCCTGTCCGCTGACATATACAAGCGCAGCTGAGCATGATGAAGTTCCCTCTGATGGTGTAGCCGAAGAGGACGGGCAGAACGGTGACGAGACCGGAGAAGAAGGCGACATTCCCGCTGAAGACGGGGATGAGGCCGGTCAGATGAACGATATGAGTGACGTTACCGTGGATATAGGTGACGGACGTCTTGTAACCGGCACATATCCGGATGATCTTATACCAAATCTTTTTCACAAGGAAAACCTCGATCTTCGGGGAACCGGTGTCGAGTGCATCAAGTTTGACAACGGTGATATCACACTGGTATATACAAAGGATGCATCTTCATCCGACGGGATCCCCATGCTTTATGATCCCGTAAAGGATGCGTTTTCGGATGTACGGATAATACGTGGAGTGGATGACCGCTACATCATAGTCCTCGCCGACTGTGACGGGGACATACCTCCCGGATATACCAAAGCCGTTCTTGACTGGAACGGCCAGACTCTTACTGCCTTCATGGAAGAAAGTGTGGCCCAGGGCAGTGCCCCACAGGTAAACGGAGTGGATCCGGCCGACTTTTTCCTTGTCTATGCCATGAGTTCGGAGGGGAACAAGGGCTGGTACAGATATGACAAGAATGAACTGACCTATCAGAGATACCTGGCTTCCTCCGCTATTACGGAAGCCGATCCGGTGGCTGCGACATCTGATACGGAGGATGAGGCCGAAGGTATCCTGGATGAATATATACCACGGGATATCCAGGGCATACTCCTGCTGGTATGTGCCCCGCTCGCCCTCATACTCCTTGCCGTAACTGTGATACTTGCGGTAAAAGTCCATGAATATGCCGCTGATTACGAGTATTATGAGGATGATATGTATGAGGAAGAAGAGGATGATGAGGAATATGTAAGAAAGACCGCAAAGAAGAAGAACGGTCTTACCGCCGCATCCCTTGTCGGAAAGTCTCTCGGCCATGATGATGAAGATGAAGAAGATGAAGAAGATGACGAGGACGAAGACGAAGACGACGAAGACGACGAGGACGAAAACGACGCAGATGCTGATGCGGATGACGAAGATGAAGAAGATGATGACGACGAAGATGACGAAGATGAAGAAGATGACGACGAGGACGACGAAGATACAGATGCCGATGATGCGGGCGAAGACGACGATCAGGAAGATGATGACGATGAGGACGACGAGGAAGATGAAGATGACGTTCGCCCTGCCCGCCCGAGGGTAAAGAGGGTAAAGGCACAGAAGGCATCACCGGATGAAGAGGATGACGTTTCCATATACACAAAGCCACTGACAAGAAGAGAAAGAAAAGAACTCGAGCGCGAGGAAAAGTGGCGCCAGAAGGAAGAGAAAAAGGCCGCAAAAAGGCGTGAGCAGGGCTATGAGGAAGCCACTCCCATGGACTGGAGCAAGTTCGAGACGGGCAGCATGGACTTAAAATCCGAGAATGCTTATAAGAACGTGGCCCCTCCCAAATACATGACCGAAAGCATGGAAAAGATCACGGAGGAGGATCTTAAGGAGGAACCGGTAAGGAAAAAGAAGCTTCCGCCCAGGAAGATAACACCGCCGCCCGAAGAGGATCCCAAGCCCCAGGTGGTCCAGGAGGAAGAGATGCGCCAGAAGCAGCGCAGGCTCTTTGAACAGCAGCAGCGCATAGAGGAGCAGCGCAGGATCGAAGCCGAACAGGAAGAGGAAAAGCGGCGCCATGAACAGCAGCAGTTCATCTCGGCCAGGTTTGATGAAGATGATGATCTTGACGAGGATTTCCAGTTCGAATTCCTGAAACTTGACTAAAAGGAGAAACAAATGTCCAGAAAATATACGGAAAAGGCGTGGATCGTGCTTACCATGGCAAGACAGCTGTCAGACAGGTTCAAGCACGGATATGTGGGGAGCGAACATCTGCTCCTTGCCCTGTGTATGGAAAAAAGCGGTGTTGCCGCAATGGTCCTGCAGGCCAATGATATTGACGAGGAAAAGATAGTAAAGCTCATCGACGAGCAGATAGCCCTTCCCGGAAAAGTAGCCAAAAAGGAGCGGGAGGGCTTTACTCCCAAGGTGGAGGCCATACTGGACCTGGCCCAGGAACTGGCGGAATCCTTCGACTGTGATGAGATAGGTACGGAGCACCTGCTCCTGGCCATAATAACCGATGCGGACAATCTGGCCCTGCGCCTTATAAACACATTGTCCGTCAACCCCCAGAAGCTTTTTGCGGATACACTTGTCGCCATGGGGGAGAACCTTGAGGATTACAAGGAGCAGATCAAGGCCGCGGCAAGACATACGGGCGGCGACCACCAGATGCTCATTGAAAAGTACAGCCGTGACCTTACGGCACTTGCAGCGGAGGGGAAGCTGGATCCCGTCATCGGCCGCGATGTTGAGATCACCAGGATGATCCAGACCCTGTCCCGCAGGACCAAGAACAATCCCTGCCTGATAGGAGAGCCCGGGGTTGGAAAGACAGCCATAGTCGAGGGCCTGGCCCAGCGGATAGCCGACGGGGAGGTGCCCGATACGGTAGCCGGAAAAAGGCTTCTGACCCTTGATCTTCCGGCCATGGTAGCCGGCAGTAAGTACAGGGGTGAATTCGAGGAGAGGATCAAGCGGGTCATCAGCGAGGTCACGAGCGAAGGGAACATCCTTCTCTTCATGGACGAGGTCCATACCATAATCGGGGCCGGCGGAGCGGAAGGGTCCATAGATGCCAGCAATATCTTAAAGCCCAGCCTGGCAAGGGGAGAAGTCCTTCTGATCGGGGCAACCACCTATGATGAATACAGAAAGCATATAGAAAAAGACGCCGCCCTTGAGAGACGGTTCCAGCCCATCTATGTGGAAGAACCGTCGGAACAGGACTGTGTGGAGATACTGCGCGGCATAGCCCCGGCCTATGAGAAGCACCACAACGTAAAATATGATGACGAAGCACTGGTCGCAGCGGCCAAACTTTCGGCCAGATACATAAGTGACAGATTCCTTCCCGACAAGGCCATAGACCTTATCGATGAAGCGGCATCTTCCGTCCGCCTGGGCAAGCTTGCCGATACGGGTGAAGTAAAAAAGATGCGCCGGGAGCTTGCCGATATCGAAAAGACGGAGGAAGAATGCCTCAAGGAAAACGATATCAAGGGCTTTTCGGCTGCCAAGAAAGAGGCTGAGAAGCTGATCCGTGCAATAGAGAAGAAGACCGGCAAACACAGGAAGTCGGATAAGGGAACAAGGGTCACGAAAGAAGACATAGAGAGGATCATAGCGGCCCTGACCAAGATACCGGTAGAAAGGCTTTCGGAATCGGAGAGCAGCAAGCTGGTAAGACTGGAAAGGGAACTTTCCAAGTCGGTCATAGGTCAGGAGGAAGCCGTAAGCGCCGTGGCCCGTGCCGTAAAGAGGGGACGTGTGGGATTAAAGGAATCCGGAAGGCCCATCGGATCCTTCCTTTTCTTAGGTCCGACCGGCGTCGGCAAGACCGAGCTGTCCAAGACACTGGCCAGGGAGCTCTTTGGTACCGAAAACGCCCTGATCCGTGTCGATATGTCGGAATATATGGAGAAGCATACGGTATCCAAGATGATAGGTTCACCTCCGGGATATGTGGGCTTTGAAGAGGGGGGACAGCTGTCTGAAAAAGTCAGGAGGAATCCCTATTCGGTCGTACTTTTCGATGAGATAGAAAAGGCCCATCCGGATGTTTTCAATATCCTGCTCCAGGTGCTTGACGACGGACATATAACCGATTCCGGCGGCCGCAAGGTAAGCTTCAAGAACACCATAATCATCATGACCAGCAATGCGGGAGCCAACCGCATCATCGATCCCAAGAAGCTGGGCTTTATGACCCAGACCGATGAAAAGAGCGACCACGAGCGCATGAAATCCGGGGTCATGGAGGAGGTCAAGAATACCTTCAAGCCTGAGTTCATCAACCGTATCGATGAGATAGTGGTCTTTAGGACCCTTAATGACGAAGATCTTAAGAAGATCGTCACCCTTCAGACAAAGGATCTGTGTGAGCGCTGTCTCGAAGCCAGGTCCATCACCCTTAAGATCACGGATTCGGCCAAAAAGCTTGTGGCCCTGAAGGGTAATGACAAGAAGTTCGGAGCAAGACCCATCAGGCGTGCGGTCCAGACCATGATAGAGGATCCCCTGGCCCAGGAGATACTCGAAGGAAGGTTCAAAGAGGGCGATACGGTCACGGTCCGCGCAAAGGATGACAAGATAATATTTGAGTAATAAAAAAGTGGATATATTATCCTATTTAGAATATAATGATGACAGCACAAGGGGATTGCAAGAGGAGGGTAAAAATGTCAGCAGTTTCTGAATTGATCCGCAGGGAAGATAACGGCCTCATCAGTTTCGGAGACCATACTCTCGGAGCCAAGGCAAAGCTCGAGGATTTTGATGTTGACGGGAATCTGTACAAGGTCAAGACCTTCAAGGAGCTTACCAAGCTCGAAAGGGACGGGATGTTCGTATATGAATCGGAGCCCGGGACCAGCGTTAATGATTTTGAGGTCACACCAGAAGGAGTTGCCTTTAAAGTCTGCGGCGATGAAGATGCCATGATCACGATAGGTCTCAAGGAAGACACGGAATATGGCGTTACCGTTGCCGGAAAAGATATGGGCAGGATCAGGACCAACCTCGGGGGAAAGCTCAGCATATCCGTTGAGCTTGAAGGCAAGGGGGAAATAAGCGTAAAGGTAGCAGAATAATTAATGGCAAAAAGCAGAACTTCCACAGTGTTCTTCTGCAGCGAATGCGGATATGAATCATCCAAATGGATGGGCCAGTGTCCGGGCTGCAAGGCCTGGAACACTTTCGTGGAAGAGCCGGTCAGCAGGACGGCGCAAAAAGGCAGGTCGGGCACGATACGGAGTAGTGTTGCCGAGCCGACGAGCGTTGGCAATGTTTCGCTTGAGGCTCTGTCGCGTTTTACAACGGGCATGTCCGAGCTTGACAGGGTTTTGGGAGGCGGTGTCGTACCGGGCTCCCTTGTTTTGATTGGTGGAGATCCCGGAATAGGAAAGTCCACACTTCTCCTGCAGGTATGCCGTAATTTCGCCGCTGACGGTCATAAAGTCCTCTACATCTCCGGCGAGGAATCACTGGGCCAGATCAGGATGAGGGCCCAGCGTATAGGAGACTTTTCCGATAAACTCCTTCTCCTTTGTGAGACGGACCTTTCGGTCATGGAAGAGGTGATCAGAAAGCACAGGCCGGACGCAGTCGTCATTGACAGTATACAGACCATGTTTTCGCCGGATGTGACAAGCGCACCCGGAAGCGTATCTCAGGTTAGGGAAGCCACAAATGCCCTGATGATACTCGCCAAGAGCCTTACCATATCCATTTTCATAGTCGGACACGTTACCAAGGAGGGGACCGTTGCAGGCCCCCGTGTACTTGAGCATATGGTTGACACGGTCCTTTATTTTGAGGGTGACCGCTACGCAGCATACAGGATCATCCGGGCCGTCAAGAACAGGTTCGGATCGACCAACGAGATCGGTGTCTTCGAGATGAGGTCACAGGGCCTGGTGGAGGTAGGTAATCCCTCGGAATACATGCTTTCGGGCCGGCCCAAGGATTCGTCGGGATCCTGCGTTGTCTGCACCATGGAGGGCACCAGGCCCATGCTTGTTGAAGTCCAGGCACTGGTCACAAGATCCGCTTTCGGGATCGCACGCAGGCAGGCTGCCGGAACCGACACCGGCAGGGTCAATCTGCTGATGGCAGTCCTGGAAAAGCGCATGGGACTGAAGCTTGCGGAATGTGATGCCTACATCAACGTTGCCGGCGGTATGAAGATGAACGAACCCGCCATAGATCTGGGTATAAGCCTGGCGGTAGTATCCAGCTTTCAGAACAAGGTCATTCCTGAGGATATGGTAGTCTTCGGTGAAGTTGGCCTTTCCGGAGAAGTACGGTCAGTGACCCTTGCGGAGATAAGGGCGGCAGAGGCCCTCAAGCTGGGCTTTAAGAAAGTGATGGTGCCGGCATCCAATGCAGCGGCACTTACACAGATACCGAAGGAGAAGATCA
>JAILLI010000196.1 GCA_024693225.1 Lachnospiraceae bacterium
GGAACTGTCTGCTGACGGAAAGACCATGACGATCACGACAGCCCTTTCTGAATTCGTAAACAGCCCGAAACCGTCCTATCCGAAGCAGACATATGTTATCACGGTGGCAGACGATTGCAAATGTGTTGAAGTACAGGAAGAGGAAAAGGTAAGTTCATTCTTTGACAAAATGGATCTCATAAAAGATTTTCTGAAAGGACAGAGCGGCCTTCCCATTACTCTGAAGTTTAAAAACAATGAACTTATAGAGATCCTGTTTTCTTCGTAAACAACACAGGTGGTAAGTCTTTATTAAACTGTTTGATCAAGGTTCCCGGGGATTTCTCCGGGAGCCTTTTTTGGTTTTGGACAAGAAAATCCCATCCAAAGCCGTATGCAGGCCGGCCCACAGACCTACGTCTTATGATCTCCTCAGGAATATAATAGTAGAATTTAGTACTACATTCGAAGAAAATCTGTAAAATATCAGAACAGGTATAAAGTACAGGTTAACTTTGTCCGATATATATGATACGAATAGGTGTGGTCTCGAATGGAGTCGGGATCCGTAAACGAGTTTTCGTTCCCTATACTTCAAGGAAGAAGGTGTAAATTGTGACAAATTCTATTTACGGTGCAGGCGGCGCCGCTTCGTCGCCTATCAGCGCATATTCCGCGCAACAGTCAGCCAGAAAGGACAGACCCAATAAGACTGCCACGGCAGCTGAGGCTAAGGCCTGGAAGCCGGTCTCATCCGCCAGTTCCCTTATACCCACTGAAAAAGCAGGATATGGAACGGTCGTAGGTGACGTTAACCTGTCCGACAAGGCAAAGGAATACTATTCAAAGCTTAAGGAGAAGTTCGGAAATGTCGATTTTGTCCTTGTGAGCAAGGATATGAAGGAACAGGTGGAGGCTAATGCCAGCCGCTACGGAAACGCAAGCAGGCCCATAGTCCTGATCGATGACGAGAAGATCGAAAAGATGGCAAATGATTTTGCTTATGCCAAAAAGTATGAAGGCATAATAGGATCATCGCTTGACAAACTCGAGGCAGCCCGCAATTCCCTGGCGGCAAGCGGAGCTACGATCAAGAACTTCGGCATGTCGGTCGGAGAAAACGGAAAAACTTCCTTCTTTGCGGTTATCGAGAAGGCGGGAGATGCCGCCAATAAGATAAGAGAGAAGAACCTGGCAAAGCACAAGGCAGAAAAGGCCGAAGAGAAGAAGAAAGCCGAAAAAGAGAAAGAAAAAGAACGGCTTGAGGACATTGGGGAAGACGACAAGGAGTATATCGAGTTCAAGTCGGACTCTCTTGAGGACCTGATCGACAAGGTTTCCAGATATGCCTTTGACAGCTCGGAAAGTGCGATGGCGGCACAGGAAGGTATCGGCCTGTCCATAGACTTCAAGGGGTGATGCCTTATGACAGGGTTAGGAAACAGCCTTCTGTCTTCGTATACCGCCCACAGGTCATCCGCCATACCTCGCAATTCGAGACAAGTCCTGGCAGGTTTTGTCGCAGGGAACGGGATCGATAAGCCGGCAAAAGATGTGTCCCGTATAAGAAGAGCTCTTCGCAGCGGGGCCGAAAACCTGGCATCAGAGACAAGGGTCAATGTCATCGACAACATGGACCTGTACAGGAAAGCCCTGGAAAAACAGCGAAAGACCTCAAAGGATACTTCGCTGGCAAAACAGAAGCTAAAATACAGCTTTAAGAAGATCTCTTCCAGGATCATAAGCAGTAAGACATCATCTGCTGCCAGAGAGGTTGTCTCCCAGGCCAGACGCGAGATACAAAACCTTAAAAGGGCCAGAAGATCCGGCAAGTATGATGATGAAGAGATCGATGCCGCTATAGATCACGCCAAGGCCATGGAAAGGATAGCACGCAAGAAGGTAAGGCATCTGGAGGAAGAAGAGATGGCCAAGAGGTCCTCTTCGGAAACCGAAAGGGACACCGGCCCGGCAGTACCTGATGATGCGCCAGCCGATGCGGAAGATCCGGATAAGAAGGAGATCGAAAAGCTCCGTGATGAACTGGGCCGGATAGAAGAGAAGGCCGAAAACAAAGAATATATTGAAAGTGAAGAAGTCACAAATGAGATGATCTCGGAGATCACAGAGGGCATGGAAGAGATGCTCGATGCCATCGAAGAACTGAACGATCTCATGAACGAACTGGTATCTGCTCCCGCGCATATGGACCGGGAGGATATCAGGACGATGACCATAAAACATCGTAACAAGGAGATGAAGGAGATAACAAAAGCGGATGCCGACTATCTGAAGGTCATGTTTGACAGGCTTGAAGAGGTCAGAACGGGCGCTGCCTGTTCCGGCGCTGCATCCGCAGGTATGACACCTTCAGAGGCTCCGGCTTCTGTGATAGATGTTGCGTTGTAAAGTTTTATTCCCCGTCAGTACAGGGCCCGGGATCTTTCCCCGGGTCCTGTTTTTTGCGCGATAAGGCCGTCAAGCGGGCACCACACTTGCGTGAGTGCCCTTTTGACGGCCAACGCGACAATCGAGTAGGGGTGTTTTCCCCATACTCGGTTGTACTGCTCGATTGTACTGCACAATTATGCTGCCGGCTTATGGCAATTTGTTTTGGAATTGTTTATAATGATGATGTTTATATGATAAATGATAAAGAAAGCCGGAGGATGATATGTCAGAAAAATACGATTATCTCATAGTGGGATCGGGTCTTTACGGGTCGGTCTTTGCACATGAAATGACAAAGGCAGGCAGGAAGTGTCTTGTAATAGACAAAAGGGACCATATAGGCGGAAATGTATATACCAAGGATGTCTGCGGCATCAATGTTCATAAATACGGAGCCCACATATTTCATACAAGCGACAGGAAGATATGGGACTATATGAATTCTTTTGCAGAATTTAACAGGTATACCAATTCTCCCGTGGCCAGGTACAAGGATGAACTGTACAATCTTCCTTTTAACATGAACACTTTTCACGCCCTGTGGGGAGTGATCACTCCCGGGGAGGCCAGGGCCGAGATCGAGCGGCAGAAGAAGGAAGCTGCCCTTCCCGAAGGGGTTGAACCCCGAAATATGGCTGAAGCCGCCATACAGCTTGTCGGAAAAGATATATTCGAAAAGCTCGTTAAGGGATATACGGCCAAGCAGTGGGGCAGACCTGCCGAAGAGCTTCCCCCCTTCATAATAAAAAGGCTGCCGGTCAGATTTACCTATGATAACAATTATTTTAATGATGCTTATCAGGGGATACCTATAGGCGGATATACGGCGATAATAGAGAAGATGCTTGAAGGAGTTGAGGTGAGGCTGTCCGAGGATTTCTTCAAAAGACGCGATGAATACATGTCAATGGCTTCAACCCTTGTGTTCACGGGCATGATAGACGAATTCTACGACTATTGCTACGGCCCTCTTGAGTACAGGAGCTTAAGGTTTGAGGACAGGATACTTGATACGGATAATTTCCAGGGAAATGCAGTCGTGAATTATACCGAGTACGAGGTGGAATATACAAGGATAATCGAACACAAGCATTTTGAATTCGGTAGCGGGGACAAAACGGTCATAACATACGAGTACCCGTCTTTATGGAAAAAAGGTGATGAGCCTTATTATCCGATGAATGATGAGAAGAATAATGCTCTGTTTGCGAAATACAGGGCTCTTGCCGACAGGGAAGAGAATGTCATATTCGGCGGCCGGCTTGGAGAATACAGGTACTATGATATGCACCAGGTTGTAGGAAGGGCACTTGAAGACACAAAAGCATTGCTTAACGGGTAGGACACATGTCATTTGTACATTTACATTCACATACGCAGTATTCGCTTCTTGACGGTTCCAACAAGATAAAGGAATACGTAAAATATGTCAGCTCCCTTGGGATGAATGCAGCTGCGATAACCGATCACGGCGTCATGTACGGTGTGATCGAGTTTTACCGTGCGGCAAAAGAAGAAGGGATCAAGCCCATAATCGGCTGCGAGGTATATGTTGCCCCCAATTCCCGCTTTGACAGGGAACTTACAGGCGGCGAAGACAGGTATTATCACCTTATCCTGCTGGCGGAGAACAATACCGGCTACCGGAATCTCATGAAGATAGTCAGCGCCGGCTTTACGGAGGGGCTGTATTACAGGCCCCGTGTCGATATGGAGGTACTTGCCAAGTATCATGAGGGTATCATAGCCTCATCGGCATGCCTGGCCGGAGAGGTAGCAAGATATATTCAAAAAAACATGTATGAGCAGGCCAAGGAAGCTGCAGCAAAATACAGGGACTGTTTTGGTGACGGGAACTTTTTCCTTGAACTCCAGGATCACGGGATACCCGAGCAGAAGCTGGTCAACCAGGCTCTTGTCCGTATGAGCAGGGAGCTTGACATCCCGCTGATAGCAACAAATGATGTGCATTATACCTATGATGAGGATGCAGATGCCCATGATCTTCTCCTGTGCATACAGACAGGCAAGAAGGTCCAGGACGAGGACAGGATGCGCTACGAGGGCGGGCAGTTCTATGTAAAGTCCGAAGAGGAGATGAGAAAGCTCTTCCCCTATGCCCCCGAGGCCATAGAAAATACACAGAAGATAGCTGACAGGTGCAATGTCGAGATAGAGTTCGGAAAACTCCGCCTTCCTCACTTTGAAGTCCCTCAGGGGTATGATCCGTGGACATATCTTAACAAGCTGTGTTACGACGGTCTTGAGAAGAGATATGAAAATGTCACTTCCGACCATAAGGACAGACTTGAGTATGAGCTCAACATGATCAGGAAAATGGGCTTCGTGGATTATTTTCTGATCGTCTGGGACTACACGCATTTTGCAAGATCGCACGGCTATGCCGTAGGTCCGGGCAGAGGAAGTGCAGCAGGCTCCATCGTCTCCTACTGTCTTGGGATCACAAATATCGATCCCTTAAAATACCAGCTCCTCTTTGAACGCTTTCTCAATCCGGAGCGTGTATCCATGCCCGATATAGACGTGGATTTTGATGAGCACCGCGCCGATGTCAAGGAGTATGTCGTCAATAAATACGGCAGTGACAAGGTCGTTCAGATAGCTTCCTTCGGAACCCTTAAGGCAAAGGGTGTGGTAAGGGATGTGGGAAGGGTCCTGGACCTGAACTATTCTTACTGTGACAATATAGCCAAAGCGATCCCCAATGTCCTGGACATCACACTGCAGGAAGCCCTGGATATGGGCGGGGAACTTAAGAATATATATGACAGCGATCCGGAGGCAAAGCATCTTATTGACATGGCCATGAAGCTGGAGGGACTGCCCAGGCATTCATCGATGCATGCTGCGGGTGTTGTTATCTGTCCCGAATCGGCAGATGAGCTGGTACCCCTTGCTCGGGGAGCGGACGGAACCATAGTCACCCAGTTTGAACATACGACGCTGGAAGAACTGGGTCTTTTGAAAATGGACTTTCTGGGCTTGGTGACCCTTACAGTCATCAAAGAGACCGTAAATGCCATTTACAAAAACACGGGTGAGAAGATTAACATAGACGATCTGGATTATAACGACATAAATGTTTACAACTATATAGGTACGGGCAAAACGGACGGGGTATTCCAGCTTGAAAGTTCGGGGATGAAGGCTTTTATGAAGGAGTTAAAACCCAGAAATTTTGAAGATGTCATCGCCGGCATCTCCCTTTACCGGCCGGGCCCCATGGATTTTATACCTGTGTATATAAAAGGTAAGAATTCAAAGGGTGATATAACATACGACTGCCCCGAACTTGAACCCATACTCAAGCCTACATACGGATGTATCGTTTACCAGGAGCAGGTAATGCAGATAGTCCGGGACCTTGGAGGCTACACACTGGGCCGTGCCGATATGGTCCGCCGGGCCATGAGCAAGAAGAAGCAGGATGTGATGGAGAAGGAGCGCAAGAGCTTCGTCTACGGAAACAAGGAAGAAGGTGTTCCGGGCTGTCTTGCAAAGGGTATATCGGAAAGCGTAGCTAATAAGATATATGATGATATGATGGATTTTGCAAAGTATGCCTTTAATAAATCCCATGCAGCCGCCTACGCGGTCGTGGCCTACCAGACCGCCTATCTTAAGTATTATCATCCTGTGGAGTTCATGGCTTCCCTTCTCACAAGTGTAATTGATAATGCAAATAAGGTCAGCGAATATATCTATTCTACCAAGAGCATGGGGATAAACATCACCCCTCCGGATATCAACCGGGGTTTTGCCGAGTTCTCCGCCTGCGAGGGTTCCATACTGTACGGACTGGCCTCCATAAAGGGAGTCGGATGGCCCGTGATCAGATCAATAGTGCACGAGAGAGAAGAAAACGGGGATTTTGCCAACATATATGATTTCCTTAACCGGATGGAGGGAAAGGAAGTAAACAAAAGGGTTGTGGAAAACCTGATAAAAGCAGGTGCCTTTGACCGTCTCCCCGGGACCCGGAAGCAGCTGATGAGCGTATATGCTTCATATATGGACGGGATATTGAAAGACCGGAAGCAGAATGTGACCGGCCAGCTGTCCCTTTTTGATATAGCCGATGATGATACAAGGACTGCCATGACGACAGACCTTCCCGATATAGGGGAGTTTTCCACAAATGAGCTGCTCGCTTATGAAAAGGAAGTGCTTGGCATATATGTTTCGGGACATCCTCTTGAAGAGGATGAGGCCCTGTGGCGGAGGGTCATCACAAACACAACGATGGATTTTGTATATGATGAGAACGATCATTCCACCAAGGCAGCCGACAATGCCCGGGTGACCATAGGCGGTATTATCGAATCAAAGACCGTAAAATATACAAAGACCAACAGGATCATGGCTTTTCTGACCATTGAGGATCTGGTAGGGACTGTCGAAGTCATTGTATGGCCTGACGATTATGAAAAGAATTCAAAGTGGCTTCGGGAAGATGCAAAGGTATTTATAGAAGGAAGGGTTTCGGCGGAAGATGAGAAGGATGCCAAGGTCATATGCAGCCGTATCATCCCCTTCGAGAATGTCCCGCGGAAATTATGGATCAAATTCCCCACAAAAGCCGCTTATACGGATTCTGAAGATAAGTTGAACAAAATAATTGCGGATTCCGACGGTAAGGATATAATTGTAATATATATCGAAGAAAGCAAAGAAAGAAAAACACTGCCTGCGAGTATGAGCGTCAGAGCGGATGAAGTGCTGACAGACAGGCTTGTAAGCGCATTCGGAAAAGATAATGTTAAACTGACATAGTCGAGGGCAAAAGGAGAAAGATCATGGCTAATAAGATCAGCACGATTGGAGTTCTTACAAGCGGGGGCGATGCTCCCGGAATGAATGCGGCCATCCGTGCCGTTGTAAGGCGGGCTATAGCAAACGGAATAAAGGTGATGGGTATCGAAAAGGGATACAGGGGCCTTCTTGATGAGGAGATATATGAGATGTCTCCCAGAGACGTTTCCGATTCGATCCAGCGGGGCGGAACCATACTCCGTACAGCCAGATGTGATGAATTTATCACTGAAGAGGGGCAGAAGGCCGGCGCCAGGATATGTCAGAAGCACGGGATAGAAGGTCTTGTGGCCATAGGCGGCGACGGAACATACCGGGGAGCACAGAAGCTGGCAGCCCTGGGTATAAATACGATAGGCGTCCCTGCCACCATAGACCTTGACATATCATCGACCGATTATACCATTGGCTTTGACACGGCAGTCAATACGGCCATGCAGGCTATCGACAAGGTAAGGGATACATCTTCTTCCCACGAGAGATGTTCCATAATAGAGGTCATGGGAAGAAATGCAGGTTACATCGCCATGTGGTGCGGAGTTGCAAACGGAGCCGAAGATATACTCATCCCGGAAAAGTACGGTTATGAGGAGCAGGAGATAATCAACAATATAATCAATAACCGTAAGAAGGGCAAGACCCACCACATCATCATCAATGCCGAGGGCATAGGCCATTCTACATCCATGGCCAGAAGGATAGAAGCTGCGACGGGTCTTGAGACCAGGGCGACGATACTCGGTCACATGCAGCGTGGAGGATCTCCCACATGCCGTGACAGATACTATGCTTCCATGATGGGGGCATATGCGGTCGATCTTTTGTGTGACGGTGCCACAAACCGGGTTGTATCTTTCAGGAACGGGGAGTGGACGGATTACGATATAGATGAAGCGCTTGCTATGGAAAAGCATATCTCGGAATATGAGTACTCCGTGAGCAGAGCACTTGCCATATGACAAGTGCCGCATGATTTTTCCGGACAGAGGATATGATAACAAGTACTGCAAATGAAAAGATAAAACATGTGACAATGCTTGTCAGGAATGCAAAAGCCCGCCGCAAGGAGGGCCTTTTTGTGGTCGAAGGAGAAAGGATATCCCGTGAGATCCCCAAGGATATGCTTGAGGAGTGTTTTGTTACAAAGGAGTATCTTTCCCAAAACAATCCGGATGACATCTGTCCTGAAGTATCTCCGACGCTTGTATCCTCTGAGGTGTTTAAAAAGATGTCGGATACCATGAGCCCCCAGGGCATACTCTGCGTGTGCCGGACAAGACAGATGACCTTAGGGGACCTTCTTGATGAGAGGGCGGATAAAGACCTGAAGCTCCTCGTACTGGAGGGGATACAGGATCCGGGAAATCTCGGGACCATGGTAAGAACGGCGGAAGGAGCCGGATTTGACGGTATAATTGCCGACAATAATACGGTGGATGTCTACAATCCCAAAGTGTCAAGGTCGACCATGGGATCCCTTTTCCGCATGCCTGTCATCTATACGGATGACCTGCCCGGAGCAGTCGACCGGCTGAAAAGCTCAGCGGTTACGGTCTATGCGGCACACTTAAAGGGTAAGAGAAGTTACAGGAGCCAGGAATACGGGAACAGGATAGCTTTTCTTGTGGGTAATGAAGGAAGCGGCCTGTCGGAGGAGATAAGCCGTAAGGCAGATATCCTTGTCAGGATACCCATGAGCGGCAGGCTTGAATCCTTAAATGCGGCAGTGGCTGCAGCAATACTTATGTATAATGTACAGACGCAGGACCATTAAGGTGCATGTTTTGTAAGAGCAGATGCTCAGAAGACGTATGTGTCCGGTTTTTATGTAAAACCTGACATACAGCCTCATCCCCTCTGCCGAAGGCAGTCCGGAATGGGCAAAGGTTCAAGGATAAGGGAGGACAAGCGGATGAAACTAGGTGTTATAGGACTTGGAAACATGGCAACGGCAATGATCAGAGGGATCATAAAGGCAGGGCTCTTTGCTCCGTCGGACATCACGGGATCTGATGCGAACGAGGGTCAAAGAAGCAAAGCTGAGAAGGATCTGGGGATAAAGGCGGTTGCCCAAAACGATCAGGCCGTAAAGGGCAGTGATTATGTCATCATTGCCGTAAAACCACAGGTTTACGAGGATGTGTTACCACAGATAAAGTCCTCGATGACAAAGGATCAGATCATAATATCCATAGCTCCTGGCAAGACCCTGTCATTTCTTGGTGAACGCCTGGCAGAGGGGGCCGGTATAGTACGGCTCATGCCTAACACCCCCGCACTGGTAGGTGAAGGATGCACGGGTGTGTGCAAAAACTGCAATGTCTCTGAAGACAGGTTTGATTTTGTCATGAAGATGCTGCAGGGGTTCGGAAAGGCCTATGAGGTCAGGGAAAGCCAGATGGATGCCGTTGTTGCGGTTTCCGGCTCATCCCCCGCATACGTCTTTATGCTGATAGATGCCATGGCTGACGGGGCTGTCGCAGAAGGACTGGACCGGGCAACGGCCATCAATATGGCAGCCCAGGCAGTACTGGGAAGTGCAAAAATGGTACTTGAAACAGGGAAACACCCGGGACAGCTCAAGGATATGGTATGTTCTCCCGCAGGGACCACGATCGATGCTGTTGCGGTCCTTGAAAACGGGGCATTCAGAGGCTGTGTGATCGATGCCATGAGTGCTTGTGCCGAAAAATCACGCAAAATTTGACTTTTCAGGAAAGGTTTGCTATAATTCCATGGCTATGTAATATTTTTGTAACAATTTTTTGGAGGAAGTCATGAGAAAACTTACATGGCCGATCCTGATGATCGTTGCGGCGGTCGTTCTGATCGGAACATGGGGGAGTACGGTAAGAGCTTCGGCTACAGATGCAAAAGTACGCATCGTGACTGCGGGGGCAGCCAAAGCCGCTGTTGTTAGCAAAGCAAAAGTAGTTGCAAAAACTGAAAAGCTCGATATTGAGATAGTAAGGGACGAAAATCCGGATACAGTAGAAGATGGAGAGATAGCAGGTATTCCGTATGACGAACTTGTCATGGCCGATGTCGATGAAGCAGTCAATGTAAGGGAAGATGCTTCTGAAGACAGTAAGATCCTTGGTAAGTTCTATAAGGAATGCGGCGGCCGTATCCTTGAAAAAGGTGACGACTGGACCAAGGTGGAAACAGGCGAGCTGAAAGGATGGATCAGCAATGATTATCTTATGTTCGGCAAAGAAGCTGTTGAGCTTGCAAAGAAAGTTGTTGAAAAGACCGCTACCTGTACAACAGACTGCTTAAGGGTCAGAAAAACGGCTGATCCGGATGGGACCGTTCTTGATCTTCTTGCCGAAGGTGACCAGATGAGTGTTCTGGGCCAGGACGGAGAATGGACCAAAGTCGAGTTCTCTGACGGCGAAGAAGGATATGTATCATCCGAATATGTTACGATAGCAGACAGCCTTGGAACCGGCAAGACCATGGAGGTCATTTCAGCCGAGGAAGAAAAGGTCAGAAGGTCCAAAGAGGTGGCTGAAGCCGCTGCAAAGAATGCGCAGGTTGAAGCCGGAAGGACTACGGATATTACAAAGACCAATACTGCACCGGTTTCCGCCGAGGTCAGCGACCAGATACTTCTGGCGGCACTCATTCAGGCGGAAGGCGGCAATCAGCCTTATGAAGGTCAGGTATCGGTCGGTACGGTCGTCATGAACCGCTTAAAGACCGGAAGATATGGCGGGAGCATAGCATCCGTTATATATGCCAAGGGACAGTTCGGACCCGCAGGCAGCGGAATGGTGGCCCAGATAGCCAACGCGGGACCCAAAGCATCATGCCTGCAGGCTGCACAGGAAGCCATGAGCGGTGTAAGCTACATAGGCGGGGCAACGCATTTCAGAAATGTCAGATCCGGTTATCCGGGAGTGGTGATAGGTTCACATGTATTCTGGTAATTGAGATTACATTCATAATCACTCTTGCATAACACAGATCATTCGTGTATAATAACCATCGTTGCACAGGCAACGATGAATAGGGCTATAGCCAAACGGTAAGGCAGCGGACTCTGACTCCGTCATCTGAAGGTTCGAATCCTTCTAGCCCTGCGAAGAGGAACCGGTTTTCCGGTTCCTTTTGTGTTGCTCTATAGCCTGTATTCATGGGCGCCACACTCTTCTTAAAGATCAGCCCCCTTTTGGCAGAATAGTGAGATTGACACTGACTTTGTGTGATCTTAAGATATATCATATGAATTGGGAAAGATTAAAAAATGACAGGAAACTGATGGTCATTCTGACTGCGGCTGTGGCAGCGGTCCTGATCATCATTGCCATTATTATAGTGACAATACCGTCCGGGAAGCAGGAGATCAGGAAGGAGCCCCGCATTATAAACCTTACGATCGATGCTCTCGACGATCTCCCTCTTGAGGAGAAGGAAAAGATCGTATACGACAGCCTGAGAAAGGCCGGTTACTCTCCGGCGGGAGTATGCGGTATGATGGGAAGCATAGCCGTGGAATCGCCGGAATATGATCCTGTGGTCATCAACAAAGCCAGCGGAGCATTTGGTCTGTTCCAGTGGACCATGGTTGGAGAAAGGCAACAGAAGCTCAAGGATTTTTGCAGGACAAATGCTTTGAACTGGGGCTCTTTCGAAGGTCAGCTGACATTTGCGGTCTACGAGCTGACCGGTGGTGATCCGATAGCGTGCAGGCTGGATGATCTTCTTCGCAACACGGATGATGCATATACTGCTGCCGCGGAATTTACCGCCGGCTTTGAGCGCTGCATAGATGATCCCGGGAAGGCTGCCGACACATACACGGGTTCTTTGTATCCGGAGTTCTACGGGCAGCGGTATCAGGGGATGGCAAAGCGTATCAACAAGGCCATGAACTACTATGAGCGCTTCAAGGACAGCGATACGGAAGCCGAGGATCCCGAGATCAATATCACCATAGAGTGATGACCGGGGCAAAAGACCTTTTGACCCCAATAACATATCATAAAGGATGGAAGGGATTGATAAGATATGAGACTTTTTATAGCCGTAAATCCGGATGACGGGATAAAAGACGAGCTCTCCTTTATACAGAAAAGATTGAAGCTGCAGGGGGTCGGAGGCAGATATACGACCCGCGAGAACATGCATCTTACCCTTGCCTTTATAGGGGAATACGGCGATCCCTATGCGGTATCGGAAGTGCTGAGCCATATCCCCTTTGAGAGAGCAAGGCTTGTCCTTGACGGCTTCGGATGCTTTGGGGATACTTACTGGATCGGGGTAAAGAAAGATGCCGGACTTGAGGCTAACGTAAGGCGTATACGAAAAGCCCTTGCCGATAATGGTATACCTTTTGATAAGAAGAGATTTACACCTCATATCACCATTGCCCGGAAGATAGAATATTCAAAAGGGATCCCGACGGACAACCCTTTTCCCGCAGGGATGGATGTTGAGTATGTATCCCTGATGCGGTCGGACCGCGGAAAGAGCGGGATGATCTACACTGTGGTAGATGAATTCTGTAAAATAAAATAGCTTTATGTAAAATATAGTTGACAATATTCATATGACCTGCTATATTGTGTTCATGACGAGATAAAAGTTTCATACGAAAGGTGGGGTCATTATCATGAATGCAACATCGGTAGGTTTTATAGCGGGACTTATGATCGCGGCCATAGCGCTTGTATTCATATTCAGGTACGCAAACAAGGACGGAAAGGTCAGGACCGAATATGATGAGAGACAGAAGGCCCTAAGGGGCAAGGCTTACAAGTACGCCTTCTATGCGGAGATATTTGCCCAGCTTGTCATTATGATGATATTCATGGCAGGCATCGAAGTCCCGGTTGAGGATTATGCACTTGTTTTTTCGGCAATACTTTTCGGCTGTATCGTACTGGCAACTTACTGTATCTGGAACGACGTATACTGGGGACTGAACAATAACCACAGACGCTATCTGATAGTTTTTGCCATTGCGACGGTTCTTAACATACTGCCTCTTATAGGGAACGTGAGGGGCGGTACTCTGATGGAAAACGGAAAGATAGGCCTGCCTCTGCTCAATATCCTTGTACTTATAATGATGGCTGTTATCTGTGTGGAGCTGCTCGTAAAGAGGGCCATGGATAAGGACACCGGCGAGGAGGGGTGATATCATGAAGAATCTCAGACTCAAATCAGCCCGGGCAGCCCTTGACATGTCCCAGGAGGAGCTGGCGGGTAAGTGCGGTGTATCCAGACAGACGATCAGCGCGATAGAAAAGGGTGATTACAACCCCACCATCAATCTTTGCATATCCATATGCAGGGTACTGGGTAAGACGCTGGATGAACTTTTCTGGGATGAATGAGAGGCTCTGCCCGGCAGTTTTACAAAGAGGGAGGACAAAAGGACATGAAATCGGAAGATATAAGAAAAATGCTCTTTGACCTGCAGGATGTGAAATACCGCGATATGCAGGTTAAGATCATACCGACTGTCCGGCCGGATGCGATCATAGGGGTCAGGACACCCGAACTT
>JAILLI010000063.1 GCA_024693225.1 Lachnospiraceae bacterium
AACGTGATACTGGAGATAGAGACCGAGGGAGCCCTGAACATCAAGCGTGAATATCCTGATGCCGTCCTGGTATTTGTGATGCCGCCCAGTGTTGAAGAGATATATAAGAGGCTAAAGCATCGGGGGACCGAGACCGACGAAGTCATCGATAAGAGGATGAGAAAAGCCGGAGTGGAGATGGGCGTCGTGGACCGGTACGATTACCTTATCATCAATGATGTCCTGTCGGAAAGTGTGGAACTGTTCAATTCCATCGTGAACTGCCAGAAGATGTCCGTTGGCAGGAAGCGGGATTATATAGAAAGCAAGAAAAAAGAGTTTGAAGATTATCTGAACGATAAGAAGAAAAAGGAGAATTAATCATGCTGCATCCGTCTTACAGTGATCTTATGAAAGTTGCAAACAGTGAGGTTGAGGAGGGGGAACATCCCGTAGTCAACAGCCGTTATTCCATAGTCATGGCTACATCCAAGAGGGCACGCCAGCTGGTGAACGGAAGACCCACGGCAGTAAAGAATGCTGACAGCAAGAAGCCCCTTTCGGTGGCCATAGAAGAACTTGAAAAGGGTGATATCAAGATCCTTGCCGAGGAATGATACGGAATATGAATCTGCTTCCCGTATCCCTCGGATGCGACAAAAATCTTGTGGACAGCGAACATATGATAGCAAAACTGTGCGCTGCCGGATATACGCTTACCGATGATGAAGATGAAGCAGACGTGGTTCTTATCAACACGTGCTGCTTTATTCATGACGCGAAGACCGAAAGCATAGACACCATTCTGGAAATGGCACGCCTTAAGGATAAGAGACTTAAGGCTCTTATTGTATGCGGGTGTCTGGCTCAAAGGTACCGGGAAGAGATCAAAAAGGAGATACCCGAGGTCGATGCCATCGTGGGAACCGATGAGGCTGACCGTATCGTTGAGATTACGGACAGGACTGTAAAGGGAGGAGACGAGGGGACCGGGGATGGTTTACATAATTCGAGTAAAAGGATCATAACAACCCCGGGACACTACGAGTATCTGAAGATAGCTGAAGGCTGCGATAAGCACTGTACCTACTGTATAATCCCCAAACTCAGGGGGACCTACAGGTCGGTACCCATGGAGGACCTTCTTGAAGAGGGTGAAAGCCTTGCAAAAAGGGGGGTAAAGGAGCTTATCATAGTAGCCCAGGAGACGACCCTGTACGGTGTCGATCTCTATGGGGAGAAAAAGCTTCCTGAACTATTATGTAAACTTTCCGGGATCGAAGGCATCAGGTGGATCCGGATCTTATATGCGTATCCCGAAGAGATAACGGATGAGCTTATCGAGGTTATGTCAACCAATCCGAAGATATGCCGCTACATCGATATGCCCATACAGAGCGGGTCAGACGGGGTGCTCGGCAGGATGGGAAGGCTTACGAGCAGCCGGGATATAAGGGATGTCATAGCAAGGCTTCGGGATAAGATGCCGGATATATGCATCAGGACAACCCTGATAACGGGCTTTCCGGGCGAGACCTCAAAGGATCACGAGGAGACCTACAGGTTCGTCAATGAGATGGAATTTGACAGGCTGGGTGTTTTTACATATTCCGCGGAGGAAGGAACCCCGGCATATGATATGAAGGATCAGATCGACGAGGAAGTCAAAAAGGAGAGGCAGGCCGAGCTCTATGAGTTGCAGCAGGCCATATCCTACGAAACAGGCCTGACTTTTATCGGAAAGACCATGGAGGTCATGGTTGACGGATACCTTCCCGAAGATGATGTGTATGTGGCCAGATCCTACAGGGATGCTCCCGATATAGACGGGATGATCTTCGTATATTCGGGAAGAGAACTTGAGACCGGTGATATGGTGAAAGTGAAGATAAGGGATGCTAAAGAATATGATCTGGAAGGGGAACTGATAGATGAATCTGCCGAATAAGCTTACAGTTTTAAGAGTAGTTGCGGTTCCGTTCTTTGTAGTGCTGATGCTCGTCCCCATAAACGGACGTCAGTGTGAGGGCTGGTGCAAATGGGTGGCGCTTGCCGTCTTTATAGCTGCGGCCCTGACGGATCTTGTTGACGGAAGGATAGCAAGAAAATACCAGCTGGTCACCAACTTCGGCAAATTTATGGACCCTCTTGCCGACAAGCTCCTTGTGTGCTCGGCCCTTATATGTCTGGTCGAGCTGGAAAGGATACAGGCCTGGATTGTCATAGTGATCATATCAAGGGAGTTCGTTATCAGCGGACTGAGGCTCATTGCGGCTGATGATAATGTGGTCATATCGGCCAGCAGCTGGGGAAAGGTGAAGACGGTCTTCCAGATGATAATGGTGGGATTCATGATAGGAAACCTTCCTGTGCTCAACATCATCACCCAGACACTCATGTGGATAGCGCTGGCCCTTACCATAATCTCCCTGTGTGATTATATAGTAAAGAACATGAACATCTTAAGGGATATAGAGGGAAACAAAAAATGACGGAAACACTGACCCCGGAAGAGAAGGCAGTAAAACTGCTGGGGGAAGCGGGATATACCGTGTCGACGGCTGAATCATGTACAGGCGGCCTACTTGCCGGGACGCTGATCAACGTTCCGGGGGCGAGCAAGGTCATTAATGCCGGTTTCATTACATATTCAAATGAGGCCAAGATGGCCCATCTGGGGGTTTTGGAAGATACACTGGAAAAATACGGTGCCGTAAGCGAGCAGACAGCGCGACAGATGGCTGAAGGAGCCGCAAAGCACGGGCCGGCCGATGTCGGGATCTCGACTACAGGTATAGCGGGACCTGACGGAGGGACGAAGGATAAACCGGTAGGTCTCGTCTATATAGGATGTTGTGTGAGGGGATCTGTTACGGTAAAGGAGTGCCGGTTTTCGGGGACAAGGAAAGAGATAAGGATGAGTGCGGTATGTTCTGCACTCGAGCTTTTGAATAAGTGTTTATCCGAAAGCGGTTTGGAGGAATGACATGAATAAAGTACTATTGTTTTACCCGCCCGGAGGTCTTTTCCAACGCGGCGAGGACAGATGTCAGCAGAATATCAAGGACGCATCGGCAGAGGCCATGCGGGCATGTAACGATCTGGGGTACGCAGCCGCCATACTCCTTCAAAGAGGCTATGAAGTAAAGTTGCGTGATTACCAGACCGAAGGGGCCACCATGGAGGACCTTGAGAAGGACATGACGGCATTCGCCCCTGACATCATCATGATGAGCATAACCAATACGACCATCTTCGATGACCTTAAACTTCTGAAGATGCTCAAGGAAAAGTATGGGCCCGTGATCGTCATAAAGGGAGCTCTCTTTTACGATCCGGAGCAGGAGATGCTCGATATGCTGGATCTGTCTCCGGTCGACTATATGATCGGCGGCGAGGTGGATTTTGCCATAGGACAGATAGCGGACTATGCCCTTAAAGGAGAGGGTGATCCCAAAGACATATTATCAATACTTTATAAAAATCCGGACGGCAGTTTTTCGCGGACTGCTTTCCACTGCTGGGGTGAGGATCTTGACAGCATACCCTTCCCCGCAAGGGAGCTTATGAACAATTCCTTATACGTGCGTCCGGATACCAACGAGCCCATGGCGACCATAGCGACATCGAGAGGATGCCCTTCGGCCTGTGTCTTTTGCCTGACCCCGGTCATATCCGGAAAATGCGTCAGGTTCCGCAGTCCGCAGAATGTCATGGACGAACTTACCGAATGCTACAATGTGCATGGCATAAGGAACTTTTTCTTCAAGGCTGATACCTTTACGATCAATCCTGCCTGGGTCAAGGAGATGTGTACCCTTATCATCAATTCGCCCCTGCACGGCAAGATCGCTTTTTCGGCAAATTCAAGGGTCAATCCCCTGTCGAAGGAGACATTGCAGCTCATGAAGGAGGCCGGATGCTTTATGGTGGCCTTCGGTTTTGAATCGGGATCCGATGAAATGCTCAAGACTTTAAGAAAGGGTACAACGGTCGAGATGAATCTGCGGGCCGCAAAATGGTGCCATGAGGTGGGCCTGCCTTTCTGGGGCTTCTACGTGATAGGTTTCCCCTGGGAGAACAAGGAGCATATACTTGCGACAAAGAAGATGATCATGCAGCAGAAGCCGGATTTCATTGAGGTCAAGATGGCACTTCCCTTCTACGGGACCGAACTTTACAAGGCGGCAAAGGAATTCGGCCTGCTTGCGGAATCACCGCTCGGAAGCGACTTTTTCCATTCCGCACTTTCGGGTACAAAGTATCTGTCTCAGGAGGAAGTCGAGAAGCTTCGCAAGAAGATACTATTGGGCTTTTATTTAAGACCGGGATATATACTGAACAAGATGGGAGAATGTGTGCGTCATCCATCCGTGTTCGGCAACTATGTCAAATACGGGTTTAAGATGCTGGGTTCGTTCATCAGATAGGTCAGAAGATGATATATCAGATGTCAAACGGCCGCGTAATGTTCGCGGCCGATACTGTTTTTGAACATGCGGATTTTGAGATAAGGAACAAGGGTGACAAGATCGCCGTCATCGGGAGAAACGGTGCCGGCAAGACCACCCTTTTAAAGGTCATAGCCGGGGAGATAGGACTTACTCCTGTCGACGGTGAGTATCAGTCGATAACGGCACCCGGCAATCCGACCATAGGATATCTGCGGCAGATCAGTTTTGATGATCTGTCACTCACGCTGGATCAGGAGATAAGAAAAGTTTTTGCCTCGATCATAGAGGAAAAGCGCCGTATAGACGAGCTGGTCATCCTTATGGAAAAGGCACCGGGTGATGAGGCACAGCGCCTTGCAGCCGAGTATTCGTCCCTGATGGAAGATTTCCGTGACAGGGGCGGATATTATTACGAGAAGGAATATGACGCCATGCTGGTATCCTTCGGGTTCAGTCTTGAGGACAGGACAAGGAAGCTTTCGGAATTTTCCGGAGGTCAGCTGACAAAGCTGGCCTTCATCAAGCTCCTGCTGTCAAAACCCGACATACTCCTTCTTGACGAGCCGACCAACCACCTGGACATGTCGACTATAGAGTGGCTGGAAGGATACCTGAAGAACTACAGCCGCTCCCTTGTCATAGTAAGCCACGACAGGATGTTCCTCGACCGTATAGTGAACGTGGTCTATGAGATTACATACGGGGTGGTGACCCGTTTTAACGGGAATTATACGGACTATATCAGGCAGAAAAAAGAGCGCTACGAGAAACAGCTCAAGGATCATATAGCCCAGCAGAAGGAGATAAAGCGCCTGACAGAGCTGGTGGAACGCTTTAAGAACAAGCCTTCCAAGGTGGCCATGACCCGGTCAAAGCTCAAGCAGATAGAGCATATGGAGCTGGTGGCCAGGCCTGCCGAGCTTGATACCAAAAGCTTTCATGCCGCTTTTGAACCAAAGGCACAGACGGGCAAGGATGTCCTTTATGCAAAGGATCTTGTTGTCGGATATGACAGGCCGCTTGCGACCGTAAACCTTGATGTTAAAAAGGGGGAGAGGCTGGCAGTCATAGGAGATAACGGCATCGGAAAGTCCACGCTTTTAAAGACCCTGGTCGGGGAAGTAAAAAAGCTGTCGGGAGAGTTCCGGTTCGGTGTAAATGTCGAGATCGGATATTTCGACCAGAGGATGGCCCAGTACAGCTCGGACAAGACTGTTTTTGACGATTTTCATGATACCTATCCAAACCTTACCAATACCCAGGTCCGTGACCGACTGGGAGCTTTCCTGTTCACGCAGGATGAGGTCTTCAAGGAAGTGTCCATGCTCTCGGGCGGGGAGCGGGTAAGGCTGTGTCTTGCCAAGATATTTTATGAGAGGCCCAACGTACTGATACTGGACGAGCCTACCAACCACATGGATATGATCGGCAAGGAAACCCTTGAGGCCATGCTTGCCGGTTTTGAAGGAACGGTCATATTCGTATCCCACGACAGGTATTTTGTCAGCAAGGTCGCAACGCAGATACTTGAGATAGAAGGAGACGGGGTAAGGCTCTATCCCTTCGGATGGGATCACTACCTGGAAAAGAGGGGCGGTTCAGGTGTAACAGGGGGTACGGCTCCTGCAGAAAAGGGAGCTAATGGTGGAGGTAAAAGGCCGCCTTCCGTACAGGAGGCCCAGGAGATAACGCAGTCTCAGGCCGACCGCCTTGCCGCAAAGGAAGAAGAGAAAAAAGCGCGCCGGATCAGGAAACTTGAAGAGAAGATAGAAGAACTTGAAAAAAAGATAGAGGACCTGAAAGAGGAATTATGTAAACCTGAACATGCCAGCGAGTATGAGAAGCTAGGAAGCATACAGAGTATGATAGATGATGCAGAGGCTGAACTTCTCGAGATAATGGGGGTATGGGAGGAGGAGACATCCCGGTGATCGCTTCGGGATAAGGAGGACTTTCCCGGGACGACGAAGGTATGAGGATGAGACCTGGTGGTCGCTTCCGGACACCCTTCCGGGCATGTAAAGGTTACGGACCAGCATATCATATGGAGGTATTGTAATGAGGGATAATCTGACACAGTCGGATATCGACAAGATGGAAAAGGAGATAGAGTACAGGACACTGACCCTGCGTCCCAAGCTCATAGAGGATGTAAAGGTCGCACGGGCCCATGGTGACCTGTCGGAAAACTTCGAGTATCACGCTGCCAAGCGGGAGAAGAACCTGAACGAGTCAAGGATACGCTACCTTGACCGCATGGTCAGGACAGCCAATATCATCGACGACTCATCGGCGGATGACGAGGTCGGGATCAACAACACAGTGACCGTTGAGATCGTTGACGAGGGTGAGATAGAGCAGTACAAGATCGTGACCACCATCAGATCCAATTCCCTGATCGGCTATATAAGCATCGAATCCCCCATGGGAAAGGCCCTGATGGGCCACAAGGTCGGTGACCGCGTAACGGTACAGGTCAACGAGAACATATCCTATGACGTCATAATAAACGACATAGACAAGTCAACGGATGACGCCGATGACGAGATATCCCAGTATTGAGGTGGCAGGGTACTTTGGGATTTTTTCCGGCAGAGCGAAGTGTATCATGGAAGAAGCAGGGACAAACGTGTATCCCCTCCCACTTGAGAATATAGAGTATCTTATGGTATAATTCTGAATAATCTACAAGGAAAGGATGAGCGATCATGACATTACTTGATAAGTGGAAAAAGATGGCCTATAACGAGAACGAGGATAAGAACGTTCTCCAGAAACTCTGGGCGGATTATTTCGAGGTTGAGAAGGGCATATACAAGAAGCTCCTTGCCGACCCCGATACTGTAGTTAAGGGAACCGTACAGGAACTTGCCGATAAGTATGAAACAGACATCATGACCATGACCGGCTTCCTTGACGGTATCAACGACAGCTTGAAGGAGAAGAATCCGATCGATGATATGGTCGAGACGACAGAGGTATGTCTTGACTTTGACAAGGAGCTCCTGTTCAAGAACATGGTGGCTGCAGGTGCCGACTGGCTCTTCGGACTTGAAGAGTGGAACGACATCTTTGACAAGGAAAAGCAGGCGGCACTCTACAAGGAACAGAAGGAGAGCCAGACAGTACGTAATGAAGGGCCCAAGATCGGCAGGAACGATCCGTGCCCGTGCGGAAGCGGAAAAAAATACAAGAAGTGTTGCGGAGCAAGGTAGAAAGAGGAATATTATGAAGATCACTTTAAAGGATGGTTCATCGAAAGAATATGCGCAGGCCATGTCCGTGCTTGATATAGCAAAGGATATCTCGGAAGGACTGGCCAGGAATGCCTGCGCGGGCGAGATCGACGGGGAGAGGGTCGATCTTAGGCACATAGTGGATAAGGACTGCAGCCTGAACATACTCACCTTTGCGGATAAGGGCGGCTGCGATGCTTTCAGACATACCACATCCCATATAATGGCGCAGGCCATAAAGAGGCTGTGGCCCGACGTAAAGCTTGCCATAGGTCCTTCGATAGATGACGGATTTTATTATGATATAGACAGTGAGCGGCCTATTACAGAGGAGGACTTCCCCGCGATCGAAGAGGAGATGAAGAAGATCGTCAAGGAGGATATCCCGCTTGAGCGCTTTGAGCTTCCCAGAAGCGAAGCCATCAAGATGATGGAGGATGCGAAGGAGCCTTATAAGGTAGAGCTTATAAAAGACCTGCCCGAGGATGCCGTCATATCTTTCTATAAGCAGGGTGACTTCACAGATCTGTGTGCGGGCCCTCATCTCATGTCCACCAAGCCGGTTAAGGCCGTCAAGCTCATGAAGGTGGCCGGTGCATACTGGAGGGGCAATGAGAAGAACAAGATGCTCACCAGGATATACGGTACTTCCTATACCAAGGCTTCAGACCTTGAGGAATACCTTGTAAGACTTGAGGAGGCCAAAAAGCGTGACCACCGTAAGATAGGAAAAGAACTGGGCCTCTTTATGATAGCTGACGAAGGCCCCGGATTTCCTTTCTTCCTTCCCAACGGCATGGTGCTCAGAAACGAGCTCATGAAGTACTGGAGGGAGGTTCATTACAGGAACGGATACCAGGAGATAGAGACACCCGTGATGCTGAACCAGTCGCTCTGGGTGACATCCGGACACTGGGATCATTATAAAGAGAACATGTACACTTCCATGATCGATGAGGAGATGTTCTGCATCAAGCCCATGAACTGCCCGGGTTCAATACTGGTATACAAGAGCCAGCCCAGGTCATACAGGGAACTCCCGATCAGGTATGCCGAGGTCGGACTGGTACACAGACATGAAAAATCGGGCGCTCTTCACGGTCTTATGAGGGTCAGGGCCTTCCATCAGGATGATGCCCATGAGTTTATATCCATGGACCAGATAGATGAAGAGGTCGAGCATATCGTAAGGCTCATAAACGAAGTCTATGAAAAGCTTGATTTTACATACAAGATCGAACTGTCCACCATGCCAGATGATCATATGGGATCACTGGAGGACTGGGAAAAGGCCACGAACGGTCTGAAGACAGCCCTTGAGAACATGGGCCTTCCCTATGAGATAAACGAGGGAGACGGAGCTTTTTACGGACCCAAGATAGATTTCCATGTGGAAGACTGTCTGGGAAGAACCTGGCAGTGCGGAACCATACAGCTTGATTTCCAGCTGCCTCAGAATTTTGAACTCACATATACAGGCCCCGACGGGGCAGAGCATATGCCTGTCATGATACACAGGGTCGTATTCGGATCCGTGGAAAGGTTCATAGGAGTGCTCACGGAGAACTGCGCAGGCAAGTTCCCGACATGGCTGGCTCCGGTCCAGGTCAAGATCCTTCCGATCTCCGACAAGTTCTTTGATTACTCCAATTCGGTCCTCAAAAAGCTTGTTGATGCAGGCATCCGTGCCGAGATCGATACGAGATCGGAGAAGATAGGATACAAGATCAGGGAAGCAAGACTGCAACGCGTTCCCTACATGCTGATCCTGGGCCAGAAGGAAGAAGAGGCCGGCAACATAGCTGTAAGAAGCCGTTTTCTCGGTGACGAGGGCTCAAAGGATACGGATGAATTCATCAAGGATGTCCTTGCGGAGATAAAAGACAGGATCAGAAGGCAGGAGCAGGATACCGAACAGTAAAGCCATGGCTTCGAGTATTATAATATCAACTTCAAAGATCAGGGTATGCGGGATTTTCTATGACCTGTGCGATAACTGCGGTTACGACAGGGAATGGTCGGACAGGCTGTGGGGCGACATCATAACCGATGAGAGCATATATGAAGAACTCGCATATTATGTCCTGCATCATACCTTTAAGGATTCGTTTGATGTCTGCGGGTACAGTCTGTCGGATCTGTATGTGTTCCAGATGGACAAGTACAATCTCATCAGGGAGATAGGAAAAAATCCCCCGGAGTGCAATAAACAGCGCATGGTCCTCAATGCCTTCAGGATGATGGTAGACATGAAAGCGGATCCCGATACATATGTCAAGCGTATACAGGAAGGCCGGGGAGAGGACAGGCTGTAGGTGCGGGGATCCATAAGTGCCAAATGATGAACGTATAGCCAATTACATGAAAGCCAGAAACAGTCATGCAAAAACAGTTGCAAGCTCTATAGCAGTGCAACTGTTTGCTTTAGCTGTGTATTTTTGTATATATGCCCTGATAGCAGGCGGTGTATTCTATTCCCTCTCGGAAAAGACGGGAAAAGTCATAAGCATCGCCTTAGCCTTTGCCATTGCGGCAGGCCTGTGCGTTGTCAACCTTCTTACGGTCATAAGATCGAGATCGGTTTACATAAATCGACCTGACCGGATCGCCATGCGGGAAGGACAGGAGGCGGTAAAGGCCGCCTATGATATGGCAAGGCCGATACTTATTTACAGGATCACATACAGTCTTGTCCTGGTGGGAGCAAGCGGGCTGGTTTACATAATGCTGCTGGTTTTCATGGAGGATACAAGCCTTGCGGGAATGTACGGAAGGATAGTGTGCGTTCTGTCTCTTGCTGCTGCGACACTTATCGCATACCCCTGTATCGACAGGATCGGGTGCTATCGAGCCCTTCTGGGGGAAACGCATGAGCTGGTCACCGACAACAGACCCAATAGGGCATTTTACTATATTGCTTCATTTGCACTGCCCCTTTCCTTATGTACATGGTATGTGCTCCGTTATTATGGACCCCGTACCGATATAGCGTGGGCCATATTACCGTTTGTTGCGTTGTTTACGCTGGCGTTTACTTTCCTGGCCGGCTGGACCGGAAGGGCCGGAGACAATGATGAATGATACGAAATCGGAAAACAGGAATAAGCTGATCTTTACCAGCCTGTACAGATCATCCATGGGGATATCACTTACATCTCTTGGCATTGTTGCGGGGCTGGAGGTCATGATGCTCATATATACACTGATCGATCCGGCATTGTTCGGCCCTTATATATGGAATTACCGTACATTTTACATAGTCCTTCTTGCGATCGCATCGATCAGCATAGGACTGATAATCTTCGTAAAGCAGGATACCGAAAACAGATTTTTTGTCCTTAATATCTCCAATCCTATCTGCGCCATTCTCTTTTTCCTGTGGTCCATAGGGATCACATATTCGGATGTGGTGCACTGGGGTACCATCGATCCTGCCGTGTTCATGACTTTTTCCCTGGCTGTTCCTTTAAGCTTTTTCATGTTTCCGGCCGTATATGCGACCATAGTCATAATCGTCGATGCGATCATGCTGTACCTGACCATCGTTGTATCAGGTGCGACCGGCCCCATAATCAATCTTTTTATCTTCTTTATATTCCAGTTCGTGCTGGGTATTGGCTTCCTGCGGCTCAAGATGAAGCTGGCAGAGAGGATAGTGACAGAGCATGAGAACTCCCTGATCGATGTCATGACGGGATTTGCCAATCGCCGAAAATATGAAGAGGACATGAAGAAGATGACACAGGAGGACCTGGCGGAAAATCTGATATATGTCGCAATGGACATCAACGGACTGAAAAAGACAAATGACAGGTACGGACATGAGGCGGGAGACAGGCTTATCGCCGGCGCGGCGAAGTGTATGGAACAGTGCTTTGGTGACTACGGCAGATTATACAGGGTCGGCGGTGATGAGTTCGTTATGCTGCTTTATTCGAACAATGACTGGCTCGACAACATGATATCCCAATTCGGAGAGCTGATGAAAGCCTGGTCAAAGGAAAACGGGATAGCCTTAAGCGCTTCTTACGGATATGTGTTTGCATCCGAGTATCCGAAGGGTAAGATATCGACACTTGCCAGGGTGGCGGACGACAGGATGTACGAGTCAAAAACACGCTACTACGCCATGAGGGGCGAGGACAGGAGAAGGCGGATCGTTACTCAAGTCGGAGGAACAGAAGATCCCCGCTTTCGCGAAGGCGGTTCCTGAGCTCTTTGTAGTCGGGACAGTAAATGGCCACTTCCGCCCAGAAGGCCCGGGAATGATCCGGGTGAGGGATATGGCACAGCTCGTGAACGATAACATAATCCCTGATCTCGGGAGGAACTTTCATCAGAAGGCAGTTAAAGTTCAGATTTCCCTTTGAGGAACAGCTGCCCCACCGGCTTTTCTGACACCGGATGGTAACCCTTCCGTATTTTATTCCCATTACAGCTGCATACTCGGCCACACGGGGCGGTATATAGGCGCGCGCAAGCTCGGTGAGTGCCTTTATCTCATTCTCTGTAAGGGCATCCCTGATGTTCATGCTCCTGATCCGGCCCTGCATCTTTTGAAGGTTCTTCTCGATCCAGCTGCTGCGCTCATTAATGAAACGGTCTATCTCGGCCCTGCTCACACGATAGGGGGCCCTGACGATGATGCTGCAGTCCTGCCTTATCTCAATCTGAAGCGTCCTTCTGCGGGATCTGATTATCTGAATATCGTATTCCATGCCTCGCTACTTTCTGATGTCCATACCGGTTTAAGAGTTGTTTCTCCCTCCGGTATATTTTATACGGAACGTCGTCTATTTTCAAATTTTTGTTGACTAACTCCGCTCACTCTGATATTATATTCAAGTCGTCAGAAATGATGGCACCATAAATGCGGAAATGTCGGAATTGGCAGACGAGCAAGACTAAGGATCTTGTGAGCAATGCGCTCGTGTGGGTTCAAGTCCCACTTTCCGCA
>JAILLI010000223.1 GCA_024693225.1 Lachnospiraceae bacterium
CCGTCAAACCTGACCCCGTAGCACAAAAAGAGGAGCCTTATGTACCTTTCCGTCCTGTAGGAAGAAGTATAGACCCAGACCTCGTAACCCATCTCCCTAAGCTTCCTGATAAGGTCCGGCGTCCCCAGCCTCAGTCTTTCCTTAAAGATGAACTTTAAGGGAAAGGGAAGGGCGGGCTCCGTCTTATGGGTATCCGGTGAAACAAAGAGTACCTCATCCAGATCGAAGGACACGCGCATTTTTTCATCCATACTGTCATTCTTCATCCGGCCACCCCGTACGCTTACAGCTGTTCAACAGCATTTATCGCTTCCCTTGACCAGTTCTCGGGCGCGCAGTTAAGATCTATCTCCTCAAAGTCAGAGCTGCCGCTGTGGGTCACCAGCATCATATCGTTATCGATATGCAGGGTCGTATTGTATTTGCCCGAAAAGAGCTGCTCGGCCTGCGAGAGCATGCTCCCGCCGTCTTTTCTCTTTTTCTTCATGCCCGTGATCACGCCGTCTACACCGACCTTGTAACGTCTGAAGTATTTCTTTATATCATCGACCGAATAGAAGTCGGCCGAGTATACCCATATGTCAAAGCCTTTTCTGCGGAGGGCCGAAAGAAGGGCCGGAGCTCCCTGACGCAGGGGTTTCTTCTGGATGCCAAAGCTTAATATGCCGGGCTTCTTTTCAACGACCGGATCGTCCTCTTTGCGGAAAAGGACTTCATCAAGGTCTATGGTCACGCGCCTGTCATGGTCGGAGCTCTCAAGGACGTTCCTGATATCCGATTCCTTGGTCGTATTGATGATCCTGACGGGGACCCTTTTTATACCCAGTCTCATGGCGGCGGCCCATCTGTGATGGCCGTTAAGGAGCATGTATCCCCTGGGCCTGATCTTCTGTATATAAAGAGGCTCCTCCATAAGGGGCAGGCCCTTCTTCAGATTATCCGCAAACCGGGACACATAGTTGGAAATGATACCGTAGTGGGGCCCTATATCCGGAAAGCAGAACTCATCTTCCGGATTGGGATGCAGCTTGTCGCAGGATACCTTAAGGACCAGCAGTCTCTCAAGAAGGCTCGCATCTACCGGATATGACACACCTTTACTGTTTTCGATGCTGTTCTGGATAAATTCTTCAAACTCTGTCTTTGCCATCTCTTACCTCCTGCTTATCTGAAGCTTTTAAAGGCTCGTTAAGTTCTTCAGTACCCGGCAGGACAAAGAAGGCGTCCTCTATTATCGGTATCTGCCTGTCCGGTCCGCAGGCCCGTATATATCCAATCTCTTCATAGGGAATGGTGACATCGGTATGGCACTGGAAATACGCCTTTTCCGGCTCTTTGTGCCGTCGTGCCGATACCTCGTTTTCCCTGGCTATTATCTCTTTTCCGTCGGGATTGTAGGTCCTGATGTCCTCTTCATGTGAGTAGCATGTATCCCCCACGGCAAAATGCGGCCCTGTCTTCTCCCCTATCAGTATGGGGAGCAGGCCCTCTATATCATAGTCCCTGCCCATGCGGTAGGCTGTGGTATTGGTGCCTATGGCAAACTCCCCGATAGGCAATGTATCATGCTTAAAGAGAATGTTGTCCTTTATGAAGGCCCTGTTATCCTCTTCTTTTTCATAATTGCTGCAGGTGTAATCCGTGATCATGCCGTCCGTAAAGGTGATCTTAAGGTCCTTGTATAAAAGTCCATTAAGAAAGACCCTTGTCACGTTCAGGACCCCGCTTGTCCCCTTAAGGACCGGGGAAGTAAAGACCTCACCCACGGGGATATTGACATCGGCAACACAGTTTTCAAAGTTGGTCTCTTTTTCCGGATCCCTTAGGGTATGGAGGCTGATCCGAAGGTCGGTGGTGTTAGCTCCCCTTCCTTTTACCTCTATGTGATCCGCCTTATCAAGGGCGTCTATGATCTTCTGCTGGATCTTTTGGTATCTGTCCGAGGGAAGGTTGTTGAGTTTTACCGTATCGGCAAATATCTTTTCAAAATCTTTTCCTATCTCGGGTATGGGATAGGCGATTATGGTAAAGCTCCTCTCCTCGCTTATAATGTATCTGTTGACTATAAGGGAGGCCCTGTTCGCATAGTCAAGGGCCAGTTTTCTGGTCTTGTCGGTGTGACTTACGGCGTTTTTTGAAACCCTTGGTGTAAAAGGCTTTTCGCCGAAGGTCTCCATTACGGCGGGGCCTGCATGCCCGTTCGCCAGTACCTTCATGTCCCTGTAGGACGCCTCAAGGACCTCGAGCCGCCTTGTCACAAGATCCCCGTCAAGAAATATGGCCGCATCGTCCTTATGGTCATATCCGTACTGCCTGTTCGGGGAGGCTCCGCAAAATCCTATCCTGCGCATCCCTCCCGTAAGAGCGAGGGTTCCGGCCCTGTAGATGACGGATGAAAGATGCAGCTTTTCGAAATTGGCCACGGCAGCCCTTATGACCCTCTCGAAGCCCAGACTGTACCTGATATTTGCGCTCGTCTTTTTATCAAGGGGTTTGCCGGCAACCTCAAAACCCTTTCTGTACCCTTCCGTAAAGGTATCGGCCATGCCCTGTATATCCTCTTCGGTAAGGGAAGCCAGGTATCTGGAAACAGCTCTTTCATTTTCGGATACGTACTCTCCCGAAAGATAGAGGTATCTTTCGTCCGACAGGTCCTTCCCGCAGACTATGTCCCTTAAGAAACTGCGGCCGGGATCTATCTTTTCGGCCACGTTTTCGGGGATGATGATATCGCAGTTATCGCTCTCGAAAGAGTATATGACATGCCTTACGGCTTCCGCCCCGGGGAAGGCACCGTCGTTAAGATCAAGGCGGAACATGGTCATTATCTCCATGTAAAGCTCTGCATGGAGGGTGAATATGGCGGTATTTCCTTCATAAGTATAAGGAATAAGACCCCTTATCTGTGTATAGAGAAATGACAGATACCCTGCCGTCTCTTTTGCATCGGGAAGGCCCGCCCTCTCAAAGAGAGGCACTATATAGTCGGGATTGGCAAAGCTTCTGTCGTAATTTTCCGGAAGGATATCCTCGTAGAGCCTGTGGTTCTCCCGGGCAAGATCCTCAAGGGGCACCTTACCGATGCCCCCTGCCAGGGCCCTGTCAAGGATCCGTGACAGGTCCGACAGAAGATCCGAACAGACCTTAAAGAATGACAGGAGAGGCTCCCCGAAGGCCTCCTCTCCCCTGTTTTCATGTATACCTTCCATGACGAGCCTGTAACGCTCATCGTATATCGTACTGTCTGCTTTCATATATCATGCTCCTGTATCCGGGCAACGGCCCCTATGATCCGGCCGGGATCAAGGCCGATGCTGCAATACTTGTATGTCATGCCGCCAATATGGCCAAAACGATCAGTATCAGCCACGCAAGTATGATAAAGCCGTTTAAAGCTATGGCTCCTATGGCCGCCGATCTGTATATATCCCGCTCACCAAGGCTTACGGTTCCGAATATGGCGCCTATGATGCTCAGGATAAGTGAGAACATACCTATGCTGCCGTAATTGATCCCGACATTTCCGGCATTTTTATAAGAGTATATGACCAGCGTCACACCGATGATGGCACATATGATCCCTATGAGTATCCCCGCGATGCTCATGAATGAATAGTGCCTCGTGGTGAACATGAAGCTCTTCTTTTTGTGTATCCTGACCGGTTTGCCCATCTATGCCCCGTACTGTCTGTAATAGTCGTCAATGGCGGCTTTTATCTCATCATTTATGACGATCCTTCCACAGACCTGTCTGTTATAAAGATAGTCTGTGACCTCTTCCATGGTCACGATCGCATTTGCCGGAAAGCCGTATCTGTCCTTTATCTCGTCAAGAGCCTTCATGGTCCCGGAAGATCCGACCTCCATCCTGTCAAGAGATACCATAAGGCCGCAGACCTTTACATCCCCCTGGGCCTTTACTATGGGGAAAGTCTCCTCTATGGACTTGCCCGATGTGGTAACATCCTCAATGATGACCACCCTGTCGCCGTCGCTCATCTTACTTCCCAGAAGTATGCCCGCATCTCCGTGGTCCTTGATCTCCTTGCGGTTGCTCGAATACCTTACCTCCCTGCCGTAGAGCTCGCTGTAGGCAATGGCTGTGGTAACGGATAAGGGGATGCCCTTGTAGGCCGGTCCGAAGAGGATGTCAAAGTCGTCCCCGTAGCAGTCGTGAATGGCCCTGGCATAATACTGACCCAGCTTTTTCAGCGCGCTTCCTGTAACATATGCTCCGGCGTTCATGAA
>JAILLI010000002.1 GCA_024693225.1 Lachnospiraceae bacterium
ATAAACTCAAGACCGGGTATATCCCCATAAGTACACTCATCATTAATGCAGAATATCTTTGTCAGCTCCGGGGTACCCAGTTCGGTAAAATACCTGTTGTATGGGCACTGTACTATATCCATCTTGTACTCACCCTTTTTCCTGGGGTAAAAGACATTTTTAAAGCCCGCATCCGGACCATTCTTTATTTCCTTTACAGCCATCTGGATCGCAGCGGAAGGAAAAATGACTTCCGCATGCATCCGCTCCGCCTTTGAAATATCCGGGTACCTTGTCTCGATCTTTCTTAAATTCTCCTTGGCCCGGGCCCAGATCTTTTCCGCATCTTCCCTGCCCACCTGAGCGATCAGTCTTTCTTTGATGGCGATTTTCTTATCAAGATCCATAATATCAACTCCTTCCACTCTCGTTACGTTATTAATTTCTTTTCCATGGGGTACATCTGTTTACACGCTTCTTATAATCTTCATACTCTTTGCCGTACAGATCCGGAAGCCACAACAAGGGGAGTTTTTGTCCTTCTTTTACATAATTCTTCACACCTGCATCTCCATAAAATCGTCTATCGCCTCCAGTACCGGGGCGGCATACCTCTCTCCGCCGAACAGCCACTGTTCATGCTGCATGTCAAATTCCCTTATATCGGGATCATGGAAGTATTTCCTGTAGCGTTTCAGGTATTTCTCACCCATTTTGTTTGCATAGATAAAATGAGCCCTTGTATGCTCAACGTTTATATCATCCTCAAGATACGTAAGCAGATCGGTGTAATACTCATTCCTGATCGATACGGGAGAAAACTTTGAAAAGCACTCCATGAATTTATCTGCCGTCTCCTCATCCATCAGGAATGTCTTCTTAAGGAGATTCCTGGTCTTTATCTGTTTTTTCTCATTCTTTGTGAAGCTTGTGAGCAGCGGCACGACGAGCATGGACTGGAGCCTGGCCGACAGCCTTCCGCTCTGGTCAAGGTCGGGACTTCCGAATATCCCGTGATCGATATGCACCTTCCTTCGCTGTATGAGCTGCCCAACAAAACTCGAGCCGAGCGAAGAACCAAGCGCCGCATCAAGCCGTCCGTTGTGTTTCTCAATGATATAGTTCTCAATCTTTTCCGTGACCGTGATCATATCCGGAAATATGCCGCCTCTTCCGTCAAATCCATCATAGTTCACACAGATCAGGTGATACTTTGCCTCCAGTTTTGAGAAAACGGTTCCGAAGTTCGTCTGCCAGTCACAGCAGGTCCCCGGCAGCAGCATCATCGTCTTCTCATTTTCCTTTCCGAACTCTTCAAACGTCATATCACTTAATCCTTTTCTTATGTCCGCAATCACAGTATGGTCCGATTTGGTTAGTCTATGCTAACCGTTACATAATACCACCTGCGTGATAAAAAGTCCATATCATTTGCCCGGGTTTATTTTTCAGGATGTATGTCAAGCTATCTTCCAGGATACGGCTTCTTTTCTTTCGCTGACAAAATCCCTGTATATCCCGTCCCGGTTAATAAGTTCATCGTGGGTCCCTTTCTGGGCGACCTTTCCGTCTGCCACGACCACGATCTGATCCGCATGCCTTACCGTTTTAAGTCTGTGGGCGATCATGATCATCGTTTTGTTCCTCGTAAGCTCTTCGATCGCTTTTGTAAGTTCTGCTTCATTTTCCGGATCAACATTTGCCGTTGCTTCGTCAAGTATGATGATCGGAGCATCTTTCATGATCGCACGTGCAATGGATATACGCTGCTTCTCACCTCCGGAAAGGGATGCCCCTCCTTCTCCGATCACCGTATCATACCCATCCGGAAGGCTCATTATAAAATCGTGGCACCTTGCTCTTTTTGCTGCCTCCATGACTTTATCCATCGGTGCATCCGGCTGGCCGAAACGGATATTGTTTGCTATGGTATCTTCAAAAAGATATACTCTCTGAAATACAAAACTGAAATTCTTCATAAGCGAATCGAAACTGTATTCTTTGACATTTTTCCCGCCCAGAAGAACCTGGCCCGATCTCACATCCCAGAACCTTGCCATCAGATTGGTCAGGGTTGTCTTCCCTCCGCCGGAAGGCCCGACTATCGCGGTTGTTGTATTAGCCGGTATTTTAAGTGATATATCATCAATGATGGTTTTGTCCTCATAGGCGAATGACACATTCTTAAGTTCGATATCCATATTCTCCGGCCTGTGATCTTCTCCTTCTATATCCATGGGAGGTATGGACAGAACTTCATTTGCCTGTGTTACGACGATATTTACATTTCGCATGAGTGCCGAAAAACCGCCCATCATATCCAGGCTCTCATATACCATGAATGACGATATGATCATAAGTATGGCATACAGTAAGGGCATAGTGCCGTTTATGCAAAAATATACTGAAGCCAGTGCCATTATCAGGCCCGTAAGTTTTGTCGTTATTCCCTGAAGGCACATAAAGGGTATGACGGAATATTCAAGTCTGGTATCGGCTGCCTGCTTTCTGCTGATCGCTTCCTCCAGCTTTTTGGCGCATTTTCCGGTCAGATTGAAATTCTTTACTTCGGCAATGCCCTGGATATACTCTATCACGGCTGCGACCAGACCCTCATCGGCTTTTGATTTTTCGGGTGCAACGGGGATCGTTGCTTTTTGCATCATGGAATTAAAGAAAGCAAATACTGCCACTCCGGCAAGCAGGATAAGAGCTATGCGCCAGTCAAAGAACAGTATGCAGAGAAATATGACCGATGTTGTAATGATCCCCTGCGTCGTGATCATGACTACAAGAGTAGCCACATCCGCAAGCATCTCCATTGTATTCGTGGTTATGTTTGTGATCCTGCCGAGGCTGTTCGCATTAAAAAATCCCATTGGCAGATACCTTAAATGTTCCGCGATCTCGATACGTTTTCCGCTGCTCGTATTATAGCTTGCTTCTGTCTGAAGCATTGTTGTCTTAAGGCCTACAAGGACCTGGCCGGTAAGGGAAACACACATTATACCGAGCGACATCCACACATTTCTCATGGACATGTCCCGATCAAGGATCCCCTGCAATATGACGGCTATAGCCGGGATACGAAGGGTTGCAAACATGGCTTTTAACACTCCGAGTATCATTGCCTTATACAGTTTTTTCCGGTTTGTATCATTACAGAATTCAAAGTATTTTTTAAGTGTTTTAAACATCATGCCACCTCCGAATCTTTTGATGAAATATGTGCATCCCACATGTCCCTGTAAAGCGGGCAACTGCTTAACAGTTCCTTCTGGGTACCGACAGCGGTTACATTGCCCTCATCTATCACTATGATCTGATCAGCCGAAGCGATGGTGGATAACCTGTGGGCGATAACTATGAGTGTCCTGCCGGAGACTAGTCTGGCGACCGATCTTTGGACAAGTGCCTCATTTTCCGGGTCGGTATATGCCGTAGCCTCATCAAGTATCACAACCGGGGCATTCTTGAGCATTGCCCTTGCTATGCTTATCCTCTGTCTTTCACCGCCCGAAAGATGTCCGCCTGCTCCTCCCGCTATGGTGTCATATCCTTTTTCCAAATTCATTATGAATTCGTGACATCCGCATGCTTTTGCCGCGTTGATGACATCTTCATCCGATGCCTCGGGATCTCCCATCCTGATATTTTCCATAACGCTTTCATCGAACAGGTAATTATCCTGCGAAACATATGCGATGTATTTATTGTACTCGTCAAGTGGAATATTCCTGATATCGACTCCGCCGTACAGCACCTCTCCGCTGTCAACATCCCAGAAGGATGCGATCAGTTTTGCGATCGTTGATTTTCCCGAACCGGACGGCCCTACAAGGGCATTTACAGTCCCTTCTTTTATCTTCAGGTTAACTCCGTGTAACACTTCCTGATCCTTATATCCGAAATGAACATTACAAAATTCAATATCACTTCCGTGCGGGACCTCTTCCATTTTGTCCGGGCGGTCCATTTCACGCTTTTCGAGGATCGTGGCCACCTCTCCCACGATCGATCCCATCTTGCCCATGTTGTCCACATGACCGGCTATGATCATAAAGGGGGACACCAGTCCCAATGTTAAGATGATCATCAGAAGCGCATCCGCCCCGTCTATCCTTCCGGTAAGGTAGAACCATCCCGTAAAGGGAAGGAGAGACAGGAGCTGGGCAGGCAAAAGTGTCATCGCCAGATTCTGCCAGAGGTTGCATCTTCTCATCCACTCAATGAAACAGTCCGCTCCCTCCTTTGCCGCAAGAATAAATTTCTCATACGAGGTTTTTGTCTTTCCGAAGGCTTTTATGACCTCTATCCCGTTGATATATTCCACTGCAGTGTCATTTAATGCTTTTGTTTTCTCTATTGTGTTTCTGAAACTTTCTCCGGCCCCCACCATCATGAGTCCATAAAATACCGCCCCCAAAGGGATCGACAAAAGTGCAAGCAGCGCAAGCTTCCAATTGACATTCAGCATCAGGATGAATATCCCCACAGGGACTATCGCATTTGATATCACTTCAGGTATGATATGAGCCAATGTTGTCTCAACCGAATCAACACGCTCCACTATGATGTTCTTGTACGAACCCGACGGATCATCAAGCACATCACCCAGCGGCATCAGGCTGAGCTTTTTTGTCAGTCTCCTTCTTATCTGTGCCAGTACCCCGAAAGTTGCCTTGTGTGACATGGTGGTCGATATCGTATGGAATATCTTATTTACAAGCCAGCATACGGCCATATATCCGCATTGTATCAGGTAATAATCCATTTCCCTGTTACCGTCTATCAGGGCTCTTATTATATTTGCCACAAACAGATACGGGATGAAGCCGGCCGTCACGCTTATGATGGCCATGATCACGCTGGCAATATAGGCGTTTTTGTTCATACCGGCAAATTCAAGTACCCAGCCGAGAGTTCCTCTTTTCTTTACGTTTTCTTTCATGATGTTTTTCCTTTCCTGCTGTTTTTTGGTTAGCGTATGCTAACTCTTTATCATAATTTAATGCCTGATGTATACCAGGCATTTAAAAAATGATCAGATTCCCAAAAAATGCTTCATCCCCGCAAGGCAGAATTCAGAGGCAAGCTCGGTCTCCTTTACCACTTCATCTTCAGATCTGCCGGCTGACAATCCTTCAAAAGCCGAATAAATAAGGAGCCGGCTGATATGCCTGATCAAAGTCTCCGACATCAGGTCATTCTTTCCTGTGATCTGCCGAAGCCTGTCCAAAAATGCCCTTGTATTTGATGCTTCTTCTTCTGCAAGATCATCACAGAAGCCTTCATATTCCGTGCCGGCTCCGCCCGACAGGATGATCCTGAAGATACCTGCATGTTCAAATACATAACGGATCAGTTTCCTGTTGGATGAAAATGTCTCTTTCAGAACATTCCTGACATCCTCCACAGTCTCTATATCCATATAGTGTGAATTTTCTGCGTCATAGATCTCCTTCATGCCGTCCACAACAGGTGATACTATCGAGGAAAACAGATCTTCTTTGCTGTCAAAATGAGCATAGAAGGCTCCGTTCGTAACCCCCGCATCCTTGCAGATCTGTCTTATGGAAGCACCCGAATAACCTTTATCCTTAAAGTGGGCTATGGCACTTTCCACTATCTTTTCATGAGTCTGATCATAGTCATATCCCATATATTCACCCAAAGCCAATAATATTACGGTGTAATATTACGCCGTAATATTTCGATTGTCAATATAAAATTTCAATCTGTGCAATGGTAACGGGTTACATGACCATCATACGAGTGAAGGTGCTATGGACAGTCCCACTCTTTCATTATAGGGGATAAGGGTTGCCTGAACGGCGTGATAAAGGTCCGATTTGCCGGGCCAGACCGTACCTTTGAGTTTATTATCTCGATCCAGCTGATGAAACCAGGAACCGTTTTTATGATCTAGTACCTTATCATCCAGATACTCCATAAAGGCGGCAAAATCTGCGGCATATCTGTCGGATCCGGTAATACGGTTAAGGACAGCCGATGTATTGACCGCTTCCGCAAGGGTCCAGTGCATCCTGTCATGCACAAGGGGCTTACCGTCCCAGTCGGTTGTATAGCAGATACCGGGAGCGCCATCGGCATTCCAGGCATCTTTTACGGCCCGGTCATACAGATGCTGCGCGGCGGACGTATACTGTGTGATCTTCTCTTTATCACCCCCCAATGCGGACAGGGCGTACTGACATATCAGTCTTGCCCACTCGATCCCGTGCCCGGGTGTGGCGCCGAAGGGTTTAAAGGGATCATCCGGCTTGTCCTTACTTTGCATCAGATCCGCCTTCCAGTCTTTTGTAAAATGCTCGGGAATACGCCAGCTGTTTTCCTCAGCCCATTTGATGACATGATCGATGATCCGCCCCGCTCTTATCCTGTATCTCTCATCATGCAGGACATCGGCCGCCGCAAGGAATGCTTCGACCGTATGCATATTGGCATTTATGCCTCTGTAATCCGACAGTTCGGTAAATTCGGTATTCCACGTGTCAACCGCAAGTCCATTTTCTTCATCCCAGAAATAACGGTCATATGTCTGAAGCGCTTCTTTAAGCAGCTCATCCGCTCCATCGGCCTGTATCAGGCTTGCGGAGCATGCGGCCAGGATAACAAAGGCATGTGCGTAACACTGCTTACCCGGGATGATCGTTCCATCAGTATTTACCCCGGCATACCACCCGCCGTTTTCATCATCATGAAGTTCACCGAAAAGACCCTTTATAGCAGAGTCCACGAGCTGTCTGCTGTCCTTGTGTCCGAGCAGTTCTCCCATACTGTACACATGAGCCATCCTGCATGTTATCCACGTCTCACGCGGCCTGTCTCGCCAGGGGCTGCCGTCATCGCCCAGATAGTATGCGCCTCCTTCAGGTGATGCAAATCCGTGTCCGAAGGAAAGCAGGTCATTACGCAGATACTCCATGAATTCTCTGTTTTCGCCTGTGTCTAATTGATATTTCTTCACGATATTCTCACTTTCTCATATATCAAATTGTCCGTCCCATTGTGTATGTCCGGATATATTTATCTGTTCATTTTCACGATCAGTTCCCTGATCTCGCCGGGCTCCGGCATCACTCTCAGCGCTCCTCTTCTGGTAGTGATGATGGAAGCAGCAGCATTGGCAAACGTCAGCATTTCCGTAAGATCAGACATTGTAAGATCATCCAGTCCCTTTTCGAGAACACAGTTCAGAACACACCCCCCGAAAGTATCACCCGCGCCTGTTGTTTCAATAGTGTCTTTCTGTATAAAAGGGGCGGCTTCAGCCTTGATATAATCTGCAGAGGCCGGATCTTTCCTGTAAAATGCCATGCTGCCGCTCTTGCCGAGTGATACCGTTACAAGTCTTACCTTATAGCGCGCAAGTATCCACTCGACGCCTTCCGTATAGTCGTCAAGTCCTGTCAGCCACTGAATCTCGTTATCCGAGATCTTGAGCACATCACAGTATGTAAGGCCCGCAAGAACCTGCTCCTTTGCTTCTTCCAGACTGTCCCACAGCGGCTCCCTTAAATTCGGGTCAAATGATATGATACAGCCCGCACTCTTTGCCGTATCAAGTGCAAAAAGCGTTGCCGACCTTACCGGTTCATGTGTCATGGACAGTGTCCCGAAATGGAAGATCCTTGCCGATCGTATCATATCTGCATCAACATCCTCTTTTGCCAGCATCATATCAGCACCGGGATTCCGGTAAAATGAGAAGTCTCTGTCCCCATCTTCAAAGGTCTTGACAAAAGCAAGTGTAGTGTGGACTTTTTTATCCATGATAAGCCCTTTGTGATCTATCCCGACCTCGCCGAGCACTCCTTTGAGCTCATGGCCGAATATGTCGTCTCCGACCTTCCCTATGAATGCCGTTTTCCGCCCAAGCTTACCAAGCATGGCAAGCACATTGCACGGAGCTCCTCCGGGGTTTGCCTCATACATGGCATTACCCTGCGCGGATGTCCCGTTCATGGTCATGTCTATAAGCAATTCTCCCAATGCAACCACGTCTACTGATTTGTCCATTTTGTCACCTCTAAAGCGTATTGTCCGTTATCGTTACAGCCTAACTGACGGCCAGATATTCACTTGGTTTTCTGAGAACCTTGTCCGTAGCTATTGCCGCCGCACCAAGTAATGTCGAATCAATACCAAGCTTTGATATTTCTATCCTGACATTATCGTATACCTCAGGGAATACTCTTTCCTTCACGGTTTCCATTATCACCGGCATGAACAGATCGCCACCCTTTGCCAGGATGTCACCTATTATGATCAGCTCCGGATTATAGGCATTCATTATGTTTATGCATCCGTAACCCAGATACCGTCCTGCTTCATTTACGATATCGATCGCTTTTTTATTTCCGTTTCGCGCCGCGTCGAAAACCGCATTACATGCTTCCGATCTGTTTTTGTACTTTTCGTTCAGAAGCTTCGGGATCTCACTCTTAGCGCGTTTTATCATCTGCGTGGCGCTGCAGTACAGTTCCAGACATCCGTAATTACCGCACTCGCACCTCGGACCGTTCACGTCTATGCTCATATGGCCTATCTCACTCGCTACCCCCTTCGTCCCGAGCAGCAGATTACCGTTATCCACGACTCCCGAGCCGATCCCTTCGCCTGCAAGCAAATATGCCAGTGTTGCAACCGGCCTGCTATGGTCACCAAACCACCATTCCGCCATAGCTCCCGCATTGGCATCCTGTTCTATGAACAAGGGCTTGTTGAACTCATCAGAGAATTCCGATACGAAATTCACATCGCGCCAGCCGGGCAGATCCGTTATAACCGCAATCCTCCCTTTTTCACGAAAAAAAGGGCCCGGAACCGCCATTCCTATAGCCACAGTATTCGGATTTTTTTTCAGGAGATCGTGTATCTGTTTTTTCATCATTCCGATGACTTTTCCGGGCTCTTGAGAAAGCTCAAACTCAGTCTGACGGATCTTATATATTCTGCCGGAAATATCAAATACTCCGATCGTAAACATCTGCCTTGAAAACTTGATACCGATAACCAGTTTGTCTTCGGCATTAAGTCTGAGTCCTATCGACCTCCTGTTTCCGTTTCCTTTTATAATACCGATTTCAGATACGATCCCCATTTCTATAAGAACAGCCGTGATTTTAGTGACAGATGCCTGTGTAAGACCTGTCATCCTGGCTATATCTGCTCTGGAACAAACTTTCTGCTGCAGTATCCTTACTATCGCAGATCTGTTCATTTCGGTGAGATCACTGTTGTTACTCCCTGCCACATTCCTATCCGTCATTGATCCTCTTCCGTTTTCATAGACTGTTAAGAGTTAATCTGTTAATACTCTTAAATAATAATTTCTCGGCAAAATCATGTCAACACACGGAAAGCCTTTATTCCGGACATTATTATCAGAATGCCGGCAATACGCATGTACTTCGTACTGCCGGCATTAATATCAGAATTATGGTCCTGACGATCTGCAGGCTTACTGAATATTATCCTTGTTCAAAACCGTAACACCGGTATCGACCACTTCACCGCCGAGATTCTCGCCGCCTACAGCCTTAACACAGGCCTTTACTCCTTCACTGCCCATTACATCCGGGTTCTGAGCCATTGTGCAAAGAAGATATCCGTCAACAATAAGGTTCTTTATGGAATCAGACTTGTCAAATCCTACACCAACTATCTCATTCCCCGAAGCTTTGATAGCGTTTCCTGTTCCTGTTGTTGATCCTTCATTTGCGCCAAATATGCCGACCACACCCTGGGTGATATAGTTTTCCGCTATTGACTGTGCTTTTGCGGCATCGCCGTCGCAGTACTGTGTCTCAAGAAGATTGAAGCCGGTTCCATCAAAAGCGCTCCTGAATCCGTTCTCTCTGTCAACGCATGACTGTGTAGATGCATTAACATTTACTATACCGATATCCCCTTCGGTTATTCCCTTGGCCTCAAGTTCCTTGAGCATTTCCTCGCCTGCAGTCTTTCCGGCAGCTTCGTTATTTGTGGCAAAAGTCGCTTCTGCCGCTACGTTTGCAGGTGAATCTACATATACTATCTTGATACCGGCAGATGATGCTTCGTTAAGTGCACCCGAAATTGCATCCGGTCCGTTTGCGGCAACCATGATGGCATTATACCCGCCTGCAACAGCATTATTCACACACTCTATCTGCTTCGAGTCATCCTTTGTATCAGGGGACATGAAGTCAACCGTAACTCCTTCTGCCTGTGCCTCAGCCTGTGCTCCCTCATTCAGGGTAACCCAGTGCTGATCGATCGAATCCATTGTGATAAGGGCGATCTTAACATCTCCTGCCGGAGCCGTCTCTGCTTCAGGTGGGGCCTCTTCTTCCTTGGCAGGCTCAGCCTCTGCGGCAGCCTCTTGAGTCTTCTCCTCAGCAGGAGCCGGAGCAGGTGCGGGTGCTGCAGCGCCTGCGCAGCCTGTCAATGCCGATAATGCCATACATGATCCCAGAATCAATGCCAATACTCTCTTTTTCATACTTTCCTCCTTAGCAATCAGGTTAAATTATTACGTTATATCTTTCACACCTCTGTCTGACGCGCGCTGTCAGATATCGGCATAAAATTCCCTTACTCTTTGCGGTTTCTGATAACCGATACAAGAACAGCAGCCACGACCATAACACCTATTACGATCCTCTGGATTCCCACCTGTGCGCCGATCATGTTCAATCCGTTTTCGAGTGTCTGCCATACTGCCGCACCGGCAAAAGTCCCAAGAAGAATTCCGGATCCTCCGAGCGGAGAAACTCCGCCGATCACACCGGCTGCAACTCCGTACATTTCATACACGTTTCCGGCTTCCATATTTCCCATTCCTGCCTGGGCACATAGGATGAACCCGACCATTGCGCCGCAGAATTCGCTGATTAGATACGTTTTTACCGTCGTTTTTACCACATCGACACCGGAAAGCTTTGCTGCATCAACATTCGAACCGACAGCATAGATATGACGTCCTGTCCGGGTCTTCGATAAGAAGAAATAAAAGACTGCAAAGATGATGAATGCGATCCAGAATGTGTTAAACACCCCCAGGAATTTTCCATAGTAAAAGAAATTCTGAAATCTGTCTGCAACATCCTTTCCAAGTACGACGCCGATATTGTCCGTATTTCTGTTTCCGTTAACTATATATGCAACACCTCTGGCAATGAACATCGTTCCAAGAGTTGCAATAAAGGGCGGGAGTTTAAACTTTCCGACAAGCACACCGTTTATCACTCCGATCGTCAGACAGACCGCCAGCGTAACAAGCATCGCCAACAAGGGATTTACTCCGAGTGTCATAAGTGTTGCTGTCATCATTGCACTCATTCCGGCAACTGATCCTATCGAAAGATCGATATTTCCGGTTATCATCACATAACTCTGACCGATACCGATGAGCAGATATTTGGACATCGACCTGAGAAGATTCAATATATTCTGTCCGGAAAACACCATGGGGTTCATGATCCCAAATGCCGTATAAATCACTATCAACCCTGCAAACGCCGTCAGCGCCGCACCCATTCCTTTCATTCTCAGTATCTTTTTTATGATCCCGGTCTTTTTTACACTGTCCATCTTCTGTTCCTCCGTTTACAGCTTGCTCTCAAACTGAGTAGCATATTTCAATATTTCATTCTGGGTTGCCTCTTCTGCAGCCAGCTCACCTGTGATACGCCCGTCGCACATGACTATTATCCTGTCGGCTATCCCCATCACTTCAGGCATCTCCGAAGAGATAAACATGACGGCGATCCCCTGTTCCTTCAGTTTGTTCATGATATGATAGATCTCAACCTTCGCTCCTACATCTATCCCTCTGGTCGGCTCATCAAAAATAACTACACGTGAGTTTCTTGCAAGCCACTTACCGACAACAACTTTCTGCTGGTTACCTCCTGATAATGAACCTGCGTCAATATCAATGCCGGGGGTTTTGATCGACAGACTGCGTACAGCCTCCTTACATATGTCAGTCTCTTTGTTTCTGTTTATCACGCCGCTCCTGCCGCATATCAGATCAAGGTTGGGGAGTGCCATGTTCTCCCGGATCGTAAGCTTTGTGCATAGACCGTCCTTCTTTCGGTCTTCAGGTGCAAGAACGATCCCTGCTCTGATCGCATCCATAGGATTATTGATCACAACTTCCCTGCCATCGAGAAGAATCGTTCCGCTTTCCTTTCTGTCAACACCGAAGATCGCTCTTGTTGTTTCCGTTCTTCCGGCACCCATGAGGCCGGCAAAACCCACGATCTCTCCTTCGTACAGCGAAAAATTGATATCCCTGACGCTTCTTCCCGCATTTAATCCTCTCACCTCAAACACCTTTTTCCCTTTGGTGCAGCTGATCCGTGGGAATTTCTCCTTAATCTCCCGTCCTACCATATATTCGATGATCTCATCCATGGTAAAAGACTCAAATTCGCCTGATGTTATGTATTTTCCGTCGCGCATGATCGTTACACGATCCGTAATATGAGCCAGTTCCTCAAGGCGATGAGAGATATATACAATCCCGCACCCCTGACTTTTCAGTCTTTGAATGATCGAAAAGAGTTCCTTGATCTCCCTGGATGTAAGCGCCGAAGTGGGTTCATCCATGATAAGTATTCTTGCATTTACCGAGAGAGCCTTTGCGATCTCGATCATCTGCTGTTTACTCACCGGCAGGCTTCCGACTGTAGCCAGGGGATCAATGTCCACACCGAGTTCATCCAGATATTTGCGGGCTTCGTTTTCCATCTCTTTATTGTTAAGGACCATACCGTTTATATGCTCTCTTCCCAGAAACATGTTTTCGGTAACATTCAGATCCTTACACATATTGAGTTCCTGATGGATTATCGCCACTCCGGCAGAAAGCGCCTGTTTGGGGGTGAGACTGTCATACTCTTTTCCCATGATCTTCATGGTTCCGGCCTCCTTCTCATAGACACCGCTGAGTATCTTCATTAAAGTTGACTTTCCCGCACCGTTCTCTCCCAGCAAAGCCATGACTTCGCCGCTTTTTAATTCAAAGCTCACATCGTCAAGTGCCCTGACTCCGGGAAATGATTTTGAAATATGCTCCATAGAAACTATGACTTCGCTCATCACTTCTATCCTTTCATTGCTTGCCCGCGTTAATTACTTAACGCTGTTAATACATTAACGCCGTAATTGTTTTATGTCAATATCTCAACTCCAGAAAAATCATCTTTGTTTGTGTTGCACAAAATGTGTTTATGATTTTTTGCACATATATATAATCGATCTGCCACAGATAATAAAACGGGAATGCATTACGCATTCCCGTATCATAATGGACCACTGACCCCGTCCACTGACTGATCGATTTTAATCGGAGAACCGTCCCCTGATTGCTGACCGTTTCAGGCGATCTGCCAGTTTTCCGCCTCCTGTCTTATCCTGACAAATTCTGCATATTTGCCGCCAAGGCTGACAAGCTCGCTGTGTTTCCCTCTTTCTATGATGCGGCCGTCATCGACTACAAGGATCTGGTCTGCTGCTTCGATCGTTGCAAGCCTGTGGGCGATTATGATCACCGTCTTGCCCTTTGAAAGTTCCGAAAGTGCCCCCTGGATCAGGTGCTCGTTTTCGGGATCTATGCTTGCGGTAGACTCGTCAAGTATTATTATCGGAGCATCTTTGAGTATGGCTCTTGCTATCGATATCCTCTGCTTCTGTCC
>JAILLI010000013.1 GCA_024693225.1 Lachnospiraceae bacterium
AATAATCAACCTGCGGATTAAGTCCCAGTTTTTGAAAAATGACCGGTTCGGGACTGCCAATTATATGGGCGAACGTTATCTCTTTTCCCGCAACGGTTTCCTGTACTATTCTTATCTGATCGTTGTATTCGCTAGTCATTTTACGATTCCCTTTGATCCTGACGGTTTTTATTGATTATATTACCTCATTCGGCTAAAGTCAACACAAAACCACAAACAGACAACACAAAACCACATAACCAACCATCAGAGATAGTAGATCGGCATGGCATCCCCTATACCGAAGCTTTCTCCGCTCTCGGCTTCACGCTCCAGGATCTGGGAGATCTTTTCATATTCGATCATAGCTGATACTTCCTTACTTGCTCCCGTAATGACAGCTGTCTTCTTAACTGCCCTTCCGGCCGTTCCCGTTTTCTTTGATGCCCTTTCCATACTGCTTTTTCCTACTGCCATGAGTAACCTCCTTATTATATTTAATGATCTCTTTTGCCAGATGTCTGAATTCATCTGCACTGCGTGCGGATTTCCTGAACGCGGATACGGGGAGTGAATTATCCTCGGCCCATTCAACAGCGGAATCCACATGTATAACCGTTTTAAATACCGGAATATCCGAATACTGTGACAAAACATCACTGGTCTGTCTGTAGTATTTCTTTCTCTCATCAACCTTTGTGATCACGACCCCGAGCAGTGATACCGGGCAAAAACCGGACACGCTGTCAAGAAAATCAAACATGTTTGCAAGCCCGAACAGTCCCCAGGGGGATGCCTCGACAGGCATTATCGAATAGTCGGATGCGGCAAGAATGTTGATGACCCAGTTTCCCAGAGTCGGGGGAGAGTCGATAAGTATGTAATCATATGTTTCCTGAGCTTTAATACCGGAAAGGCAGTCTGCAAGCACGAATTCACGCTGCATCATTGTAAAGAGCTTAAATTCAAGCTGTGACATCAATGATGATGACGGAACAAGGTCGAGATGTTCATATTTGGAACGTACGATAAAATCTGTCAGATCAGCCCTGTCGCATACTGCTTCATACAGTGTTTTTCCGCTCTGTGCCATGGAAATGGTTTCCTCTTCCGAAAAATACGAAAGGGTCAGATTCATCTGCATGTCCCCGTCTACAAGCAGGACCCGTTTGCCGGCTGAAGCGAGCTCATAGCCCAGATTAGCGCATACCGTGGATTTGCCGCTGCCGCCTTTGTTGTTTGTAAAACATATGACTGTTGTTTTCATGACCTGTATTATACCATCACGCGGGGAAACATTCAACAACAAACAGAAAAAACACAAAAAACCAAATGATTAATGTGGATTTGTGTTGACTTTTCATATTAATGATAATATAATCCATTTCATAAAGACGGAAATACTCTCAATCAATGAAGGAGGAAAAAAATGGCACAGAATGAGTACGAGATCAAAAAACAGATATGTGAGATAGGAAAACGGATATATGACCGCAACATGGTAGCGGCCAATGACGGCAACATCTCCGTAAAGCTTAACGATAATGAGTTTTTATGCACACCTACCGGCGTATCAAAAGGATTTATGACACCGGAATATATCTGCAAGGTTGATTCGGAAGGAAAGGTGATCCAGGCGAACAAAGGATTCCGCCCGTCCTCCGAGATAAAGATGCATATGCGTATATATAAGAAGCGTCCGGATGTCGGTTCGGTGGTCCATGCTCATCCCACATTTGCCACGGCTTTTGCTATCGCGGGTATCCCGCTTACGCAGCCCATAATGCCCGAAGCGGTCATCTCTCTCGGCTGCGTTCCGATCGCACCTTACGGGACGCCCTCAACAATGGAGATACCGGACGCTGTGGAGCCGTATCTCGAGCATTTTGACCAGGTCCTTCTTGAGAGCCACGGAGCGCTTACATGGGGACAGGATCTTATGACGGCATATTATAAGATGGAATCGGTTGAATTTTATGCCGAACTCCTTTACAAGGCAAGAGCACTCGGCGGTCCGAAGGAATTTGATGAAAAGACAGTTCAGAGACTGTATGAGATCCGCCGTCAGATGGGACTGCCGGGAAGGCACCCTGCCGATCTTTGCCTGAACAAAGGGGAAGCAAACTGCCATAACTGCGGGGTATGCAACACAGGGTCTTCGGCATCGAATGTTTCGGAGGATATTGTTTCCGAGATAACAAAAAAGGTCCTTGCGTCTCTCGGAAAGTAAAGACACGTTTTGGAAAGGAATGATGAAATTGGCTGTGGATGAAAGATATGTACAGGAAATAGTAAAGAAGGTCATGATATCAATGAACCTTGACGGAAGAGATGTGGGACCTGTGGGATCAAGAGGGATCTTTAAGGACATGAACGAGGCGGTGGAAGCGGCATATGAAGCCCAGAAACAGGTCAGGGTCATGACTCTTGATCAGAGAGAGAAGATCATTTCCATCATGCGTGACAAGATAAGGGATAATGCCGAAACGCTGGCCAAAATGGGCGTGGCGGAAACAAAGATGGGAAATGTCGGCGACAAGATATTAAAGCACCGGCTTGTGGCGGATAAGACGCCCGGGACCGAGGATATAACGACAACGGCCTGGTCGGGGGACAGAGGGCTCACACTTGTGGAGATGGGTCCTTTCGGGGTCATAGGGGCGATAACTCCGACGACAAATCCTTCGGAGACCGTTGTGTGCAATACGATAGGAATGTTTGCTGCGGGAAATACCGTTGTTTTTAACCCTCATCCGAAGGCGATCCGGACATCCATATATGCGATCAACCTGATGAATGAGGCTTCGGTTGAAGGCGGCGGACCGGACAATATTGCAGTAACGGTGGAAAAGCCTACGCTGGAGACGAGTGACGTGATGATGAAGCATCCGCTCATCCCTCTTCTTTGTGCCACGGGAGGCCCCGGTGTCGTAACGGCGGTTCTTTCTTCGGGAAAGAGAGCCATAGGAGCGGGGGCCGGAAATCCCCCGGCATTTGTTGATGAAACGGCAGACGTTGCAAAAGCCGCAAGAGACATAGTGAACGGTTGTACATTTGACAATAATCTTCCGTGTATAGCCGAGAAGGAGATAGTGGCTGTCGATGCGATCTGTGACGAACTCATGGATCATATGATAAGGCAGAACGGATGTTACCTTGCGGATAAAAGCGTTCAGGACAAACTAGTGTCAACCGTACTTACTCCGAAGGGAGCGCTTAACAGGGACTGCGTCGGCAAGGATGCCAAAACCCTTCTTTCAATGGTCGGGGTTGAAGTTGATGCAAGTATCAGATGCATAGTTTTTGAAGGCAAAAAGGAACATCCGCTCATTACAGAGGAACTTATGATGCCCATTCTCGGCGTTGTAAGGGTAAAGGATTTTGACGAAGGTGTTGAAACGGCCAAGTGGCTTGAGCACGGGAACCGTCATTCGGCACATATACATTCGAAGAATGTGGATCATATAACGCAGTACGCAAGAGAGCTTGACACGGCGATCCTTGTCAAGAACGGGCCCAGTTATGCCGCTCTCGGCTTTGGAGGTGAAGGGTTCCCGACATTTACCATCGCATCAAGAACCGGAGAGGGACTGACGAGTGCGGCCACTTTTACAAAGCGCCGCCGTTGCGTTATGAGCGACAGTTTATGCATAAGATAAGGAGGCAGTGACAGGGTATGACAGTAAATGAACAGGATGTTGAAAAGATCGTCAAACAGGTTCTGGCCGAGATGGGCGGGGTGTCGCAGTCCGGTCCGGCAAAAGGAGCTTTCACCTCTTACACTTCTCTGGGGAAAGCGGGAACTACTTCCATACCGGAAAAGGCACATGTGGCGGTCCTTGTTGAGAATGAGAGATTTGAGATAAAAGAGTATCCCATACCGCCTGTTGGAGATGATGATATTCTTGTCAAAGTGGAAGGGTGCGGTGTCTGTGGAACGGATGCGCACGAGTTCAAGAGAGATCCCTTCGGTCTCATCCCTGTTGCATTGGGACATGAAGGAACCGGAGAGATCGTAGCGATGGGCAGAAATGTCAAGGCTGACAGTGCGGGTAAGCCTCTTCATATCGGCGATAAAGTAGTGACATGTATGATATTTGAGGATGATCCGGAGATCACCATGTTCGATCTGAATAAGAAGAATGTGGGAAAGGCAGATGTCTACGGGCTGCTTCCCGATGACGAATACCATCTTAACGGCTGGTTTTCCGATTATATCTTTGTAAGAGGAGGCTCGACGATATTCAATGTAAGTGATCTGGATCTGGACAGCAGGATACTTATAGAGCCGGCGGCAGTTCTTGTTCATGCTGTGGAAAGGGCCAAGAGCACGAACATACTCCGGTTCAATTCCAGAGTGGCCGTTCAGGGCTGCGGCCCGATCGGACTTTTATGTATCGCGGTTCTCCGCACGATGGGTATCGAGAATATCACGGCAGTGGACGGAAATGAAAAAAGACTTGAATTTGCGAAGAGAATGGGCGCAAATAAGACGGTCAACTTCAATGATCATAAGGGAATAGAGGCTCTGACAAAAGGAGTGTATGATTCATTCGGCGGGCATCTATGTGATTTCGCATTCCAGTGTACAGGGAATCCCCAAGCTCATGCAAATGTTTACAAGTTCATCCGAAACGGCGGAGGACTGTGCGAACTGGGGTTCTTTGTTAACGGAGGAGATGCGACTATCAATCCGCATTTCGATCTTTGCTCAAAGGAGATCAATCTTGTGGGATCCTGGGTTTATACTCTTCGGGATTACGGCACAACGTTTGATTTTCTCAGAAGAGCAAAAGGAATAGGGCTTCCGGTATCGGAGCTCATCACTCACCGCTTTCCGCTTCAGGACATAAATGAAGCGCTTAAGACCAATCTGGCAATGACGGGGCTGAAGATAGCCATAGTCAATTAGCCGGATATATACAGTAACTATTGATCGTTCAACGTTAGGATCGGGGCATATGACGGAAAACAAAGCAGTGGGGCTTCTGGAGGTATACGGACTGGTGTGTGCATTTCTGGCAGCGGATGCGGGATGCAAAGCCGCCGACGTTACACTGGAGGTCTTTGATAAGAACAAGCCGGCTAATGCTGATGAACTTCCGGTACCGCTTCTTGTTACGATAAAGTTCAGAGGAAGGGTATCGGATGTCAGGGAAGCAATGGCTGCGGCGGAGGAAGTGGCAAAAGCCACAACCGGTATAGTATGTTCGCATATCATTCCAAATCCCACGCAGGACACGGAGAAGATGCTGACGATCAGCGCGTTGGATAAAGACTGAAGACACAGGAGGAATTAAAATGTCACAATCACTTGAAGCATTGGGAATGGTTGAAACAAGAGGACTTACGGCAGCGATCGAAGCAGCGGATGCCATGACAAAGGCAGCGGAAGTAACTCTTATCGGGACCGAGAAGATAGGATCCGGTCTTGTAACCGTTATGGTAAGAGGAGATGTAGGTGCGGTAAAAGCATCTGTTGAAGCCGGAACCGCGGCTGCATCAAAACTCGGGGAACTCGTGGCAACACACGTTATACCGAGACCTCACAATGATGTTGAAATGATCCTGCCGAAATTTAAAGGCTGAGCATCAGGATAAGGAGACGGCGGTAAGATGGCAGGTGCTTACGGTTTTATCGAAATAACCGGGGTAGTGGCGGCATTGGATGTGCTGGACATTATGTGCAAAGCGGCGAATGTAACGCTGGCAACATGGGAGAGAAAGCTTGGAGGAAGGCTTGTGACCCTTGTTGTGGAGGGCGAGGTGGAGGCTGTACGGACAGCGGTTGAGACTGCAACAAACAGTCCGAACATCAGAAAGCCGGTTGCATTTGGTGTGATCGCCAATCCCCATGAGGAGATCCGTAAGATAGTAGCCATCTCCGCATCAAGATTTAAAGGGAAGGGAGAATACGGTTCCGGGTCCAAAATGCTCGGTCAGGATCCCCCGGACTTTAACATCAGACAGCAGATGGAAACAAACAGTTAATAAACTATCAGGAGGAAAAATATTATGGCACAGTCACTTGAAGCATTGGGAATGGTTGAAACAAGAGGGTTGGTTGCAGCTATCGAGGCAGCCGATCAGATGTGCAAGGCTGCAAATGTAACTCTTATCGGGACCGAGAAGATAGGATCCGGTCTTGTAACCGTTATGGTAAGAGGAGATGTCGGAGCCGTCAAGTCTTCCGTTGAAGCTGGTTCGTCGGCAGCGGGCGCTCTTGGTGAGCTTATTGCAACACACGTTATACCGAGACCTCACAATGATGTAGAGATGATCTTACCCAAGATCAAGGCATGACCTGAAAGGAAGGTTATACAGTGGACAACAGCAGTGTGGAATACATTACCAGACTGGTGATCGAGGCCGTAAACAGTGCGGAAAGAAAAGAGGAGATGGCAGTTCCCATCGGTGTATCGGCGCGCCATATCCATCTGACACAGGAGCATGTGGAAAAACTGTTCGGACCGGGTTATCAGCTGACCAGAAAAAAAGATCTGATGGGCGGCCAGTGGGCGGCCTGTGAACAATGCACACTGATAGGATTAAAGCTTCGCGCCATTGAGAACGTCAGGATATTGGGACCGGTAAGGAGCGCATCGCAGATAGAGATATCGGCGACAGATGCCAGAACACTCGGTATCAGCGCCCCGCTGCGTCAGAGCGGTGACACGAAAGGATCCGCACCCATTGCTCTTGCAGGTCCCAAGGGGGCGCTGTACCTTGAAGAGGGATGCATCGTAGCAGCAAGACATATTCATATGACGCCATCGGATGCATCGCGGGCAGGACTTAAGGACGGAGATCTTGTTTCGGTAAGAATGGGAGATGACAGAGGAGCGGTGCTTGACAATGTGAAGATCCGCGTGGACGATAAGTTCTCTCTTGAAATGCACATTGATACCGATGAAGCAAACGCATGCTCTGTAAAACAGGGGGACACGGCTTATATCATCCTGTAATGCCGGGCCTCTTACAGTGAACAATTATGATCCGTTCACTTTGCGCCGGTCGCGGGGCATCGAAGATGCAGTTCCTGCCGCAATCGTGTGCATCAGATTGGGATCGTAAACGAAATGATCTGTTTAGTTTACGATAGGAAATAAGGAGATCGACCATGATCATTGGAACCGTAATGGGTAGTATTTTTTCAACCCGCAAAAGCGAAAAACTTGTTGGAAACAAATTTATGATCGTCCGCCCCGAAAAGACAATGTGCGGGAACGGAAGTGATCTTATCGCCATTGACATAATCGGCGCGGGCATTGGAGAAAAGGTGCTTGTAGCGACGGGTTCGGCCGCACGAATAGGTTGTGATATGCCGGATGCTCCCGTGGATGCAGCTATCGTAGGTATTGTCGATGAAGGACAGGACGGTATGGAGGTCATATCCTGATGATCCTTGAAGAACTGAAAGACATTGCCAGAGAGTACGGAGTGGTCGGTGCCGGAGGAGCAGGATTTCCCTCTTATGCGAAACTGACGGATAAAGCTGATACGGTGATACTTAACTGTGTCGAGTGTGAACCGTTGCTCAAACTCCACCGTCAGCTTCTTTCCCTGTGTACGCCTCAGATAGTCAAAATGCTCGATACGGTAAGGGATACGTTAGGTGCAAAGGAAGCAGTGATCGGCATAAAAGGCGAATATACGGAAACGATAGATGCCCTTATACCGGTAACCGAAAAGTACAAAAAAGTAAGGATCCAAAAAGTGGATGCCGCTTACCCCATGGGCGACGAAGTTATACTTATATATGAGGCAACAGGAAGGGTTATAAGACCCGGAGGACTTCCGATAGACGAAAATGTTGTCGTATTCAATGTCGAGACCATGTACAACCTTTATATGGCGGTAACGCAGCACCTTGGCGTGAGCGATAAACTGGTATCCGTTGTTGGAGCGGTAGATAACCCGAGAACCATAAGGGTTCCGCTGGGAATGTCTGTTGGAGATGCTGTCAGTGCGGCAGGAAATATAACTGAAGATGAATATGCTTTTCTTATAGGCGGTCCCATGATGGGATATGTCGGAAAGGCCGATACTGTCGTGACCAAGACGTGCAATGCGATCATCGTCCTCCCCAAAGATCATAAGCTCATACAAAGCGCAGGAAAGGATCTCGGAATAGAGAAGAGAAGGGCATCTTCGGCATGCTGTCAGTGCAGGACCTGTACCGATCTGTGTTCAAGACATGCATTGGGACACCCCATAGAACCTCACAGGATCATGAGAGCCGTAGCGAATAATGATACCTCGGATCTGTCAGCATTTAAAGGTGCAATGTATTGCAGCGGATGCAGGATATGTGAGAAATATGCGTGCCCGCAGGGATTGTCTCCGGCCTCTATACTGCAGGAGTTCAAGAAAGCACAAAGAGCTGCCGGGATACCGGTTGAAAAAGTAAGTCCGAAAGATCCAATTGCGCAAAGAGAGGAGCGAAAAGTTCCCGTTCACAGACTGACACAAAGGCTCGGGCTTGCCCGGTATGATAAAAATGCACCGCTAGACAATATATGCATAGGCGCAAAAACCGTAAGAATACCGCTTTCCCAGCATATCGGAATACCCGCAAAACCGGTTGTAAAGGCGGGAGACGCCGTTAAGAAGGGAATGCTCATTGGGAAAGCAGAGCAGGGGCTTTCAGTTAATATCCATTCGTCAACAGACGGAAAGGTCGTATCCGTTGATGAATATGAGATAACGATAATATCATCTAAGGAGTCGTAATATGGCCAAAGCGATCGGTATGGTGGAAACATCTACGGTATCCGCCGGATTTATGGCGGCGGATGACATGTCGAAGACCGCACAGGTTGAGCTGCTTATGGCGGAGGTCACCTGTCCGGGAAAATTCGTGATACTCATAACCGGAGAACTGTCCGCAGTCAGAGCCTCCGTTGACAGGGCATCGCACTCATACGGAGACAGGGTAATAGACACCTTCGTGCTGGGGAACCCTCACGAATCGATATTCCCTGCCATATACGGAACGGCTCCGGGCCGGGAGCTTGAAGCACTCGGAGTTCTGGAGACATATGATGTGGCGGCGCTTATCGTGGCTGCCGATGTGGCGGCAAAGACGGCCATAGTCGATCTGATAGAACTGCGCCTTGCAAAAGGAATGTGCGGAAAGAGTTATATGACGCTCACGGGATCGGTCTCTGCCGTACAGGCAGCGATAGATTCGGCAAAGGCGGCAGCGGGGGACAAAGGAATGTTCCTGGATGAGGCTGTTATAGCAAGACCGTCCGACGAGCTTATGCCGTTTGTTTTTTAGTCTGATTTGCTGTTCGGGAGGAGATCCGGATGCTGATAGCAGAGAGACGGAGTCTTATCATACAAGAGCTTCAGGAAAACAGAAAAGTTGTTGTCAGTGAGCTTAGCAGGAAGTTTGATGTTTCCGAGGAAACCATCAGGAGAGATCTTGACAGACTGGCGGAAGAGGGGATCGTAGTAAAAGGATATGGGGGAGCCGTGCTTAAGGAGCAATTCGGAATGGAACTGCCCTTTAATGTGCGGTATAAGATGAACCCCGAAGGAAAGATGAAGATAGCCGAACTTGCTGCGGACCGGATAGCAAACGGAGAGTATATCTTTCTTGATGCGTCTTCTACTACGGTTTATCTGTCGAGGACATTGAGGAAAAAATCATTCGAGAAGCTTACCGTGATAACCAATTCCGTCGAGAACACGGTCACGCTCGCACCTGCGGCGGGCTGTGAGATAGTTATGACCGGAGGAACGGTGCATTCACAGACCATGTCGCTTATGGGATCAAAAGCGGTTGAAACCGTATACGGATATCATGTGGACAAGGCATTCATATCATGTAACGGACTGGACATCACAAGAGGAATAACAGAGGGAAACGATGAGGTCGTGAGCATGAAGCAGGCTATCATCAGGGCAGCTGATAAAGTGATACTTCTTGCAGATTCGGACAAGTTTGGAAGGTCGTCGTTCTCTCAGGTATGTGATATATCGGCGGTCAATACGCTGATCACCGATATGAGACCTTCGGATAAATGGGTGGAAAAACTTGCCGAAATGAACATAGAACTGATATATCCACAGCAAAGCGGCAAGGACGGGGATACAGATTAAGGAAGGATATATATGAGAGATTTTGACAGTACTCCGGTGGAAAGATCCGAGAGAATAACACGACTTGTACAGCATCTTTTCAGGAAGATGCCTGAGATCGAGGCTGCTAGGGCGGAACTGATAACGGAATCCTATATGGAAACCGAAGGCCTTCCCGAAACAACAAGAAAGGCCATGGCATTCGATCATATCTTAAAAGGACTTCCGATCATAATACGGCCGGAGGAGCTTATCGTCGGGAGTACCACGATAGCCCCGAGAGGCTGCCAGACATATCCCGAATTCTCGTATGAGTGGCTGGAGGCGGAATTTGATACCGTGGAGCACCGTGCAGCCGATCCGTTCTACATATCTGAGGAGACAAAGGAAAGGCTCAGAAAGGTCAACCCTTACTGGAAGGGAAGGACCACCTCGGAACTTGCAAGAGCGTATATGTCTCCGGAAACGATCCGTGCCATGGATCACAACTTCTTTACCCCGGGAAACTATTATTACAACGGTGTGGGACATGTAAACGTTCATTACGACCGGGTAATAAACGAAGGACTTCGCGGTATAATACAGCAGGCGGCGCAAGAGCTTTCAAAACTGTCTGCGGGTGACAGTGAATATGCGACCAAAAGAAGGTTTCTTGAGGCTGCGATAATATCATGTAATGCCGTATGCGACTATGCGAAAAGATACAGTGATCTGGCAAAAGAAGAGGCTGCAAAAGAGAATGATCCGAAAAGGAAAAGAGAACTTTCAAAAATATCCGAAATCTGCAGCAGGGTGCCTTTCGAGCCGGCAAGGACATTTTATGAAGCATGCCAGGCATTCTGGTTCGTACAGCAGACGATACAGATCGAATCCTCGGGACACTCCATATCGCCGGGCAGATTTGACCAGTATATGTATCCTTTCTACAGGACGGATATCGATAACGGTACGATGACACGCGAAGAGGCACAGGAACTTATAGACTGTGTCTGGGTGAAACTCAATGACCTCAACAAGTGCAGGGATGCCCTGTCAGCTGAGGGTTTTGCAGGGTACTCGCTATTTCAGAACCTCATAGTCGGGGGACAGACCGCGGACGGAAGAGATGCCACAAACGATCTTTCGTTTATGTGCCTTGATGCCACAAAGCATGTTTTCCTGCCGCAGCCTTCCATCTCTATAAGGGTGTGGAACGGATCCGCAAAAGAGCTTCTGATCCGCGCAGCGGAAGTTACCCGTACGGGAGTGGGATTTCCCGCATATTACAATGACGAGATCATCATTCCGTCAATGGAGAACAGAGGGATCCCTCTCAGTGATGCGAGAAACTACAGCATAATCGGATGTGTGGAGCCTCATGTTCCCGGTAAGGAGGACGGATGGCACGACGCTGCGTTCTTCAATATGGTAAGGCCGCTTGAGATGGTATTATACAACGGGTATGACAAGGGTGAGGAGGCCAGCATCCATACAGGTGACATAAGCGGGATCACATCATATGAACAGTTCAAGGATGCGTACAGGAAGCAGATGGAATATAATATCGAGCTTCTCGTGAACGCCGACAATGCCATTGACCGGGCGCATGCCGAAAGAAGCCCGCTTCCTTTCGAATCGGCACTTATCGATGACTGTATCGCAAAGGGAAAGCCCCTGCAGTGGGGTGGAGCCGTATACAATTTTACCGGACCGCAGGGCTTCGGGATAGCGAATGTTGCAGATTCTCTTTATACGGTAAAGAAACTTGTCTTTGAAGAGAAGAGATTTACCCTTTCCGAACTTGCAAAAGCCATGGAGATGAATTTCGGAAAAGGGTTTGATGCTGTCACGGCTAAGGAAACGGCGCAGCAGGTGGCGGACCGTCTGGAAAGATCCGGGCAGGAAGTCACGCCTCAGATAATGGAACAGGTCGTTTCCGAAGTGCTGAATATGCGTATTCCCGATGCCGAGAAGCGCAGATATGAGGAAATATGGCAGATGATAGATGATCTTCCCAAATACGGGAACGATATCGACGAGATAGACAGCATTGCCAGGGAAGCAGCGCATTTTTACACGAAGCCCCTTCCGGACTATCATAATCCGAGAGGCGGGATATTCCAGGCAGGACTGTATCCCGTATCCGCGAATGTGCCTCTCGGTGCACAGACCGGTGCAACACCGGACGGAAGACTGGCTCATACGCCGATCGCAGACGGCGTGTCTCCGACCAACGGAAAGGATCTTAAAGGGCCTACGGCATCTTGTAATTCGGTGGCCCGGCTTGATCACGGGGACGCTTCGAACGGCACGCTGTTTAACATGAAGATACATCCGACGGCCATGAGCGGACAGAAGGGTCTGGAGGATTTTGTCTCACTTGTAAGGGGGTTCTTTGATCAGAAGGGTATGCACATGCAGTTTAATGTTGTTGACAGACAGACGCTTATCGATGCCCAGGTCCATCCCGAAAAGTATCAGGGTCTTGTAGTGCGTGTTGCGGGTTATTCGGCTCTGTTCACGACGCTTTCGAGATCGCTCCAGGACGACATCATAAGAAGAACGGCACAGGGACAGTTCAGATAATATGCAGGATCATTCGTATTTAGACACAACGGGCAGGATATTTGACATACAGAGATATTCCATACACGACGGCATCGGTATAAGGACCATAGTCTTTCTGAAGGGCTGTGCACTCAGATGCAGGTGGTGCTGTAATCCCGAATCCCAGAGTTTCGAGACCGAAACGATGACGGTGGGCAACCGGCAAAAGGTATATGGGGAGGATGTTACCGTCAGGGAAGTAATGAAAACGGTGAGAAGGGATATGCCTTATTACAGCCGTTCCGACGGAGGACTTACCCTGTCCGGAGGAGAAAGTCTTCTGCAGCCGGATTTTGCGAGATCACTCCTTATCGCAGCAAAGGATCTCGGTATAAATACCGCCATGGAGAGTATGGGATATGCGAAATACTCCGTAATAGAGAGTATACTGCCGTATCTTGATACGTATCTCATGGATATCAAACACATGAATGCCGGGAAGCATAAAGAGTGGTGCGGCAGGGAAAATACCCTGATGATAGAAAATGCACAAAAGGTCGCACGATCGGGAATGACCCGCCTTATAATACGGGTTCCCGTGATCCCGGGCTTTAACGATACACCGGAAGAGATAGCGGATATCGCGAGATTTGCGGCAACTCTTCCCGATGTGGAAGAGATAGACCTGCTTCCTTATCACAATTTCGGGGAGGGTAAATACGCAGGTCTTGGCAGGGATTATCCCATGAAGGATGCGAAGAGACCTTCCGACGAAACTATGAGGATCCTTTCGGACGCGGCACGGTCTGCCGGCGGTCTCCATATTCAGATCGGCGGCTGAAAACTTTTGGTAATATATGAACATACTGATCGTTGATGATGAAAAACTGACAAGATGCGGTCTGATAAGCTCCGTTGAATGGACACTCTTCGGCACATGTCATGTGGAAGGTGCGGCAAACGGGGCAGAGGCACTTGAGATAACTGCCGGGTTCGTTCCCGATATTGTCATTACGGATGTGCGGATGCCCCGGATGAACGGTATCGAGATGGCCTGGGCCATGCAAAAGAGATATCCCGATATCTCTTTTATCATAATGAGCGGTTATTCGGACAGGGAATATCTCAAGGAGGCGATAAAGCTTAATGCGGTAAGCTTCATAGAAAAACCCATCAGTATCCCCGAGGTGGAAGAGGCGGTAAGGGCAGCGGCGGATAAGCTTGCCGAAAAACGTCTTGCCGAAAGGGGCCACTTTGTCAGGGAGGTTGAGGAAAGCAGGCGTATAAGCGGTATCCTGATGCGTAGACCGGCTCAGGACGCGGAAATAGACACTTCCTTTTTTCCCGATATGGAAAAGGACGGGAACTTCTGCTGTATAGTTACTGAGTTCGCAAGATCGGTACCGCCTGTTTCCTACGGATATCTGACGGACGTCAACAAAAAGACCGAAGAAAAACTGTCCTCGCGGGGACTGCGGTTTGTCAGTCTCCTGAAGGACGAAAAACACATCTGTTTCTTTTTGTATTCCCGTAATATTTCCAAAAAGGATGCGGTATTTGCCGTTAAGACGATAAGGGAAGATTATGCCGGCACGGGAAAACTTACCATTGCCGTCGGAGATATAGTAAAAAATATCCGGAATTCATATGAATCCTATAATTCAGCGGTCACACTGCTGCAGCAGGCTTTTTACTGTGAAGAGAACTCGGATATTCTCGGATTCGAGGTAACGCTTGCATCTCCCCCGATAATAAAGGACCGTACGGCGGA
>JAILLI010000045.1 GCA_024693225.1 Lachnospiraceae bacterium
AGACTTGGAATCGTCGGTATCGTATATTGTAAAGTTGGTGTCATAGCCCATAAGATCGATATGCCTGCGCAGGATCCGCACGCATGTCGAGTGAAAAGTCGCCACCCATATGCTCTCGCTGCCATGGCCGACAAGGCGGTCAATACGTTCCCTCATCTCCTGGGCGGCCTTGTTGGTAAAGGTTATGGCAAGTATGTTCCAGGGACTGATCCCGGCCTCATCGATCATATATGCGGTACGGTTTGTCAGAACCCTTGTCTTGCCGGACCCGGCTCCCGCAAGGATCAGTACCGGCCCTTCAAGCTGTATGGCTGCTTCTTTCTGTTTGTCGTTAAGTTTTTCAAGAACTCCCATATATTTTCCCCCTCATGTCAGATTTTCAAGAAAAACCCGACATATTCCGGTACAGTATCCTTTAATTATCCGGACGGTTAATTGTCGGATAAAACACAATATTGCGTTCCACGCTTTAACGTGTTAAAATTTAAAAGCGTTAAAGTAAAACACGGAGGCATACTCATGAATCCAAAGATCAGAACCGCATCGGTAGATTACCTGTTTGACGCCATTATGGAGCTCAAGAACAAAGAAGAATGCTACATATTCTTTGAGGATATATGCACTATCAATGAACTCCTGTCGCTCTCACAGCGCTTTGAAGTTGCCAGTATGCTGCGCGACAAAAAAACATACCTTGAGATTGCCGAACACACCGGTGCTTCCACGGCAACCATCAGTCGTGTCAATCGGTCCTTAAACTACGGGAACGACGGATACGATATGGTGCTTGAGCGTATGGGATCCAAAAAGAAAAAAAAGAAATGAATCTGCCCGCTATACCTGAACACCAAGTCTTGCGAACAGTTTCTCCAGGGAATCGCTCTCAAGGGCCAGGATCATATTGCTGCTGATATGTTCATCATCAATGGTGAATACTTCATCCACGACCAGGACCTTCTCTCCCGGCTTTACAAAGGCCGTAAGAGGCAGTTTCATGATCTCACTGACCTTCCCGGGCACCTGTGAAGGTGTGCCTATATTAACAAAAAGGGATGTCAGGGATGCTATCGAATTGGCATAAGCCCCGCTGGTGATGTTGGCCATCTCATTGAGGACCGATGAATCCATCTCATCAAGATTGCTGATACTTTCTATCTCTTTTGCATAGAAGGTGTTTATGATACGCTGTGCGAAACGTCTCTCTACCACATGGAGCATCATCCCGTCCAGATCACCGTTGATCTCTATCTTCAGACCGATGACCATCTTGTCTTCTCCGCCGAGATGCTCTGCCGTTGATTCATATCCCAGCAGCTGAACACTCGGAACAGACATATCGATAGCCGTGCCAAGCAGGACGGACAGAGCCGTGCACGCATTACCCGCTCCTATATTTCCAATCTCACGCATTACATCAAGCTGTAATTCGTTAAGGTTTTCATATGAGATCATGTAAACACTCCTCAAAAATCACTAGTATTATTTCACCGCATCCTAATTCGTATGCTAGGGTATTGTATCATAAAAACAATTTCTATTCAACTACCGATTACACTCCGCCATTGACATTTGGCACTTTTTGTTCTAAAGTATGGGTTTGATGATCGGGGGTAAAACCATGAATACATACGATATTTTTAAGTCACTTGCCATAATAATAATAGTAGCAAAACTCTTCGGTATCGGAGCCAGGAAGATACATATCCCACAGGTCGTGGGTGAGATAATTGCGGGCCTTATCATAGGTCCCTCTCTTCTGGGCTGGGTCGACAGCACTGACTTTATCAGTCAGATGGCCGAGATCGGAGTCATTCTCCTTATGTTCTCCGCGGGTCTTGGAACAGACATCAAGGAGCTTAGGAAAACCGGCCCCATAGCGACCTTTATCGCATGTGCCGGTGTCTTCGTGCCCCTGGTTCTGGGTACGGTCTATTATATGGTCTTCTATGGAGTGAGCTCCATAGGTTCCCCTGAGTTTATAGAAGCTGTATTCATCGGAACGATAATGACGGCGACGAGCGTGTCTATCACGGTCGAGACCCTGAAGGAACTCGGATACTTAAAGAGCAAGGTGGGTACCACGATCATGGCTGCTGCCATAATCGATGATGTCATAGGTATCATAGTCCTTACCTTTGTAATAAGCTTCAGGGACAAGGATGTGGTGATATCCCGCGTCTTTATCCAGACCCTGCTCTTCTTCATATTTGCGATCGGAGTCGGCTTTGTCACCTACAAACTCTTCCAGATCATAGATAAGCGCTACCCCCATACAAGGCGTATCCCCATAGCAGGCCTGGCCCTGTGCTTTGCCATGGCATATATCGCCGAGGATCTGTTCGGTATCGCTGATATCACCGGTGCTTACGTGGCAGGTATAATCCTGTGCTCCATATCCGATTCGGACTACATAGCCCGTAAGATGGATATTAATTCATATATGCTCTTCGGTCCCATCTTTTTTGCATCAATAGGACTTAAGACCAATCTTGCCGAGTTCTCCATGTCGATCTTATGGTTCTCGATCGGCTTTGTCATCGTGGCTCTCGTTTCCAAGATCATCGGCTGCTCGCTGGCGGCAAGACTGTGCAAGTTCAAAGGGCGCGAGGCGCTTATCTGCGGTGTCGGCATGATGACGCGCGGAGAAGTTGCCCTTATCGTATCGCAGAAGGGACTGTCAGTCGGACTTATCAGTCCGGTCTATTTCAGTGCAGTCATCCTCCTGATCCTCACTTCGAGCATAGCAACGCCCGTATTACTTAAAGCGCTGATCGCCAAAGCTCCTGTAGATGACGCGGCTCTGGAGGAATAGGGTCCTATTCCCTTGCGCTCTTTAAGGGACGCAGCCTGTAGACCATGACTATGTCCTCGTCTACACGTTCCTTTGAAGCCGCCTTCAGTCTTTCAAGGACTCCCACTGCATCTTCATAGCTTTCCGCCGGGAAGAGCAGGGCTATCTCATTGTCGCCTTTTCTGCAGATCGCATCTCCGACACGGAGCATTCTCTGGCAGCAGTTGACAACATCCGTTATAGCCTTCTCTTCATACAGGGGATCATCATTTCCCGTATCTTCGCTTCTGATATATATGAGGCCCAAAAAGATGGTTGCCTTGGATCTTGACTGCATGCGGCGCTGGAGGTTGTAGAGTTCCTTAAAAGTACGGTAGTCACACATGAACGCCTGCTGCTCTATGATCTCCTGCTGGAGTTCACGCTGCATCCTGTCCGTCTCATCCTGAAGCTTGACAGACAGTTCCCTTACCTCTTTGTAATATGCCACAACACTGTCCTTGGCTGATGCGCCCGGATCCGCGATCGTAAGCTTTGCTATCTGGATCTCCAGTTCGAGTATCTCGCTGGTCCCGGCAAGCTCAAGCGCCTTCTCACATACCTGCACGATGGCAGCGTACTGGTTTTCTTCCTTCAGTATCTCAACATAGGCCATGACCGCTTCTATGTACATGTCACGATATGCCGCGGACTGGGCTATGAGCCAGGGCTCCGATGAAAAATCGGGAAGGAGGGAACCCTTGTACATTTCTATGGCCTTGATAAGGTATTCTTTCCTGCGGGATGCGGAAATGGTCGGATTGATACCGGCCTCGGCAAAGGCCTGAAAATCAAGCGCATCTATTGAAACATCAAGATCCTTATTCCACTGATAGGTCCCCCTGCGGGATATGATCGCACCGTTTAATGCCTTGGCGCCCTCATTCTCGATCATTGAGCGGAACCTGTATAAAAGCGTTCGAAGCGCCGTCGCGGGATTGGCATAATCCTCTCCCGACCACAGAAGCTCAAAGAGTTCCTGATGTGTTATGGGCCTGTTGCGGTTAACCAGAAGATATGCCACGAACAGCTTTGTCTTACGTGTGTTCGAAAGGTTCTGAAGGATCGGCACATCCCCCTTTGTAATCTCAAATCCGTTAAACAGCCTGATACTTGTTTTTTCGCTCATAGTTTACCTCTTTCATTTACTTTATTTGTTTCGTGTTCCGGATCATTTATATGGTAATACATAGTATTCGGGTTCCGTAAGGCCGGCCTTCTTCATACCTCCTATGTAATCTCCGGCTCTCATCCCGTATGCACCGGCGAACTCGCCACCTATTATCTCCCTTGCGACCGCAGGATTGGCAACTATGTTGTTGTTGCCCATGGTATAAATCCTGTCCCCGCAAAGAATGATTCCTTCAATGTTCACGTCATTGTGTACTATCACGTTCCCGGGTGTTGCGATTATCCCGGTAAAGTCATGCCTGATCTCAATATCCGATGCCGACATGAGCTTGCGGTAACGCTCGGAGTATCCCCCGTCATTATCCGAATCGTAATATATCTCGATCTGCGAAAGGCGGCTTAAGGATGTATCCACCAGTTTTACGGTCTCCGTATATGCTTCCGGATCCTTCTTGCCCATCACACCGATCTGGTGAAAGGTCCCGTTAAGGG
>JAILLI010000127.1 GCA_024693225.1 Lachnospiraceae bacterium
TATATCCGGCATATGCTCCGGCGCAAGATAGATGCTGTCCCTGAAGGATATGATGCGGTCACTGCCTCCGGCCGCAAGGATCCTGACCGGGCATGTATCCTTGAGGGTACGGGACAGAAAATCATCAAGAAGGTCTGCGGGATATGAGGGCTTTGGCGAAGATGCACGGCCCTTTTTCTTTTTGGACAAGGAGTTTCCCCCTGCTTCATCTTCCGCGGCACCTGCATCATCTCCTGTAGCTGTAAGGACGGCCGCAAAGTGTCCTTCACCGGCTCCTTCGTGGGGCCATATGCGGTAAGGCCCGTCACAGACGGTAAAGGCCGGGTGGCTTTTAAGGAAACGGTCAAGGGTCCCTTCATCCTCATCGGGTGAAAAGGTGCAGGTACTGTAGACTATCTTTCCGCCGGGCGCGAGCATGCGGGAGGCACAGTCAAGTATCATGTCCTGACGTACGGCACATTTTTTTACATTTTCTTTGCTCCATTCAAGGACGGCTTCGGGATTTTTGCGGAACATCCCCTCACCGGAGCAGGGAGCGTCAACAAGTATCCTGTCAAAGAAGCGGCCGAACCTTCCGGCAAGGTCTTTGGGATCTGCGCAGGTCACAAGAGTGTTTGTTATCCCCATACGTTCTATGTTGCCCGAAAGGGTAAGGGCCCGGGAGGGTATTATCTCGTTTGCCACTAAAAGGCCGGTATCATTCATACAGTCGGCTATCTGAGTAGTCTTGCCTCCGGGCGATGCGCACAGGTCAAGGACCTTGAGACTCCCTTCGTGTGCGTCGAGAAGGCCGGCCGGGATCATGGCGGAAGGCTCCTGGATGTAGTAGGCCCCCGCATCATGAAGGGGATTTTTTCCCGGAAGGGCATCCTCATAGTAGTATGCTCCCGTAAGGCCCGCCACCTTTCTAGGATGGCAGCAGAGCGTTGCCATCCGGGCAAACCGCAAAAAGTCTTCCTGTGCGATCTTTCTGCGGTTGAGGCGGAGGGCCTTGAAAGGGGGCTGATCCATACATCTGATAAAGTCTTCGTATCTGTCCCCCAGCTGTCCCTTTATTCTTTTCAGATAATCTTCCGGCAGGTTCATGGTTGGTATTATAGCACAATCCGGTCCCTTTCTTTTATATATTTTGACTAATAAAAAAGAGTTTACACAGGCTCTTTCCTGTGATATTATCTTTCAAGAACTTGTGGGGGACCCGGTTCAAAACACAATATATTGTGGAAACAGCACCTTTAACGGGACGGCCCGGATCCGGATACCGGGGTATGGCTGTAAAGGAGCGGGTTTTTGGGATTAAGGAGGATATTATGAAACTGATCTATCAGGTGGAAGACAAGGTCAAGACAGGACCGCTTCTGGTATTTGCACTCCAGCAGCTGCTGGCTATCATGACGGCAACGCTGGTGGTACCCATCATCATCGGTAATGACATGAGTCCTGCGGCTGCCCTTTTCGGTGCGGGCTGCGGTACACTTATCTATATTTTGTTCACACAGAAGAAGAGCCCTGTGTTCCTGGGCTCCTCATTTGCGTTTATCGGCAGCATGACGGCCGCTTTCGCAGGCGGTGTATCCATGTCCCTTGGATATCTTGGGATGATAATCGGTGCCATATTCGCAGGTCTTGTATATGTTGTCATCGCGGTCATAGTCAATGCGGTAGGTGTTGACTGGATCAACAGGCTTATGCCGGCGGTCGTTATAGGACCGACGGTTGCCATCATCGGACTTTCGCTTGCGGGTAATGCGGTAGGCGATATCACCACAGGCGGCGTCAAGGTTGACGGAGCGGCTGTTGCCAGTCCTTTTGCGGCTCTTCTTGCCGGTCTCGTCACGCTCAGCGTTACCATGGTATGCAGTGCCTACGGCAAAAAGAGCGGCAGGCTCATACCCTTCATTTACGGAATACTTGCAGGATATGCATTCTGCCTGATACTGACCCTTATAGGAAATGCTTCCGGGATAGACCAGTTAAAGCTTTTAAGCTTTGACTCCTTTAAGGCTCTTACGGCAGACGGCGTGGGACTGTCAACATTCTTTGCTGTTCCCTCCTTTACCTTCCTTACGGCAACGGGAGGCTTCTCCGAGCTTTCGGGGACATATGTGGGGACCATTTTTGCGGCCTATGTTCCCGTCGCATTCGTTGTTTTTGCAGAGCATATAGCTGACCATAAGAACATATCCTCCATCATCGAGAGAGACCTTCTCAAGGAGCCCGGTCTTCACAGGACCCTTCTCGGAGACGGTGTCGGATCCATGGTAGGAGCTTTCTTCGGCGGATGTCCCAACACAACATACGGTGAATCGATAGGCTGTGTTGCCATCACCAAGAACGCAAGCGTATATACCATAATAGCCGCAGCCATCGGTGCGATCATAATCTCATTCCTGTCGCCCTTTATCGCCTTCGTCAATTCGATACCTTCATGTGTCATGGGAGGTGTATGTATGGCTCTCTACGGCTTCATCGCCGTATCGGGCCTCAAGATGGTACAGAACGTTGATCTTAACAAGAACAAGAACCTCTTTGTCGTATCGGTGATACTTATAACGGGTATCGGCGGCCTGACCCTTAATTTCGGTGCCGTTACCATCACAAGCGTTGCATGCGCCCTTATCCTTGGCATACTTGCCAATCTTCTCCTAAAGAACGCTCCGGAGAACGATTAAGGCAGGCAGTCAAAGGTTTTTCGTACAAACGGCCTCCGCTTTTGCCATGAAGCGGGGGTCGTTATTGACAAATCAGGATTTTGAATGTATAGTTGTCTTAAAATTTGGTACAGATTCTATATTTCGACTCTTTTTTATTAAATCCCCATATACTAAGAAAGCAGCGAACGGTAATTTGAGGTAGTATTCATATGATTTTTCAGACATTAAACGGAAAGTGGGTTATGAACGAGCGGGGCTCGGAGGCTTTTGCGGAAGCACAGGTTCCCGGTTCGGTACTTTCCGCACTGCTTGTGGGGCACAGGACAAACGATCCCTTTTTCGGCACCAACGAGGAAGAGGCAAGAGAACTTTTCAGAAAGGATTATTTCTTTTCGACCGAGTTCGAGCTGATCCCGGAGCTCTATGAGCAGGAGAAGATCGTACTGTGCTGCAAGGGAATAGATACACTTTCACGTGTGTACGTCAACAACATGCTTGTCGGGACCACCTCCAACATGCACAGGACTTATAACTTCGATGTCAAGCAGTATCTGCGGCCGGGCGTCAATATGGTCATGGTCGAGATCCTTTCCCCCATAAACTATGTGGAAGGAAGAATGCCCACATCCGGCAAGGAGATAGATTATGTTCCGGAAGGATGCACGAAGGGAAACCAGTACCTGCGCAAGGCCCACAGCATGTTCGGCTGGGACTGGGCCGCAAACATACCCGACTGCGGGATCTGGCGCAGCATCGACCTTATAGGATACAGCCTTATCAGGATCGAGGATGTCCTGATCACCCAGCGCCATGACAAGAAGAAGGTTACTCTTGATATAGACGTGAAGGCAGAGCTCATCCGTAATGATCACTATATCATCCAGGCGGAGCTGGTAACACCTGACGGAAAGGTTTCAGCAATCACCGAGACCCTGACGGGGGATGAAGTAGAGCTTTCCATGGAGATAGACAACCCCAAGCTGTGGTGGCCCCGCGGCTTCGGAGACCAGCCCCTTTATACGGTGAGTATCTTTGCCCTTGACATGAACGGCAACCAGTGGGATTCCAAATCCTACAGGATAGGTCTTCGTACCATGACGGTGAGCACGGACAAGGATGAGTTCGGAAAGGAATTCTGCTTTGTCGTAAACAGCATCCCCATCTTTTCCATGGGTGCCAACTACGTGCCGGAAGACACTATCTATTCCTTCATAACCAAGGAGAAGATCGATTACCTCTTAAAGTCTGCGGTCAAGTGTAATTTCAATACGATAAGGGTATGGGGAGGGGGCTATTATCCTTCCGACACCTTCTATGACCTGTGCGATGAGTACGGCCTCATAGTGTGGCAGGATATGATGTTTGCCTGCAATATATATGACCTTAACGATGACCTTGCAAGGGATATATCGGCCGAGGCCGAGGACAATATCAGGAGGATAAGGCACCACGCCTGTCTGGGCCTTATATGCGGAAACAACGAACTTGAGAATGCCTGGGTGGAATGGCCTAAGTTCCGTGAGCATTCCGATGAGCTTCGAAGGGATTATCTGAAGATGTTCGAGGATATCATCCCGGGTATAGCCAAAGAGGTTGCACCCCAGGTCTTCTACTGGCCATCATCCCCTTCTTCGGGAGGAAGGTTCGACAAGCCTTCCGACGAAACGAGAGGTGATGCCCATTTCTGGGACGTATGGCACGGTCTTAAGGATTTTGAGGAATACGACAAGCACACCATGCGTTTTATTTCGGAGTTCGGCTTCCAGTCTTTTCCTTCCATCAAGACGGTCAAGACCTTTACGACCGAGAGCGACAGGAATGTTTTTTCAAAGGTCATGGAGAGCCATCAGAAGAACCTTGACGCCAACGGCAAACTCATATTTTATCTGTCCCACAATTTCCTTTTTCCCAGGGATTTTGAAAGCCTCCTCTATCTGACACAGATACTGCAGGCTATCGCGGTAAAGCACGGTGTCGAGCACTGGAGAAGGAACCGCGGCAATGTCATGGGGACCCTTTTCTGGCAGTTCAATGACAGCTGGCCGGTAGCATCCTGGTCCAGCATAGACTATTTCGGCAGATGGAAACCCCTTCAGTATTTTTCCAAATACTTTTTTGCCCAGATCGCCGGATCCATAGAGAGGCACGGAAACGTTGTATGCCCCTATGTTGTGAACGAGACAAGGGATTTTGAGACCAGAAGGGTAAGGATATCCCTTCAGACCATGGAATTTCGGCTCCTTCATGAGGAAGAGCACGAAGTTGACCTTGCGCCTTTTTCGGCCATGAAGGTCTGTGAGATAGATTATACCGATCTGATAGCCGGGATGGAGAACAGCGTTTTCGTCGAAGCGGAATTCTTTGACGAGGAAGGCAACATCCAGTCATCCGAGATAGATGTGTTCGTCAAGTACAAGTACCTAAACCTTGAGGGGTCATCCATTTCATATTCGGTCATAGAGCTTGCGGATGAATATGTCATAAGGATGATGTCAGGCGGCTTTGCGGCCTTCGTGGAGCTGGATCTTCTGCAGGCGGATGCCATATTCTCGGACAACTACTTCCATCTTACCAGTAAGAGGGAGAAGACGGTACGCCTTAAAAAGAGCGACATACGCTATCTTGATCCCAACGTTTCGGAGATACAGAACAGATACGAGTTAGAGCAGCAGCTTGTGATAAGATCACTGAAGGATACTTTCTGATGGAACTGCCCAAAGATGAAGCCATGCTTTTGAGCTTTGTGAATATGAAGCTGAGAGATCAATATGCAAGTCTTGATGACCTGTGCCGGGATCTGGGAGCTGATAAGGATGACATAGTAAAGAAGCTGGCTTCGATCGATTACGAATATGACAGCATACAGAACCGCTTTGTGTAGTCAGAGCAGGTTCTCAAGGATGTGGGAATAGATCTCGGAGGACTTTTCGCGCCAGTGTTCACAGGCCCTGACGGCACTTTCCTCGGTGGGCATGTTGATGCTGATCTTTATAAGATCCTCGGACTTGTCCCGCGCCGAGAGCTCGGCAATGTAGTCGCCAGATGAAGACCGGTAATAGTTGGTCATGACAGACAGGTCATTGGCTATCTCAAGGCTGTTTTCCTCACAGTATCTGTCGATATCGGACCTGATGCCTTCGGATATCCTGTTCTTGAAAAAGGATAGAGACTCGCGCCCCTTGTCAGTCAGGGAGATAAGGGTTGATGAATGAGTTGAAGAGCTTTCTATGAGGTCATCCTCGGTAAGCTCGAATATTGCTGATGTAAAAGTCCAGTAATTTGAGTATTCCTTTTTGAGGACAAGTTCAAGTATCTTTGCCTTGGTAAGCGGATAATCGAATTTGTCCAGCATATAAAGGATTATCAGTTTTGTAAGGGTCCGTGGATCTGTCATAGATATAATAATAATGATTACCGTATAAAAAGTCAAAACAGTTTTTGCAGTCGTAAAGGAGGAGTTATGACGCGAGAAAAGTATGAATCATTAGCGCTTTCAGCCTTGAAGGATCTGGCCAAGGCGCGAAACATCAAGGGTACATCACTGATGAAAAAAAGTGAGATAGTAGAAGCCATGCTGGCCCTTGATGCCAAGGAGGCTGCCGCCGCCAGCAAACCTGCCAAGGAGAGCGATGCGGAGGAAAAGCCCAGAAAGCCCCTGTCGGATGAGGACAGGAGAATGGCCGTCGGAGAGGAAGCCGAGCTGCCCGAAGAGAAGAAGATGCTTGACTCGGGAGAGGAAGCAAGGGGCATACTCGAGGTCATGTCAGACGGTTACGGCTTTATCCGGAGTGAGAACTACCTTCCGGGAGATGATGATGTATATGTTGCTCCGAGCCAGATCAGAAGATTCGGCCTCAAGACCGGTGATATAGTATCCGGTAATATGAGGGTCAAGAACCCTACCGACAAGTTCGGTGCCCTTCTCTTCGTCAAGACCATCAACGGCCTGCCTCCCCAGGAAGCGTGCAAGCGCAAGAACTTCGAGGACCTCACTCCCATATTCCCGGATGAAAAGCTCAGGCTTGAGACACCCGGAGGCAGCATTGCCATGCGTATCATGGATCTTATGTGTCCGGTTGGTAAGGGACAGCGTGGTATGATCGTATCACCGCCCAAGGCAGGTAAGACGACCCTCCTTAAGGATGTCGCCAAGTCCATCACCAAGAACAATCCGGAGATGCACCTTCTGATCCTGCTCATAGATGAGCGCCCCGAGGAAGTAACGGACATAAAGGAATCCATTGAAGGGGATCAGGTTGAAGTCATCTATTCGACTTTTGACGAACTTCCCGAGCATCATAAGAGGGTTTCCGAAATGGTCATCGAACGTGCCAAGAGACTTGTCGAGCACGGTGAAGATGTTATCATTCTCCTTGATTCCATAACAAGACTGACAAGAGCATATAACCTTACCGTCCAGCCCAGCGGACGTACCCTTTCGGGAGGTCTTGATCCGGCAGCCCTTCATATGCCCAAGAGGTTCTTCGGTGCAGCCAGGAACATGCGTGAGGGCGGAAGTCTTACAATACTTGCGACCGCACTCATAGATACGGGCTCCAAGATGGATGATGTTGTATACGAAGAATTCAAGGGTACCGGTAACATGGAAATGGTACTGGATCGTAAGCTGTCAGAGAAGAGAGTCTTCCCTGCGATAGATATACCCAAGTCGGGTACCAGAAGGGATGATCTTCTCATAGAGCCCTATGAGCTTGAGGCCATCAATCTTATGCGCAAGGCCTTTAACGGTCTCAAGCCCGAAGAGGCGGTAGAGAAGTGCCTGGATATATTTGTCAGGACCAGGAACAACGTTGAGTTCATTGAGATGATCAAAAAGATCAGGCTGTAAGCTTATTTTTCAAGCAGATAGCCGTTTATATCCACTCTGACCGGTTCGCCGGCAGCGTTTTGCGAAATGTCCGCAGTTGTTATATAAAGGCGGGCATTTTCGTTTATGTCGATAGCGCTCATGGACCTGATCCGGTCACGGAAGTCTTCAAATTCAATTGTGCCCTCATTGTTCCTATGGCTGATATCCGCAAATTCCGTGCAGTAGTCCGACAGGTCGACTGTCATGTAAGGTGAGGCTCCTGAACTTATCTCGATCCTCTTGTCATAGATGAAGACCGGCAGGGCCGATGCATCGACAGGTGTGTTCTTTTCGGAAGTATCATCGGGGTCGTGGGAGCGGATATTTACGTATGTCATTTTGGAATAATCGGAGATATCAAGGGTGCCGTCATTCGTATATTCTACGAGCTCACAGGCAAACCATCCGCTCTCCGGCCCGTCTTCCGCCCCGTTACCGTCCGGGGAGTCTTTTGCAATAGCCTTTGCGGCATCCGATGCATCCTTATGCAGTTTGTCGATCATGTCCTTATCCATGCCTGAAAAATATCTTCTCAGACGGTCTTTTCCGAAGTCATCATCAGACAGATAACCGGCTGCGGCATTTGCTCTCGTATATTCCCTGTCGGTAAAGGTCCCTCCTGCCTCAAGCTTTTCAAGGTATGCAGAAAGAGTATGCTTTGCAAGGGTCGTTGACAGGGCCCTTGAGTTGATGCCGGGAAAGAAAACGGTAACTATGATGATGGCACATATTACCAGGATCAGGTTCCGGCCTATGATCTCGCCGTCGCGCCTGTATTCGACGGTATAGTAAACGATATAGATTATCTCGAAGATGATGAAGGCGATCCCGAAGTACCTCTTGGGAGTGAGCCCGTACTGGCCTATACGGACAATGACCGTATAGCACTGCATCAGTATAAAGGGCGCGAAGATCAGAGGACTGTTATAGGCAAACTTCTGCAGCAGGCCCTTGTTCTCGAAGATCGTGCAGGTGTAGGAGATGAACATTGATATTGTAAAGAGTGCCGTCAGTATGGCGTATACCGAATTGGACGGGACTGACCGTGTGATGATCAGCTTACCTATATATATGTAGATTATGATGTAGGCAAGCAGCGATATGGTCAACATGACATACCGGACAAGGATCTGATAGAACTTTACAGCCTTCTCGTTTTTCCTGATAAGTGCACATACCACGGCCGGTATATAGAAGAGGCCGTTTATCAGTATGATGATGGGTAGGATAAATTCAAAAGCATCATCATAGAGGAGGACGGAAACTATGATGGTAAGGAGCAGGACTCCAAGCTGTATGACCCCGTAGATTATGGCCGAAAAGAAGACAGAGCTCTGGCAGTTCATGACATGGTCGTTAAAGGGCTCGTCTATATCGTGACTGTATGAGAAATATATGGCCATAAGGACGGATATGACCAGAAGCCCCCCTGTATAGAGGGCGATCGTTCCCGTACCAAGGCTGTCGCGGACAGTTCTGAAAAGACCCCAGAACTTCATATGGGAATTCTCAGCCATATCGGAAAATAAGAAGCTTAAGAAAAGGGAGAGGAGGCCCGTAAGTGCGAATATGGCGTATTTAACGGGGGCCTTCAATTTTGCCCTTATGCTCTCGAGGCAGAGAGAAAATACGGCAAAGAATGAGACAGCTACGCATATGTGAAAAAATATGTCCATGGGGACCATTCCGATCTTTTCATGACCGAGCCCGATGGTGATATAGTTATGTATCGCGTAGAGTATGGTGGCTGCGATAATGCTGACCGTGGTGACCGGATGGCTTGTAAGGAGCAGCCTGGGATATGAAAAGGCACTTTTGATAAATGATCTGATCTGTTCCATGTTAATTCCTTTCTTCTTTAACCTCAGCCCATTTACAACTGCCTTCGGCAGGGGCTGAGGCTATATATCAGGTTTTTGCAAAAAAACTGACGCGATCTTCCATATGATCGTTCGGCCGGAAAATCCTTACCACATCAGTCGTTTACGGGCAACCGGCCATATCAACAATTTATAATTATACAATATGTGCAATGATAATATCAAGCAGGTGCGATATGTGGTATGTATTGCCCAAATGCCGGGCAGGATAGTATAATATGATGACAGGGTCAAAAGGTCATGAATCGATCATGCTTGCATGGATCGCTTTATGGACCTGGGACCCGCAAAATACGAGTAAGTAGCGCTGTTGCACGGCTGTCTAAAAACTCATATAACGGGAAGAACATACAAAGAAAGGGAGATCATGACAAGGAAAAATCATAATTTGTTAAGGCTCAGATCGATATTTACGACAGCTGCTGTATCTGCCTGCTTGACGGCTCTTCTTTGCGCCTGTGCGGGAAGCCATGTGGAGGATGCACCCGCGGCCGGTGGTAAGCCTAAGGTGGAGAATGAGACCGGGCCGGTCTCTTCTGATGATCCGGCCGCTGAGGACAGGGTAAAAGTGGAAAAAGAGGATGACCGCACAGATCCGACCCGCATCTTTGAACTGTCAAAAACAATGGATATCGAGGAAATGCTAAAAGCGTATTCCATCGGCTTTTCCCTTGAGAATGAACCGGATTTTGACAGGATCCTCTATAACGGCGACATTGGTGACCTTATCGGTCAATACAAGGATATAGACCTTAACGGGGACAAGGTGTCCGATCCCATAATCCGTACGGCCAAAGAGAAGGATGGTGAGATAAGCGTCAGTTACAGGATAGCCATAACAGACGGTCCCGCCATTGAGACCCCGACTGTAGTCGACGCACTGGGCATGTACAGGTCCGGCGGAGATGTTTTTGAGTTCAATGATATAGATGATGACGGGATCGATGAGGTATTGCATACCAGGTATTACCTGTCCACGGCCGGCTTTCACGTGGCGGAATGTAACATATACCATGTGACCGGAAACGAATGGAAAGGCCGCGCGCTGACGGAGGAGGTATATGATGCCGTGGGCGCGGAACTGACCGGTGACGGTGCGGCAGTCCTTGTTGACTATTCCGATAAATGGTCCCACTGTTATGATGTCTTTCTTTATAAAAAGGATGGTGACGACTTTAAATGCACCGGGAACGGGACCGAATATGTAAAAGAATTCTGGCCCGTAAAATATTCCAATTCGTTCTCGCTTGCAAGCGACCTTACGGATGAGGAAAGGGGAGCCCTTTCGGACTTTGTGAACACAGTAGCCATGACGGGTAAGCTTCCTGACGGAACAGATGTGTCTGACTTTGTCGAAGCGACGGGAAAAAAGCTTGAGGGCGGGTTTTCGGCCGGTGTCTTCTGGTTTACGATCGTCGATCTGGGGCAGGATGACCAGTTTGGTATAAGGGTATGGGCTTCCATGCGTGAAGAAGGTGACGGGCTTCTCGGAGGCAGTGAGACGGACAGGCTGTACGGGTTTGATATGAAGGATAAGAAAGCTTTTTTCATAAGCGATCAGAGCGTATTCAGATATTATAAGGGCGGATATTTTGTTATGAGCTCGGCCGACGGGAACGAGTACAGCGCATGCAGATACGATCCGGCAGGACGGACCCTTGAGGTCCTTGCCACATCTGATGACATGTGGTCGGATGAGATCGAAGGCGCCCTTAAGGACTGTGAGATCGTTTCGCCTCCGGAATTTAGCATTAACGGTAATTTCTTCCTCTACAGGCAGCTGGGAACCGGCCTGGAGATAGTAAACAACGGTCAGGCCTCCCCTGATGAGTCCGATATGCATAATGAATTCTACTAGGAGGAAAACATGAAAAGACCGATCGCTTTTATATTGACAATTATCCTGACCATGTCACAGTCTGCCATGACCGCATATGGCATGGAAGGTGTACCCCTTGACAGTATGGCATCGGAGGAAGGTGCGGCTTCTGATGCGGCAGGGATTGAAGAAGCGGGAGAGTATGAGAGGGTAACTGAAAAGCTGTGATAAGCCCGAAAAATGCTACCGACAAGACGGTCACCTGGAAATCATCAAATAAAAAGATTGCCACGGTCAGCAAAAAAGGCAGGGTCAAAGGCCTTAAAAAGGGAAAGGTAAAGATAACCGTTACCACCAGGGACCAAAAGAAAAAGGCAACCTGCACAGTCACTGTAAAATAAATCTCCCGACAGGGGTAATTGATTTTGGGTGGAAATGCCGATATAATGTTTGTTACATTGTTATGAACCATTTCATGGGAGGTTCCATGTCGATAAGGAATAAAAGAGACAAAAGAGGTGTAGCCATACTGGTCATCATCTTTATCATACTGATGGCAGGCCTTTTCGGTCTTGAGGCCAAGGTGAGGTATGACATGAACAATCCTTTCCAGTACCATCTCCGCTTTGGAGGGGAAGAAGGAGAGGTGTCGGAAAGTGCGGACGGATCCATAAACGAGACCGATGAGTACCGGTACTCCGTGGAAATATCCAAGAAGTGGCTCAATGACCCGGATGGCCCCCTGCAGACATACGGTGCACAGTATGACAATTCCCTTACCAATCTGTCGGAATACGATATAGTCAACTGGAGCCTTGTCATCTATGTTCCGGAGAGGAACATCACCATAGACAGCAGCTGGAACGGGACCTGGGAATACAACAAGAAAGAAAATACCATATTCTTTACACCCGATGAGCTCGTCAACGGGACCATCAAGTCGGGTGAGGCAGCCAACTTCGGAGCGGTCATGATCTCGGAGGAGCTGATGAACTTTACCGACGTATCCTTTACCGGCTGCAGATTCCGTCCCATAACAGGATACTTCCTTTTCTGGATCATCATAATACTTCTGGTCGCCTGGTTCACGTCTGTGATAGCATTTATCCTCTATCTGCTGAGGGAGGAATACCACAGGAAAAATTCGGAGAAGCTCAATAATGTTATCTCACAGACAATGACCACCTTTGTCAATTTTATCGATACAAAGGACAGATATACCAGGGGACACAGCGCCAGGGTATCCTACTATTCCCAGAAGATCGCTGAAAAGCTCGGAATGAGCGAGGATGAGGTCCGTGATATAGGCTATATAGGACTTATGCATGACTGCGGAAAGCTCTCGATACCCGGCCGCATACTTAACAAGCCCGGAAAGCTGACACTTGAAGAGTTTAACGAGATGAAGGCTCATACGGTGAACGGAGAGCGGATGCTCAAAGATTTTACCGCCATAGACGGCATCATAGACGGAGCCCTCTACCATCACGAGAGATATGACGGAACGGGATACATGAAGGGGCTCGCAGGTGAAGACATACCTCTTGTCGCGAGGATAATATGTGTGGCGGATGCTCTTGATGCCATGAGTTCCGACAGGATATACCGTAACCATCTGACCAGGGATGTGATATTGGCGGAACTTACCAACAACAAGGGTACCCAGTTTGATCCGAGGATAGCCCAGATCATGATAGATATGATAGAGAGCGGAGAAGTCTTTGTGGGAGAGGATGTGTCAGCCTCTTAGTGAGCTCCGTATTCAGCCGCTTCTCACGCCGGGGTTCTCCCATCCAAAGAGGGTATATCCGAGTGGCGAAGGCGAATATGCAAGGGCAGTGCTTTGGTGCAAAGGAGTAAGATATGAAAAAGATTGCGGTTTTTTATGATCCACTTACCGAAGAACATCGGAAGATGATAAAAGAAGCGGCGGACAGTAAGGGTTTTTCCGTCGCTTTCTGTTCTGGTGAAGAGGAGGCAGCCGGTGAGGTGGAGGACGCCGAGGTGATCTTTACCTTAAATGCAAATCTTGCATCCAAAGGTAAAAAGGTCAGATGGATCTGTACACCTTCAGCCGGAGTGGATCATTTCCTGCCTTACGTTACCGGAACGGATATAATGCTTTCAAACTCATCGGGAGCATACGGGGTCACGATAGCCGAGCATATCGTAACGGTGACCCTTGAGCTTATGAGGAGAAGATGCGAGTACAGTAAGTTCGTGGAAAAGAGACAGTGGCGCAATGATCTTCCCGTAAGGTCCGTAAAAGGTTCAAGGATAGTCATGCTGGGGACCGGGGATATAGGAAGAGAGGCCGCCATAAGGCTGCGGTCATTCGGTCCGGAGAGCATCACGGGAGTAAACCGTCACGGCAGCAATCCGTCTGGTATCTTTGATGAGGTGGTAACGTCGGATGATCTTGAGAGAGTACTTCCCGATACGGATCTGCTCATAATGAGCCTTCCGTCAACCGATAAGACAAAGGCGATCATGTCAAAGGAAAGACTGATGATGCTGCCAAAGACCGCATATATAGTCAACGTCGGACGTGGGAATGCCATCGAAGAGAGGGCACTTGAGAAGCTGCTGAGGGATGGAGAGCTTGCGGGTGCGGCACTTGATGTATTTGAAAAAGAGCCCCTTGATCCTGCAAGCAGCCTGTGGGACTGCCCCCGCCTTATCATCACGCCCCATGTTGCGGGGAACTGGACCCTTCCCTATACGGTTGACAGGATCGTGGACCTCTTCCTTGAGGACTTTGACAACTACTGTAACGACAGGCCGCTTTGCCGCTTCGTGGATACAAAAGCAGGATATTGAGCAGTGTGATGCTTGTGTGACAGATCAAATGCTAATATAATATCACCAAAGGGTACGGCAGATATAATAAATATACACCGGTTAAGCAAAGGAGGATATGGACATGGATAAGAACAAGATGATAAACAGCGAACAGCTTGAACAGATCAGCGGAGGCTTCCTGGTTGAAGATGCAGCCAATAATAAATTCTGGGTGGCAAGACCTGACGGAACCCTGCTTCCCGCTCCCACTAAGGAAAAGGCCGAAGAGATCGCAAAGCAGTACAGTGTCAGCACTGATGTAATGTCAGCGGAAGCCTACAAAGAAAAATACGGACGTTATCCCGGATAATGACCGGATAAAAAGTGCTTGATTAAATCCGCAGGTTGCGTTATAATCTTCGTGCTGTGTCATAAAAGCGGTATTGAAAGAGGTGAATTGAAATGAAGGAAGGATTACATCCCGCATATCATCAGGCAACAGTTACCTGTAACTGCGGAAATACATTTGTAGTAGGTTCCACAAAAGAAGATATTCACGTGGAGATCTGTTCCAAGTGCCATTCATTCTATACGGGACAGCAGAAGGGCGCAAGGACTGACGGACGTATTGATAAGTTCAACAAGAAGTACGGCGTTAAATAAGAACTGTAATGAGTGCTTCGGCACTCATTTTTTTTGTTCGGGAGAGGACGGATATGCCCAGAGGTAAGAAAAGGAAGAAAACCTGCTATTCGGGGATAGGCGGACAGGCCGTACTCGAAGGGGTCATGATGAAGAACAAGGACAGGTATTCGGTCGCTGTCCGTACGCCTGAAGGCGATATCGACGTTACGGTCGAGGAATATGAATCCTTCGCGAGGTCCAAGGCGCTTACCCGCATACCCTTTATAAGGGGCGTCATCAACTTCATTGACTCCCTGATACTGGGGATCAGGACGCTCAACTATTCCGCTTCATTTTATGAGGAGGAGACGGATACCCACAAGAAGGACAAGCTGCTTGACCGCATGTTCAAGGACAATGCAGAAAAAGTCCTGTCCACGATAACGGTCATCATCTCCATCGGAGTGGCTGTCGGACTTTTCATACTGCTGCCTTATTACCTGTCCCAGCTCCTTACAAAATACATAGTCAGCGATACTGCGGTAGCCATCCTTGAGGGCGTGCTCCGTGTGCTGATCTTTGTGGCTTATATAGTGCTCATATCCTGCATGAAGGACATACGAAGGGTCTTCATGTACCACGGGGCCGAGCATAAGTGTATCAACTGCATAGAGAACGGTCTTGAGCTTAATGTGGAAAATGTAAGGGGATCGTCCCGTGAGCATAAGAGATGCGGGACCAGCTTTCTTTTCTTTGTGGTCTTTTTGAGCGTCATCCTTTTCATATTCATCCGTGTGGATGAACCCGTGGCAAGGGTTGTCATAAGGCTCCTGCTGATACCCGTTATCGCCTCGATAGCATATGAGATCATCAGGCTGGCAGGGTCTACCGACAATATCATAATAAGGATACTGTCTGCACCCGGAATGTGGCTGCAGCGGCTTACGACACGGGAACCCGATGATACCATGATAGAGGTCGGTATTGCCGCAGTTGAGGCGGTATTTGACTGGAAGGAGTATTTACGGACAAATTCAGATGAATTATAGCGGACTATACAGAAACGGCACGCAGATACTGTCTGCTGCCGGCATACCTGAAGCAGCCTTGGATGCAAGGCTGCTTTTGGAATTTGTAACGGGTTCCGGAACAGATGCTGTCTATACCCATCCCGACGATCCGGTATACCCCGATGAAGAAAAAAAATTCAATGAAATGGTCGCAAAAAGGGCAGACCATGTGCCTCTAGCATATCTTACGGGAACATGCGGCTTTATGGGGATCGAATTTAAGGTAAACGACAGTGTGCTGATCCCCAGGCAGGACAGTGAGTGCCTTGTGGAAGAAGCCATGATATACACAGGGGACGGGGATCGCATACTGGATATGTGTACCGGAAGCGGCTGCCTGCTCTTATCCCTGATGCACTACAAGAACGGATGCAGGGGAGTGGGTGTGGACATATCGGAGGAAGCCCTGTCCGTAGCCCGTGATAATGCCCGGATGCTTGAAGAAGAAGGCGGCCTTAACGGCGGAAGCGTAAGCTTTTTAGCCGGGGATATGTTTGAAGCCTTGAAGGATCATGAAGGAAAGTTTGACATCATCATATTCAATCCGCCTTACATACGAAAAGATGTGATTGATAAGCTCATGCCGGAGGTGAAGGATCACGAGCCCCGGATAGCTCTTGACGGCGGCCCTGACGGACTGGATTTCTACAGAGGGATAGCTGAAGCTGCCCCGGATCATCTTGCAGGGGGCGGCAGGATCTTCTGTGAGATCGGATACGACCAGGCGGAAGACGTGGCAGGGATCCTTGCGGATGCCGGATTTACGGACATCGGGACCGTGAAGGACTACGCAGGTAACGACAGGGTCGTGCGTGCCCGTATATAACTTACAGCTTGTGCAGCAGCATACGTGGAAGCTGTCGGTTTTGTGACCTTGGAGCGAGCTTAGAACACCTACGGGCATCCGATTTAACGACATTAGATGTCATTTGGATTTAGGCATACAGGGATAGCTGTCGGTTTTGTGACCTTGGAGCGAGCCTAGAACATCTTATGTCGTTCGATACAGCAGCAAATCCGCGACCGGATGGAGCGGATAGGCCGCCACCAAAAGGCATGGATGCCGGTTGGCGGCCGGTTGCGGAAATAAAGAATATGTATAACGACATTAGATGTTCTTTGCGAGCGGAAACGGAGCAAAACCGACAGTTATCTATGGATGCCCGGATCATACAACCTTCTGCGTGTCACGGAAAGACGAGGAATAAAACATGTTCGACAAACTTGAAGACCTTCTTATCAGATATGAGGAGCTCATGAGTGAGCTCGGTGAGCCCGGCGTGGCTGACGACCAGGCCAGGTTCAAGCGCCTTATGAAGGAGCAGAGCGATCTGGCCCCCATAGTCGAGGCTTACAGCAAGTACAAAAAGAGCAGGAAGGACATAGAAGACAGCCTGGAGATGCTTGAAGCCGAATCCGACGAGGAGATGCGGGAGATGCTCAAGGAGGAGCTTGCAGCTTCAAGAGACGATGTCCAGAAACTGGAGGAAAAGCTCAAGATCCTCCTCCTGCCCAAGGACCCCAATGACGACAAGAATGTCATCGTGGAGATCCGTGCCGGGGCCGGCGGGGATGAGGCGGCTCTGTTCGCGGCCGAGATCTACCGTATGTATGTACATTACGCGGAAGGCCGGGGCTGGAAGGTCGAGACCATGGAAGTCGATGAGATCGGCATAGGGGGCATGAAGGCCGTTACCTTCATGATAACAGGCCAGGGTGCATACTCGGTCATGAAGTACGAGAGCGGGGTTCACCGCGTGCAGCGCGTTCCCGAGACCGAGAGCGGAGGAAGGATACATACTTCCACCATATCGGTCGCGGTCATGCCCGAGGCTGAAGAAGTCGATGTGGTGATAGATGAGAAGGATATCAGGATCGATGTCATGAGGGCATCGGGAAACGGCGGGCAGTGCGTTAATACGACCGATTCGGCCGTAAGGCTTACCCATTATCCGACCGGGATAGTCATCTACTCACAGACGGAGAAATCCCAGCTGCAGAACAAGGCAAAGGCTTTTGCCCTTCTGCGTGCCAAGCTCTATGACATAGAACAGCAGAAAGCCCATGACGCCGAGGCCCAGCTTCGGAAGAGCCAGATCGGTACGGGTGACCGGTCCGAGAAGATCAGGACCTATAACTTCCCCCAGGGAAGGGTCACAGATCACAGGATAGGGCTGACACTCTACAAGCTTGACAAGGTAATGAACGGAGATATACAGGAGATAATCGATGCCTGCATAGCTGCCGACCAGGCCGCCAAGCTTTTGAAGATGGATAAGGATCAGTAATAGGAGAAAAGATGGTACTGAAAAAACTAGCCGGATCCATAAGGCAGTATCTTCCCAGCACGATAGCGACACCCCTTCTGGTGTTGGGTGAAGTCGTTCTTGAGTGTACGATACCTTTTTATATAGCAGAACTGGTCAACCGCATAAAAGCCGGGGCTGATGTAAAAGAGATAGCGGGCTTTGGCGGGATCCTGACCGTAATGGCCATAGGAAGCCTCATATTCGGTATGCTGGCGGGCATGACCTGCGCAACGGCAGCCTGCGGCTTCGGGCAGAATCTGCGACTTGATATGTATGATGCCGTCAACGGTTTTTCATTCGATAATATCGACAGGTTCTCAACGAGCTCACTGGTTACCAGGATGACAACCGATATCACCAACGTTCAGAATGCTTTTATGATGCTGACCAGGATAGCCGTGCGGGCACCCTTTATGATGGTGTTTGCCTTTGTAATGGCTTTCCGCCTGGCGGGAAGGATGGCATGGATATTTGCCGCCGTTGTCCCCATACTGGCGGCGACCCTTATCATGGTGGCAAGCAGGGCTATGCCCCTCTTCAGGCGCATATTCAGGAAATACGACCGCATGAACGAGTCCATAGAGGAGAACATCATGGGCATGCGGGTCGTCAAATCCTTTGTGCGGGAAGACTATGAGGAAAAGAAGTTTGACGTCACTTCCGAAGAAGTACGAAAGGACTTTACAAGGGCGGAAAAGATCCTGGCATGGAACGCACCTGTCATGCAGTTCTGTCTCTATGTGGTAATGGTCTTCGTGCTGACCTTCGGTTCCTATGTGGTCATATCAACGAGCGGCATGGAATTCGATGTGGGCCAGATCTCTGCATCCCTGACCTACAGCTTTATGATCCTCTCATCCCTCATGATGATGTCCATGATATTTGTCATGATAACCCTTGCTTCGGAAAGCGCGGCAAGGATAGCCGAAGTCCTTGACGAGAAGTCAAATATAGTAAGCCCCGATCCGGAAAGCGCGGTTGAGACTGTAGCAGACGGTTCGATAGAGTTTAGGGGCGTATCCTTTGCCTATGCCCAGAACCCCGATAATGACGTTCTGACAGATATAGACCTCAGGATAGAGACCGGTATGACCGTTGGTATCATAGGATCTACCGGCAGCGGAAAATCATCCCTGGTTCAGCTCATACCAAGGCTTTATGATGCCACGCGAGGGGAAGTATATGTGGGGAATGTAAATGTTAAGGATTACGACCTGTCGGTACTTCGTAAAAATGTTGCCATGGTCCTGCAGAAAAATGTCCTCTTTGAAGGGACCATTGCGGACAACCTCCGGTGGGGAAACCCTGATGCCACCCTTGAAGAGATAAAGGAGGCCTGCCGCCTGTCCTGTGCCGAGGAGTTCATATCCTCAAAGGAAGAAGGATATGATTATATGATCGACCACGGCGGCGTCAATATATCGGGAGGACAGAAGCAGAGGCTGTGTATAGCAAGGGCCCTTCTCACAAGGCCGAGGATCATCATATTCGATGACTCGACCAGCGCCGTCGATACCAGGACGGACGCCATGATAAGGAAGGGGATGCGCGAATACATACCCGAAACGACCAAGATCATAATAGCCCAGAGGACCGCATCTGTGGAAGATGCGGACATGATCGTCGTCATAGACGGAGGGCGTATAGTCAACGTTGGAAACCATGAAGAGCTGTTAAATAACAGTGCTATTTATCGTGAGATATATACATCCCAGAATTCCGGCAGGGACAAGGATGCCGGGCAGGAGAAGGGAGGTGATGACAGTGGCAGGTAGTCACGGACCCGGTCGCAGACGCGGCCCCGGACTTGCTCCCGGAGAAAAGCTTTCAAAGGGTATAGTAAAGCGTGTGTTAAAGGACGTCTTTTCCTTTTACCCCGTGATGCTCCCTGTGGTCATGGTCTGCATACTGACGTCATCCCTTATATCATCGATGCCCAGCATATTCCAGCAGAAGATGATCGCCGTGATAGAAGCCCACTGGAAGAGTGGGGACTGGGCGGGAGCAAGAGGGGAGATATTCCATCTTGCCGGAATACTTGTGATCCTTTATGCCATCTCTTTGGCCGCAACCTTCGCTTATACGCGCATGATGGCGACAGTGACCCAGGGTACCCTCAAGCAGATGAGAGGAAAGCTCTTTAACAAGATGGAAACCCTTCCCATCAGCTTCTTTGACAGGAGACCCGTCGGCGATACCATGAGCCTTTACACAAATGACATAGATGCCCTGCGCCAGATGATATCGCAGAGCTTTCCCCAGATGCTCTCGACCATAGTCATGGTGATAACGGTCATAAGCATCATGGTCTATTACAGCATTTACATGACTGCCGTGATCATAGCCGGTGTCGCTGCCATGTTTGCCATAACCAGAGTCATAGGCGGAGGGAGCGCCAGGTTCTTCTTCAAGCAGCAGCAGGCCATAGGAAAGACCGAAGGCTATATACAGGAGACCATAAGCGGGTCCAAGGTGGTCAAGGTGTTCTGCCATGAACCCCAGTGCCGGGAAGAGTTTGTGAAGCTGAATACGGAACTCTTTACGGTGGCCAGCCGGGCCAACAGATACGCCAATATATTAGGGCCCATACTCAATAACATGGGTAACATCCTCTATGTGGTGGTCGGTATTGTGGGAGGACTTTTTATATCATCACACGTGAAAAACATAGGCCTTGGCGGTATGGATTTTTCCATAAGCCTCGTGATCCCCTTCCTGGGCATGACCAGGATGTTCTGCGGTCAGATAGGGCAGATATCCATGCAGATAAATGCCATAGTGGCCGGCCTTGCGGGATGTGAGAGGATATACCGCGTTATGGATCAGGAAAGCGAAGCCGATGAGGGCTACGTCCATCTGGTAAATGTCAGGGAAGAGGGCGGAGAGCTTAAGGAGACTGATGAGATGACCAGGCTGTGGGCATGGAAGCATCCCCATAAGGACCTTGGCACCGTGACCTATACCCCTCTTCGCGGCCATGTTGTCCTTGACGGAGTCGACTTTTCATATGACGGGAAAAAGCAGGTCCTTTATGATGTATCGCTCTACGCCAAGCCCGGACAGAAGGTTGCCTTTGTCGGAGCCACGGGAGCCGGCAAGACCACGGTCACAAACCTTCTGAACAGGTTTTACGATATAGCGGACGGCAAGATAAGATATGACGGGATCAACATCAACAAGATATGCAAGGTGGATCTGCGCCATGCTGTGGGTATAGTCCTTCAGGACACCAATCTCTTCACGGGTACCGTCATGGAAAATATCAGGTACGGAAGGCTTGACGCGAGCGATGATGACTGCATCGCGGCCGCAAAGCTTGCGGGAGCCCATGATTTCATCTCACATCTTCCCGACGGCTATGATACGATGATCTCCGGGACGGATGCCAACCTGTCGCAGGGACAGAGGCAGCTGCTCTCCATAGCAAGGGTGGCTGTTGCCGACCCGCCCGTCATGATACTTGACGAGGCAACCTCTTCCATCGATACGAGGACCGAGCAGATAGTCCAGGCCGGAATGGATGCCCTGATGAAGGGCAGGACGACTTTTGTCATCGCACACAGGCTGTCGACTGTAAAGAATTCTGATGTTATAATAGTCCTTGATCACGGCCGGATCATAGAACGGGGTGATCATGATGAGCTGATCGCTCAAAAAGGACAGTATTACAGACTATATACAGGGGCTTTTGAACTTGAATGACAACAAACAGGACACCTCTGTAAGGGGTAAGATCTACCGGATAATAAGGATAGGCTACACGGGTGATGTGCCGAGCCGCATCTTTGACATAGTCATAGCGGCTGCTATCCTTATCAATCTTTTTATCATATTCTTTGAAACCTTTGATGCATCGGAAAAGTATCTTCCGGTGCTTGGTGTCATCGAGCTTGTCACGGTCGTGATCTTTACCGTGGAGTATATACTCCGGCTTGCCGTTGCCGATATGGCCTTTCCGGAAAAAAAGACAAGACCTGCCGCCATGCTGGCCTTTGCTCTTTCACTCTACGGAATCATAGACCTTCTTTCCTTCCTGCCATACTGGCTCATGCTTTTCTTCCCGCAGGCTTCCGTGCCCTCGGGCATAATTGCCTTCAGGATGCTCAGGGTGGTCAGGATTCTCCGCCTTTTCAGGATCAACAGATACTATGATGCCTTCAACGTTATAACCGATGTTATAAAACAGAAGAAAAACCAGATACTCTCGGCTCTTTTCATTATACTGATGATGGTCCTGGCATCATCGATAATCATGTACAATCTTGAGCATGAGGCCCAGCCCGATGCATTCAGGAACGCCTTTTCGGGCATATGGTGGGCGGTGTCGACACTGCTTACCGTAGGCTACGGTGACATCTATCCGGTCACAGCCGCCGGAAGGTTCGTTGGTATAATACTTGCTTTCCTGGGGGTGGGTATAGTCGCTATCCCCACAGGTATCATAAGTGCCGGATTTGTTGAGCATTACACCAAGATCAGGGATCTTGAGGGCCTTAACAACGAAAGGCCTGTGGATCATATACTGGTCCATGTCACCAAAGACCACAGTTGGTGCAACAAAAGGATCGGGGATATCCATATAGCTGACGGCATTGTCATGCCGGCAATACTGCGGGGAGACAGTATCATGATCCCCGGAGACGATGCGGTTATGGAGGCGGGCGACAGAGTGGTGCTGGCCTCAAAGGCAGGCTGTGAAGAGGATGTACAGCTTCTTGATATAGAAATCGGTAAGGGCAGCGACTGGCCCGGAAGGACTGTGTCAGAGTTTGAACGGGACCATAAGCTTGCATGCGTATCCCTTATAAGAGGGACAAAGCCTGTGGATATCGACGGTGATACCGTGATCGGAAGGAACGATACGCTGCTTGTCCTTCGAAAACTCCATGACAGGGGAGGAAAAATGTGATGAGATCCTGGATCGATTATCTGGCAAAGACACTGTACATATTGATAACCGTATCCTTCCTTGCGGCCGTTGTATATATGATCGCGTTCATCGTAACGGACAGGGCTCCGCTTATCCACTCATCACCCGTTACGGTCATAAACGAGTGGACATATACGGACCAGCTTGGCGGACAGGAGAAGATAAAGACTCCCGCCAGGATCGACAGGGAGGGAAGGGATGAGTTCATATTTGAAGCAAAGCTTCCTGATGTACTTCCCGAGGGTGCTGTCATAGCCTTTTTAAACCGTGTTGACCTTACGGTCGAGGTGAACGGCCAGGTCATAAAGGAATGGGATACCGATGATGCTCCCATCATAGGAGGCCCTGCAAAGAATTCCTACTTTATCCTCCCTCTTCGTCACGGAGATGAGGGCGGGACCATTAAGATAAGCCAGAAGAGCGATCAATACGGAGGAAAGTTTTTTGATGCCTTTGTAGGTGAAAGGAACGAGGTTGTACGGTATCTTGAGGTAAAGAGCGGCGGCTTCCAGTTCATCATGTCCCTGGTCCTTCTGGTCATGTCCCTTGGCATAACCATAGCAGGCCTTTTCATGAGGTTTGTTATCAGGGAACAGATCAGGCTCATATACATTTCCATGGGTATTTTCGTAACGTCTGCATGGATGGTGGTCGATTCCTTTGTCTTCCAGTTTGTGTCCCGTTCGCAGTTCATAGACGGCTTTATATCATATATGACCACTCTTACCATTATCTTTCCTTTCGTTGCCTATCTCGATGCGATCACGGATCATCGCTACAGAAAATGGTACGTAGGTGTTGTGGCCCTCGAATTTATTAATTTTTATCTCTTTAGCTTCCTTCATGTAACACGGAGGGCAAACTTTTCACAGTCACTCCTTCTCATCGATATCATAATAGGGGTCGGGATACTGGTATGCATGTTCCTCCTGATAACAGATATCAGGAAAGGCTTTTATAAAAGCTACAAGTATGTGTCATACGGCTTCCTGGCTTTCATGATCATGGCTCTTATAGAGATCATCCTGATCAACACCGTCGTTGAGCGTGTTGAAGGCGGTGCCATGATCGCAGGCCTTTATATCCTCTTTGCCTTTGCCATAATCCAGCAGCTGGCCGAGATCAGGCATGCGCAGATCGAGAGGGACAGGGAAAAAGAGGAGAGTATCACAAAGACCAAGTTCCTGGCAAGCATGTCCCACGAGATCAGGACACCCATCAATTCCATCCTGGGAATGAACGAGATGATACTCAAGGAGAGCCGGGATCCCAACATAGTAAGCTATGCGGGCATCATAGGGGATTCGGGATCCATGCTCTTGTCCCTTATCAATGATATACTTGATTTTTCCAAGATAGGAAACGACATGGAGGAGATCGTCAATGCCAATTACGATCCCGGGAAGATGTTTGACAATGCAGCCGAGGTCCTCCGTATCCAGACCAGGAAAAAGGGTTTAACTGCCAAGGTGGGCAAGCCCAAAAATCTGCCGGACCGCCTGTACGGTGATGAAAAGAAGATCAACAGGATCATAGTAAACCTCCTGTCAAATGCCGTTAAATATACGAATGAGGGCACAGTGACCTTTACGGGCGAGTGCTTTGAAAGGGAAGGCAGATATGTACTGTGCTTTTATGTGAGTGATACGGGCATAGGCATCAGGGAAGAGGATCTGGACGGTATTTTTGATCCTTTCCACAGACTGGATCTTAAGAAGAATCAGAACATACAGGGGACGGGCCTGGGCCTTTCCATAGTAAAGAGCCTTGTTGAAAAGATGGGCGGCGAGATAAAGGTCGAGAGCGTATACGGCAAGGGAACCACCTTCTCCGTAAGGCTCCCCCAGCAGCCTATGGCGGAGATGGAGGATGAGCGGTACAACTCCGGAAACGCCATAGAAGATGACAGGCTGGATGAGATCGATACCAACTACATAGCCCCCGAAGCAAGGCTGCTCGAAGTTGATGACAATATATCCAATCAGATGGTGGTAAAACAGTTCCTGAAAGAGACCGGGATGATCATAGATACGGCTGCCGACGGCAAGGAGGCCTTGAGGCTGGCAAAGTCCAACAGGTATGACATCATACTCATGGACCACATGATGCCCGGAATGGACGGCATAGAGACCATGCACAGGATAAGATCGGAAGAGGGAAGCCTCAATACCGAGACCCCCGTTGTAGTCCTTACGGCAAATGCCATAATGGGGAGCAGGGCCAAATATGAGGCCGAGGGCTTTGATAACTATCTGAGCAAGCCGGTGGAATCTGTAAGGCTGCTCAAGATGGTCCGCAAGTACCTGCCCGATAACAAGGTTATGTACAAGCCCAAAAAACGACAGACATCCATGATGAGTCCGGGCGCGGCCCCATCCGCACAGGGATCCCCTGCACACGGCCCCTTCCCTGAAGGGCCTGTGGATTTCGAGGCCCTGTATGCCAGATTTGATAACCGGGCGGAAACGGTCAATATGATACTTGAGGAGATCGTAAAGGAAGGGAACCGTAAGATCCCCCTCCTGCGGCAGCTTGCCGCCGATGAAGATATAAAACGGTATGCCGTGGAAGCCCACGGTATAAAGGGCGTAATGTCAAGCTCCTGCATACCGGAGCTTTCTGCAATCGCCAAAGCTCATGAACTGGCGGCAAAGGAAGGAAAGCTTGATTTCATAAAGGCAAATGTGGAAAGCTTCCTCAAAGAATACGGCGATGTATGTGAATTTATAACCAAATATCTGGAGAATAAGTAAATGAAAAAAATCTATATTGTCGACGGAGACGCCGCTGATGAGAAAAGGGTGGCGGATGCCCTTGAAGGTGGCTATGAAGTGGGCTCCATGTCCTATTACGATATAAACAACATGGCCCTGTCCACGGTCATAACCCTGGCCAATACCATAGATTCCCTTGACGCTTATGCCGGGGGACATTCCCTCCGTGTCGCGGTCATATCCAGGGATATAGCCGGGAACCTCGGCTGGGATGAAAAAGAATGCCAGAACCTATATTTCGTGGCCCTTCTTCATGACATAGGGATGATAACCATACCGGATTCGATCGTTCACAAGCCGGCAAGGCTCAATGAGTTCGAATATGACATAGTCAGACAGCATACGGTAAACGGGGCCAAGATACTGCGTGATATCAGCGTGCTGGATCACCTTCGGGAAGGTGTGACCTACCACCATGAGAGGTGGAACGGGACAGGCTATCCGGAAGGGCTTGCGGGAGAAGACATTCCTCCCTTTGCCAGGGTCATATCCATAGCTGATGCATATGATGCCATGACTTCGGACCGGGTGTACCGCCAGCACCTTTCCCATGAAAAGATCATATCCGAATTCGACAGATGCAAGGGCAGCCAGTTTGATCCGGACATGACCGATGTGTTCATTTTTATGCTGAAGGGCGGTTACACGGTAAACCCTGACATCGGGCAGACACAGGAGGCAAGTGAGCGGGCTGTCAGGGACGGGGGCCTTGGAAAGGTCTTTGGCCGCAAAATGGCCATGACATCCGGTGATAACGAAACGGATACCTTAACGGGCATGTTCGCCAGATCCTATCTTAACACCAGGGTCGGCAAGATGATCTCGGAAGCTCGGTCAGGGGCCCTTATGCTGATAAGACTTGACGGATATGACAGCCTGTGTGACGCATATGACGGGGACGAGTGCCGGAAGGTCTTAAAGCTCTTCGGCAAAAGGCTGGCAACTTTTTTCCGCGAAGAGGATGTGATCGTAAGGCTTGATGATGAACTCTTTGCGGTCTTTGTCGGAGGACAGACCGGAAAACAGGTGATAGAAAAGAAAGCACATATCATTGAGGATGTTTTCGCTTCTTATGAGGAGTTTGAAAGATACAGCAAGCATCTAAAAGCCGTATGCACCATAGCCAAGTGTATGGAGGACGGAGTGACCTTTGAGGAACTCTATGATGCGGCAATGTCAAGGCAGGAGAGGCAGCAGTAAGATGTGAAAGCCCGTATTTGCAGGGTGGGCATATACTGCAAAGTGAATAATAGATACAGGTAACCGGCAGGGGCGTCATTTGATGCCCCTGTCTTTTTTTGCGCGATAAGGCCGCAAAATAGCACCACACTTGCGCGAGGGCCCATCTGACGGCAATCGGTCAGGGGTGCGGTTCTCTATCTATTGTGAAATTTGTGAAATTTAGTGTTGACATAACTTATTTCATAAGCTAAAATAACCATGTTATGTAACAAAGATACGTAACATAGATGCGTAACGACGATATGTAACAATAATATGTAACAGCGATGTATAACAATGATACGTAACAATGTTATGTAATGTGGCGTCTGCCATGCGGGAAGGGGCTTCGGATGCCTCCAAAGGAGAAGGTTTCTAAGGTCAGGATAGAGGATACGGCCTTTGAGATGACAAGAGAATACGGGTTTTCCGAAGTTACGGCACGAAAGCTCGCAGAGAGGCTGGGCTGCTCGACACAGCCAATATTCCGTGCATACGAGAATATGGATGAGCTTCGTGAGGATCTCTTTTACATGAGCACCGACTATTTCATACAGACGATGCTTTCCAAAAAAGGAAGATCACCGGCATATATGTCACTGGCCCTTTCCTATATCGAATTTGCCAGGCAGGAGAAGAACCTGTTCGAACTCATCGCTTCGGTGGATGATTTCGGGACACAGACCATAACGGAATTTCTCAAGACCGATGAAGGGGATCGGCTGCTTGCGAAAATTGCCGGAGACGGTATCCTGCCGGACAAGAAGAAGGATCTTTTCCTCATGTTCTGGATGTTTGTTCACGGAATGGCAGCGCTCATAGCAGGGAACAGGGTCCAGTTTACGGACAGGGAAGTAAGGGGTTACATCACAAAGGCATACGAAGGATTTTTGTCAGTATAGCCGCAATTCGGGGGAACACGATGACGGGGAACAGAAAGAGGAATATGGGGTATCCCGGCAGATTCAGGAGAAGAGTGCGTAAGACCTTTATCAATATCGTTTTTGCACCGGCAAGGATACCGAGGATCACGGTGGAAATGGTGGATATGCTCATGAAGCTTGCCGAGATAGCGGCAATGTCATTTGTAGTCATACTGATAGCCCATATAGTGTGGCCGGAAGCAGTTGCCACGGGTCTTCTGATCATGATCGGAGCTATTTTTGCACTGCTCGCCCTGCTGATAAAGCTGTCAGATTATCAGGAGAAGATCGAACAGTACAGGTACTACGGCTTCAGGTTATAAAAGCTTATTGTCTTCTTGAAGCTCCGGAATAGGGGCCGGAGCTTGCAGATGAGGGTTCTACATATATGAGGGGCGTGACGTAAGGGGTTATCGTCACGCTTTCTTCGTATCTTTGCCTTTTTTCTCTATGAAAATACTCCTAAAAAGTTTATAATATCTATGTTTGTGTAATGCGTCCCATGGATCGATGCAAAATCCGAAGGCAGTGGGAAGGAAAATGCACCGGAAAATGAAAATAAGGGAAGATAGATGCAATACAAGAAGGAGATAAAATGGAACATAAGAGTGTCTGGAAGGATTACAGTGCAAAACAGATAAAGGAATGCGAGGCTTTTTGCGAAGAATACAAGGATTTTCTCAACAGGGGAAAGACCGAACGTGAATGCGTGGATACCATAGTGAACATGGCCGTAGAGGCCGGCTATGTCGAGCTGTCCGACCGTCTTAAGGACAAAAAGCCCTTAAAGAGGGGCGACAAGATATATGCCGTTAACATGAACAAGTCCCTGATCATGTTCAATATAGGAGCCGGACCCTTATCAGAGGGCATGAACATACTGGGGGCCCATATAGACAGCCCCAGGATGGATATCAAGTCCAATCCCCTTTACGAGGACGGATCCCTTGCTTATCTTGACACCCATTATTACGGCGGGGTCAAGAAATACCAGTGGGTCGCCATCCCCCTTGCACTTCACGGGGTTGTCGTAAAAAAGGACGGTAAGACCATAGAACTTGCCATAGGAGAGGATGAGGACGATCCGGTCTTCTTTGTATCGGACCTGCTCATACACCTTGCATCCAAACAGATGGACAAGAAGGCGTCGGAAGTCATTGAAGGTGAGGCTCTTGACATAATCGTCGGGAACCGGCCCCTCAAGGTCCGAGGTGCTAAGGATACGGATGAAAAGAAGGACAAGGATCCTGTCAAGGCCATGATCCTTAAGATATTAAAGGATGAGTATGATATAGAAGAAGAGGATTTCCTTTCGGCGGAGCTTGAAGTGGTTCCTGCGGGCAAGGCCAGGGACGCCGGATTTGACCGGAGCCTGATACTTTCCTACGGGCAGGATGACAGGGTATGCGCTTTTTCATCCCTCTATGCCTTCCTGGCATGTAGGGATGTGGAAAGGACGGCCTGCCTGATACTTACGGACAAGGAGGAGATAGGTTCGGTCGGGGCGACGGGAATGAAATCCCTTTATTTTGAAAACGTGATCGCTAGACTCGTGACCCTTGAAAAGAACGCGGATCTTCTGGCCGTAAGGGACTGCCTTGAGAGATCCTGCATGCTCTCATCCGATGTCAATGCCGGCTTCGATCCAAGCTATTCAAATGTTTTCGATAAAAAGAATGCATCTTACCTGGGCAGAGGCATGGTCCTTATCAAATATACGGGAGCAAGAGGCAAATCGGGCTCAAATGATGCCAATGCGGAATACATAGCCTATCTGCGGAGGATATTTGATGAGGCCAAGGTAACATTCCAGATGGCTGAGCTTGGCAAGGTTGACGCAGGCGGAGGCGGGACCATCGCCTATATCATGGCCGGATACGGTATGAGCGTTATTGATGCGGGAGTTGCCATACTCAACATGCATGCCCCCTATGAGGCATCGAGCAAGGCGGATGTGTATGAGACGATGAGAGGATACGTGGCATTTTTGGGAGGAGCCGGACTGTAGGAAGGCTTTTATAATGAACGGATCTGATCCCTTTACTTGGCGCCGGTCGCGGGGTATCGCAGATGCCCGTCCCAATGAGACTTTGTGCATTGATCAATAATATTTTAGCAGGAAAAACCCATCCGCCGGTTGCGGGAGGGTCACTATAGAAAATAAGACATGAGAGCGAGACAGACAGTATCATGAAGAAAACAGCACTGCTTTTTGCGGCAGTACTTGCAATAACAGCGGCAGATGCTGTGAGCATTACGACATCTGCGGCAGAGACGTCCGGATATGAGGTGGGGTACCAAAGCGGCCCCGCTCATGCGGAAGAAGGTCATACGGCTGACCGGACCGGAGAAGGACGGGAAGCCGGAGAGGACAGGATAGAAAGGATCGACCTTGATCTGGCAGATGAAGTGGCCCAGTTCGGAGGTTATCCGAGGACTGAGGAAGAAGCCCCGGGTCCCGACTATGCATCGGATGCCGTTTCCGATAGGATAGCCGCTACCTTGTGCGATACCATCTCTTCTATGGGAGAAGGCGCAGATCTTGCAAAATACAGGCTTTCTTTTGATGCTGTAAGGCGTGTTGTCATAGACCTTATAAACGATCACCCCGAGTTTTTTAACCTTGTCGGAGTAAGCGCCGACGTAAGGAGCGGGGACGGAAGAGTTGCCGCCCTGCATTTTTCCTATGCGGCGGATGCTTCCGACCGGACTGCACAATATGAAGAAGAGGTTGAAAAGATCCTTTCGGGAATGGACGATTCCTGGACTGATGAGGCAAAGCTCCTCTATCTGCACGACTATCTGGTGACGAACTGCCGGTACGACCTGTCATATCAGAGACACTCGGCATTTGATGCCATAGTGGGCCATCTGTCTGTCTGCCACGGGTATGCCCTTGCCTACATGGATCTTGCCCGCAGGGCCGGGATCCCGGCATGTCTTGTATGCAGCCGTGACTGTAATCATGCCTGGAACCTGGTAGAGCTTGACGGCCGGAAATATTACGTGGACTGTACGTGGGATGATCCTCTCAACAATTCCTCAGGAGGGAAGGAGTATCATCATTACAGGATGTACTGCAACCACACACACTTCCTTTGCAGCGGATCCATGATGGAGGAGCGCGGCCACAGCGGAAGCGACTGGAACTGTGACGGTGAGAACATAAACGGAAGATATGATGACAGGAAGTATGACAGGGCCCCCTGGAAGGTCACCTCTTCTCCTGCGGCCATCCTGCCGGACGGCAGGATCCTGTATATCTCATCGGGCAGGTCTTTCGGCGGATACAGTGCCTTTCTCTATGACTTTGAAAGCGACAGCTTAAAGGAGTTTGAGGGGGATTATGAAAAGCTCAGCTGTCCGGCAGCGGCAGACGGGAATGTATACGTAAATGACAGATACAGCATCTATCGCCTCAACATATCAGACGGAAGATGGACCCTTATATATACTTTAAGTGCAAAAGAACAGAAAAGGGGCAAGATATACGGTATAGAAGGGGAAGGAACCTGTATCAGATATGATCTTGGTTCCGGCAATCTGGAGAGAAACTTCGTATGGTCAGGAAGCATCGAAGTGGGTGATATTGAAGAGGAAAGCGATGCGTCAGACGTGGCCGGAGAGGACAGCCTGCCGGAGGAAGAGGACAGGGTGCCGGAAAGCGTTGAAAACCTCACCGCTGTCAATGTGGCGGACGGCGTAAAGCTTAAATGGGATGAAAGTGAAGACGTGGACGGCTACCTGGTCGCAAGGAACACGGGTTCCGGATATAAGATCATCGCGGATCTTTCGGAAACGGTCTACAGGGACGATACCGCCACAAAGAACGGAAAGAAGTACCTGTACAGGGTAAGGGCCTACAGGATGGCGGATGGCAGAGCCCGTAAGAGTGAGGCCTCATCCGTTGCAAGGATATACAGGCTGCCTAAGGTCAAAATATCAAAGGCTGCGAACAAAACCGGGAATAAGCTTGTAATAACCTGGAAGAAGAATTCAAAGTGCAGCGGATATCAGGTAGAATACTCTGCCGATAAGGATTTTGAAAAGGGGAAGACCATAAATATCCGGTCGGCTTCGACCATATCAAAGAAGATATCCTCCCTTAAGAAGAACGGGACCTATTATGTAAGGGTCCGCGCTTACAAAAAGGTAAACGGGCATAAGTATTACGGGCCCTGGAGTACGTATAAGAAGGGCATTAAGATCAGAAAATAGGAAGTGGCAAACAGATGATGAAACAGAAGATCATATTGGTACCAGTGCTGGCACTGGCCTGCACCTGCACATCCGTGTATGGTATGGATGCTGCGAAAGAGCTGCCTTCATATGAAGAGACCCTGTCGGAAGAGACCGCAGAGTCTCTTTGTTTTGATGAGGGGGCTGCAGATACCCTCCCCGGGGAAGAGACCACGCAGTCTCTTTATTCCGGGACCAAGGACGTCCTTGCCTCAGAGCCGGGAGAAGAGGCAGGAGATGAAGACGGCCATGTGGCCGAAGCTTATGGTAACATCCTTGAGTTCAACCTTAACGATGAGGTTGCCATGTTCGGAGGATACCCCGCAGCCCATATGGGGGCTGCAGATGGTGACCGGGCTTACAGCAACACAGACAATGACCTTTACCGGGCCATAGATGATGCCATTGGAAGTTTTGAGGAAAAGATCGACCTTTCATCATACGGCGCAGATCCCGACAGGGTAAAAAGACAGGTGATCAATGTCCTTAATGATAATCCCGCCTACTTTACGGTAAGTGCTGCAGGTGCTGATATGGATGCAAATGACGGGACCGTTTCGGCTCTTCGCATTTCCTATATCAAGGATGCTTCAGACAAGGCCGACAGATATGAAGCCGCGGTGAAAAAGGTCATATCCGGTATCAGGGATGACTGGACCGAGGAAGCCAAGTTCATGTACCTTCACGACTGGCTTGTCACCAACTGCCAGTATGACCTGTCCCTTAAGAGATATACGGCTTATGATGCCATAGTGGAGCACCTTTCCATATGTAACGGATATTCACTGGCCTATGAGGATCTGGCAAGGCATGCGGGTCTGTGGGGTTACTATGTATCAAGCGTCGGTATGAACCATGCATGGAATGTGGTTAAGATCGGGGACAAGAAGTATTATGTGGACTGTACATATGATGATCCCATTATGGATGGCGGACATTGCTATAAGATGAACTGCAGTCATAATGATTTCCTGTGCAGCCAGACCAGGCTTGCTTCCAACCACGGGGGTCGTGACTGGCTGTGCAGGGGCGAGGTCATATACGGAAAGTATGATGATAAGACCTTTGATGATGCCCCCTGGAGGAAATTTACGACTTCTCCCGCTGCCATATGTGATGATGGCAGGATAATATATATCGGAACGTCGGCATCAAGAGAAGGATACACAAGTGCATACGATTATGATCCCGCTACCCGGCAGGAGACCGAATACAGAAAATATGCGGGAAGCCTTGATTATTACAGCTGTCCTGTGGCTGTCGGCAATAAGGTATATGTCAGCAATTTCGACAGTCTCTTCCGGTTGGACCGGGCAGCAGGCAGGCTTTCTTTTGCATATACCCTGACAGATGCAGAGAAGAAAAAAGGGAAGATCTACGGCATAGAATGTTCAGGCAAAAAGATAAGATATGATATCGGAAAAGGATATACGGAAAAGGATCTTGTAAAGTCCGGATATTATGATCCGTCGGCAGATACAGGTGTAAAGTCCCTAACGGTTGACAGGACCGAGGTAGAGATCGGCGAAGTCGGGCAGAAGGCTGTGATAACGGCGACTACGGTCCCGGCCAACTCAGCCGTCAGATGGTTTTCATCGGATCCCGGTGTGGTATCGGTAAAAGACGGCGTGATAGAGGCCAGGTATAGAGGAGAGGCGGTCATCTACGCCGTTTCCGGGGACCGGGAGGCTTCCTGCCTTGTTACCGTAGGTACAGCTATAAGGCTTGATAAAAGTGAGCTGACACTATTTGACGGGGAATCTGAAAAGCTCATACCCACAGTCATAAATCCGAAGAACAGCAACACCAACTCCTTCAGCTGGCTGAGCTTCGATAAGTCGGTTGCAACGGTTGATCCGGACGGAACGGTCCATGCGGTGGCCCCCGGGAGGACATATATAGAGGTCGACGGGTTTGGCGGATATGCCTTCTGTGATGTTACGGTAAAGGGAGCAAAGCCCGATGCGCCGGCAAACGTACATGTCGAAAATGCTGCAGGGGCTACCCTGGTTTCCTGGGATCCGGCCGGGGGAGCAACAGGATATATCATTTACCGGAGCACGGGTGGATCCTTCAAAAAAGTCGGAAATGCAGCCGGAAATACATATAAGGACGATAAGGCCACAAAGAAGGGGAAGAAGTATTCGTACAAGGTAAAAGCGGTAAGAAGCGCGGGCGGCAAAAAGTATTACAGTACTTTTTCAAAGCCGGCAACCATTTACCGTCTGCCGCAGTCTAAGATAAAGAGTGTGGCAAATAAAGCGAAAAGATCCCTTAAGGTCTCCTGGAAGGGTGTAAAGGGATGCAGCGGCTATCTGATACAGTATTCTTTGGATAAGGATTTTACAGATGCCGGGACCATGGTCACAAACTCGGCAAAGACCCTGTCGAAGACCATAAAGGGCCTTAAAAAGAACAGGACATACTATGTAAGGGTCTGCCCTTACAAGGCTGTCGGCGGAATGAGGTACTCCGGAGCCTGGAGTACGTATAAGAAGGGCATTAAGATCAGAAAATAAGCAGCCTATAATTCCATGGCTATGTCATATACAGCCGGGTTCAGCTCCTTGATGCAGTCCATATGCTCGTTTAAGAGTTCTATGTTGGTATCATAGTCCTTATGGAAATACTTGATCAGGTTAAAGTAGGCCCAGGCACTGTTGGTATCGGGATATACCGTCGCCTTTTTGAAGTACTTCTTTGCGAAGGTGATATTGATGTAATCGTGGAGATAGACCTTATCTCCCGATGATGAGCGGACCTCGCCGGTCATGTAAAAAAGTCCCAGACGGTTGGCGGCGTAGGGTTCATACCTGTCCGCAGATATGGTCAGGTAGTGGATGAAACTGTTGACGTGTTCGTTTATGTCCCCCGCACCCCGGACAATTATGTCCGCTTCTTTTGCGGCAAGATTGTTACAGGCGTATACATAACCGCCTTCAGCGGCCTCGTCGAAGCAGTCTTCGGAAGTAGCCGGCTCGTCAAGGCGAGCGGCCAGAGCCGGGGCCTCATCTATGATCCTTCCGATCAGGTTGACGGCAGCAGGCGATCTTATGGCGGAAAGCGTTGCAAGCGCCAGATCCAGGGCGCAGCTTAAGCGTTCCTGCCGGGTCATGTTTTCTATCTCATCTATTGTCTCACATTTTTTCAGTATCGATTCGCACTTGTAGTTCACAAGGTAATAGCCTATGAAATAAAAGGAAAGGGGCGTACCGTCACCCGTACACGTTATCTCGCTCCCGTTAAAGCTTATGCCGGCAGACTGGCAGTACATGGGAAAGGCCTTGCTGTAATTGTTCCTGCAGGGTATCTTGCGGTAAAAGAGAAGGTCGGCATAGGACTTTAAGGCCGCCTTGTTGCCGGTCTGGGCGAGACATATGATCTCCCTTTCGGCGGAAGGGGAGCTGTACCCGTATTTTTCAAATACGGTCTCGTTTAATATCTCTTCATCGACTCTGTAGGTGTTGTTGCATGTGATCCTCATTTTGTCCTCCTTGGGCCGTAAGGTCATTGATCATCTGCCGCCTGTATGTCCGTTCCTTTGTCTTAATTATCTTCTTCGGGAGTGTCAACCTCATTCTCCACGGGATCAGCTGCAGCCGCTTTGGTAAGCTGGGCTGTACTGCCTTTTAAGGTTATCGCAAAGAGGATGGGAAGGGCTGTGAACAGGGGGTACATATATCGGAATTCCGCATATACCGGTGATGACACGAGCAGGGATAGGAGTATGGCAAGTATGGGGACGGCGGCAATGATACCGGCCCGGTTTTTTGTCGCTATGTTTCTTACAAAGAGTACCAGTACGATCCATACGAACATGCCTATGGCCGTAAAGAGCTGGAAGGCGCGGACATTGTAGAAGAGCCAGAGATATCTGTCCATAAAGCGCAGGACACCCGGGGAGAAGACCGTGCGGCTTATCCCGAGGTCATTTTCCTCCACGTCCCAGAACCATACCCAGTAATTATAGCCCGAATTCCAGTAGCCGCATGTGCTGTCGACCCAGGCAAAAACGCACAGGGAAGGATTGTGGATGACCGTTCGCAGGTAGACCTGTGCAAAAGATCCCATGTTCTTTGTAAGATATTCCTCATTCCCGAAGTCGCGTATGGCATTCTTGATGGGGTCGGATATGTCGGGATCGTATATGTCCTTAATGGATGAAACATCTATGATATTTGAAAGAAAGGCTTCATCCTCCGGGGTCATGTACCCTCCTTCGGCTACGACCCTTGATATCTGCTGGAGGGGAATGCTCAAGGATTCCACAGTATCGGGCTGGACAACGTTAAGGGAAGAAAGGACGTTGTGTTTGAGTACGAATGATAAGACGATGACAAGGGGCATCATGACCAGAAGGGATCTGTGCTTTCTCATGAGGAGCACCACTCCCGCAAAGACGAATACGTAGGCAAAGAGGCCGTTGCTCCGTATCAGGCATATGAGTACGGAAAAGAGGGCAAAAGCCACATAAGTCCAAAAGCCCGCCATATCCCGTTCTATCCTTATAAGCAGTATGATCAGTATGGTCACAAAGGCTCCGAAGAATACATCCTTCCAGACCGTGAAGGAAAACATTATATGAAAGGGCATGAGGGCATACCAGGCGGCAGCAAGCCTTATCATCCACCGGGGCATGCCGAGTGAGGCGATATTATAAGTAACATATGCAAAGCTCGCAGCCATGAAGAGTATCTGGAATACGACATATAACATGACTGCCCTGTTGATATCGCCGAAGATCATAAGACCGGCCCGGATAAAAGCCCCGAGTATCATGGTGTGGTAGAAGGGCTGGTGGTTGCTGTAGGTGCCCGTATAGATCTGACGGACCTGGTCTATGCTGTCGAGCGACATAAGACCGGGAAAATAGGATGAAAAGTAGACCGTAAGGTAGATAAGGGATATCAGGCAGAAGGGGATCAGGAATGAAAGAGTGAGCCTGCGGCGATCGACCTGTACGGTCAATACCGTAAAGGCTTTTTCGACAAATATCGTATATACCAGTATGCAAAGGGTACATGTGAAAGTTCCCGCCATGATGAAGAAGATCAGCATAAGCTTTACCAGTCGGGAAAAGAGGACGGTGCAGTCCCCGGGAAGTTCGGGATGCTGCCAGATATCGTAGTTGGCAAGGGTTATGAATATGGCGGATATAAGTGAGGCCGCAAGGGCAAGCCGGTATCCGCGCGTTTTACGGGGGCAGTCAATGTTTTTGATCTTCAAAAGACAGAAGATGCCAAAGACGGCCGCAAGGAGATAGGGACCGTATAAAGAGCGCGTATCCGTCAGGGTGATCGCACCGGTCAATATGAAGAATATGCAAAAAAAGAGTGTTCTGTTCTTCAAGACATCCTGCCTTTTTATTTAGATAAAGGGGTGTATACCGGTTCCAGGTTTTCGAATATGTTGCGGTCAAATACCCATATGTACATGTTGTCCTGATATTTGATCTCTTCGATCTTGTTTTTGCCCAGAGTATCCGCTGCGTAGTCAAGATCCTCGTCGGCAACGACCACAAAATATCTGTCCGTATCCTGTGCATCCTCATACTCCCACGGCTCAGACTGGTAGCGCCTTACTTCATAGGAGCCGTCAGGGTATATGGTGATGGGACTTACGACTATCTTTCCGTCGGAGAGGACGGTCGCGGCATTTGCCGAATTCCAGAAGGAAGATGAATAGCCCCTTGTAAGGCCGTGCTCTTCAAATATGGCTATGAGCCGGTCGTTCTGGTTGGCATCAGTTGCCGAAGGGATGGATCTTACCGTCAGCATGGAGATAAGGGTGCAGACGGCAAGGACGGGTATCAGAAGGACGATCCACCGTACATAAAGGCGATTTTTCAGCATATATACCGTATATAAAAGGGTGACCATAAGGGAGGCACAGGCCAGGTGGGCAAGCCTCCAGTTGGATACAAGAGCATAGCTTACGGAATAGGTCAGAAGCGTTATGGCGAACATGAGCCAGTAGTAGAGTATGAGCAGGCGCAGCAGGCGGTTTGTTATCTTCTTATATGAGATCGCGGCAAAGACGGGTACTATCAGGAGAATAAGGGCAAATACATACATGACCAGTATCCTGATACCGTCAAAGCTCTGCATAAGGACATCATCGGGCGAATCCCCGGTCAGGACCTTGATCCATTCCAGAAGGAAGGGGCTCTGTTTCCATACCCATCCGTCAGAGGGCAGAAGGGCCGTGATCGAATCCTCGTAGGTGCTTGACGAGAAGAAGACGAACTTGATGATCACGCCAATTAGGCCGCCGGCGGATATTATACCTGTATCGGTTATAAGACCCTTATCATGTTCAAGGGAAATGGGTGTCTTGTCAAGATAGCGCTCCAGGATCAGGGATGCGACAAAGGGGACAAAAAAGAGCAGGATGGTAGCCACCCCGTTTGTGGTACACAACAGGCACCATATGGCCGTAAGACAGATGAAGACACGGGATCTTGCGGCTTTTTTTCCGGCTTGCTGTGATGCCCCGTCGCCTGCGCGCAGGTCCCCGTCAAAGGATGAAGACCTTGACAGAAGACAGAAAGCCACGCACATAAAGACTATGACCAGGCTGTAATGGATTATGTGTCCGTAGAAGATCATCCGTGTGATCACAGATGAGCACATGAGTATCAGCGTAATGCCCGACAGGGCGAAGGCGCAGCCGTATGAACACTTTGCCGACCGGAAAAACCATACGAGGACTGCGGCAAATATGAGGACGAAGATCGTCATCCCCAGCTGGTGGGAAAAATATGTAAGTCCGAAGGCAGCCACTATGGGGATCATCAGGGGAATGCCCGAAAAAGGCAGGAAATATGCGTACCAGTAATCGGGATTGTAGAATTTGCCGCTTTCCACCGACGCGTTTGCCCATAGCAGGGTGTCGGTAAAATCGGCATTGAACTCAGCCCTGCATCTTTTATATATGTAGAAAATGACCACGGCAAGGCCCAGTGCCAGTATGAAGGCACCGGCCGCAGACCATATGATTTTTCGCTTTCTGTCGGAATTTCCCATGGCGCCATTATATAACGAGACGGCCTCTTATTCAACTTAATCCGCCCAAAAGGGCCGGCGGTATTTTGGTCAAGGCTTTTTAGCCGGAAGGATCCTTGGCCGCCCCAACTGACATTATCATAAGTTAATAATATCACCGACCGCCCGAACTTGCTCATAATAGTACCTTCTGCTACAATATCTCTGTATGCGGATCCATCGAAGATCTGCAAAGTATCGGGGCAGGATATGGTTTTACATGCCCTCCTGCCGTAAGAAGGAGAGTGACCCGTCTTATGGAAAATAAAAAGGAAAGACGTAATATCTCGCGTGTCGGATATAAGGCAAAGTCTGTGATAGTCGTATGTGATACGGGAGAGAGGTATTATGTTTAAACAAAGAATGTAAGCCCGCTCGGTATGGGCATCACCATGCCCGCAGGCTCACCTGATCTTGTTGGGAAGGACATCATAATCGTTGCCAGCACCCTTATAATGTATGCGGATGTCAACCGTCAGGTGGAAAATGAAGACGGCACATATACCATGGGTATAAGCGCAAGGCAGTTTACGCCCGAGGTACTGCAGTATCTCTTTACGCATATAGCCGGGGAAGAATGATTCTCCCGGCGGGGACATCGGTCGCTTATTGGTTGATCGGATCATAAGAATTCATGGAGGAATATAATATATGAAAAGAAATATCATCGCTCTGATCATGGCGGGATGCATGATCACTCTTTGTGCATGTAACGTGAACATCAATACCGGCGGGACCGCCGCCCCTCAGGCAGAAGACGCAGGGGATAAGACAGCCGCGGATGACGGGACCGCTCCGGATGAGCAGGTACCGGAAGAGACGGCGGATACGGGAAATGAGGACAGCGTAAAAGAGATAAGTCCCGATGCAAACGGGGTCCTTGCAGGCGATCTTTTTTCTGTGACCGTACCTGCGGATGTGACCGGCTATATCGCTTTTTCTTCCCCCAATGGTATCGAACTGTGTGATAAGGAAGCAAGGGATGCCGGCTTCGGAGGCTATGTGTTCAGTATTCAGGCCTATAAGAACCCCGGTGATTACGCCGGAGGCATTGATACCAAGAAGGGCGAGATCCATTTGCAAGATGAGATATATGATGTGACCATTACCCAGGCTACGGATGTGCAGTGGGACTATGAGAAATATACCGCTATGCCGGAAAGCTATGAGAAGATATATAAGAGCATGGATGCCATCGTAAACTCCATCAAGCCTGCAGGCGGCGGAGAGTATATAGCCGGTGCCGGAACAAAGGGAGAGGATCTCTACGGTGATGTCATAGAGCAGTTTAAGACTGCCATTTCCGAGGGCTGGGATGCCAACAAGCTCGAGGAGAACGGCATGAGCTCCATGTACTATGCCATGAGCCAGTATGAAAGCGCGCCTGATGTCATGAAGGTTACGGGCTATGCATATACGGACATGAACAGTGACGGTATTGATGAACTTGCAGTCGGCGAGATCACGGAAGGTGAGGATAAGGGTCTGATCTACGACATATATACCATGATCGACAGAAAGCCGGCCCATGTCGTTTCGGGTTACCCGAGAGACCGTTATTATGTCTTGAACGGGGGCCTTATCGTTAATGAAGCATCGGGCGGAGCAGACCTTACGGAAGTGGTATCCTACTACATCACTCCCAACAGCACAGAACTCATTCCGCAGATCGCGGTCAAGTATGATGCATATGAAAACAAGGATAACCCCTGGTTTGTATCTTTTTCCTATGAAGAGGGTGAGTGGGACAAGATAAGCGAGGATGAGTTCAACGAGTATCTGGGAAGGATGGACGATATCAAAAGGCTCGATTTTACGCCATTTGCCAATTAAGCCCTGACACAGGCTCTCTCAAGAAGGGGTGAGGGATCATGTATTTAAGTAAAAAAAAGCATCTGCTTTCATATGCGATAATGTTTTCCGCGGTCATAAGACTGGCGGGATCACTGCTTGAAGCCCTGGTCAGGATGATCATAAACCATTCTGTCAGTCTCTTTCCGGACATGATGGACGAGGTCCTGTCGATCGTCCAGACCGTATGCTCGCTCCTTGAGATAGTATTGATCGCCGCAGTCTTCCTGATTGCATGGAGGAAGCTGAAGCGATATATGGGTCTTATAGAAGAGGATGACAGGGATGAACTCGGACGGCTCCAGCAGGAGATATTCGGGGATCATCTTCCGACCCTTCCGGCGGAGACCATCAACCAGCTCCTGCAGATATGGGGCGTTATACTTGCCGGAGTGGAGTGTATATATTATGTTTCGTCCATGATATACAAGAAGTTCACCATGCAGCTCATGTACCTCATGCTGAACGGGCTCGATTACAATTCGTTTGTCTCGATCTACAACCTTTCGCATGGTTTTAAGTATCTGGAGATGTTTACCGCCATAGTCATCGGAGTGATGGTGACTTCCATCATACTCCACGACCATTATCTGAAGGTAGCCGCAGTCCTTATAACGGTTTTATTTCTGGTTTCCTTCGGCATATTCCAGATGCAGACCATAGAGCTTCCCGGCAGGCAGATAGGTATAGTATGGACATCCGTGATATACCATCTGAC
>JAILLI010000129.1 GCA_024693225.1 Lachnospiraceae bacterium
GTACCGGTATTTTTCATAGATCTTCTTTGTAATAAAGGTCGTCGGATGATTCCAGTCCCTGCTGGTGGCATAGGACCGGTCCTTTGCATGCTTGATGAAGGACCTGCCGTCGGGCCTTACCATCCTTATATCAGCCCAGAAGAGGTCAAAGGGGTCCTGCCTGTAGGTGTCGGCAACGACCTTTAAGGCATCCGCCTCATAGCGGTCATCGCTGTTTATTATCCCCACAATATCTCCCGATGCCAGCTGCGTCCCCTTGTTCATGGCATCATACATGCCCTCATCGGGTTCGCTGACCACGATGAGCTTTGCCTTTATCCCTTCAAAGTCCGCCCTGTAGCCCTCCACTATGGCAAGGGTGTCATCCGTCGAGCAGGCGTCGATGATTATATATTCATATACCGGATATGTCTGGTCAAGGACGGATCTTACCGTTTCCGCCACAGTGGCAGCCGAGTTGTAAGTGACCGTGACCACAGATATCCTTACCCTGTCTTCATCCATCTTTCTTGCCCCGTCCCCTTCAGTCATTCTTAAAAGCCTCTGTGCTGTCCTCGGCCTTGAAGAGGACCAAAACCGTCTGGAAGAGAAGCTGTATGTCGCGGACCAGGCTGTAGTTTTCTATATACATGAGGTCAAGCATCAGCTTGTCCCTTGACGAGGTATTGTACTTGCCGTATATCTGGGCCAGTCCCGTAAGCCCTGCCTTCATCCTTAAGCGGAAGCGGAATTCCGGAAGATCCTTCTCGTAATCGGCAACGTTCTCGAGCATTTCGGGCCTGGGGCCCACAAGGCTCATGTCCCCCTTCAGTATGTTTATGAACTGGGGGAGTTCATCGATCCTGTATTTGCGCAGTATCCTGCCGACCGGGGTGATCCTGTCATCATCCTCCGTAGCCGAATAGTTTTCCACATTCTCCCGCATGGTCCTGAATTTTATTATCTCAAAGACCCTGCCGTGGACCGTAGCCCTCTTCTGGCGGAAGAAGACCCTGCCTTTGTCATGCTTTTTTATGCATATGGCGGATACTAAGAGTATGGGACTGGTTATGACCAAGGCGGCAAGGGATATGAAGATATCCATGAATCTCTTGACCAGCCTCTCCTCAAAAGAGATCATATGGTATCTGGTCGAGAAGAGGGATATGTCATCCATGATAACGGGATGGGAATTCTGCTCTAAAATGTCGGCTATATGGGGATTGAAATATATGTTCTTGAGGTTCTGGTAGCCGAAATCTATAAGGCTGCTCCGCTTACTTGCATCAAGGTCGTAGAGGACTATGGAATCGGCCGCGACCATCTTCTCCTCAAGGTTTGGATCCTCATAGGATACTATACCAGAAACCTCGTATTTCTTTTCAAATGCGCCAAGAGCCGCTGCGATCTTTTGCGCATTCTTTACATCTTCCGTTATGATAAGGCACTTTTCCCGGGGATTGATCCAGAAATAAAAGGCCTCTCCCCCGTATGATGCAAGTATGACAACAAGGGTCTGGATGACCATCACCAGGAAGAGGATGCCGAAGTTCTCAAGCCTGAAGGTGGTATTGTTGGCCTCGTTGGTCTTCATTATGGTAAGTTCAAAATAGGTTATGAGGTCCGTTATGATGACCGTTATGGACACGGAAAGGGCGATCTGTCCCCACCTGCGCCGTCCGGCATCAAACTTCCCGTACATGAAGGTCAGAAGGACCAGCATTATGACAAAGGTGGAGAGGGTTACCGCAGCTGTCCTCGACAGTACTATGATCTCCGGATTGTCTATGGAAAACAGCAGAAAAAACGTCGCAAGGACAGCGGCGTACATGGTCATTTCGATAAGGAACACTATGGAATGCTGGAATTTGGTACTAAGATCTCGTATTCTCATCTACATTCCCTCATAGACCTCGCGGATGTATTCGTCAAATCGTATCTCCCTGTCATAGAGGCGGGCATGCCTTACACAGTCATCAACCGTATAGGCTATACCCTTCTGCGATACTATGGTATCAACCGCTGCCACTACTCCCTGCACACTGTTGCGCTCTACGGCTATACCGCAGCTTTCGTCGATGGTCTCCGCACTTCCCCCGGACCTGTAGGTTATGACCGGGGTACCGCAGGCAAGAGCCTCAAGGTTGGTCGTAGGGAAGGTATCTTCCAGGGTGAGGTTCACGTATATGTCGGCCATGGAATAGAGGGCCGCCAGCTCCGAAGCGCTGTCGGTATGCCCTATGCCAATTATGGATTCGGGGAGTGCGGCAAGCTGGTCGTCATTAAGGCCGACAAGGACTATAACGCATCTCTCGTTTATCAGCTTTGAAAGGTTGACAAACTGCATCAGGCCCTTGCGCTCACGCCAGGGATTGGCAACACCCAGCAGAACGTTCTTGTTGCGAAGGTTTAAGCTGTTGCGGAGCCTGAAGACCAGATTGTCATCGGATCTTTTTTCCGCGATCGGATGGAATACGTCCGTATCTATCCCGGTCGGCACCACAAGGCAGTGATAATCACCCAGAAAAGACTGTTCCACCCTTGCTTTGAGCCACTGTGAAGGCGTCACCAGGGTAAGATCCGGCAGGCCCGTAAAAAGCTCCTTCTTATCCAGGTAATTCTTGCGGGAATTATCCTTGCCGACCGATCTGGGATATTCATTCAGCTGTTCGCAGGAATAGCAGCCGCTAACCCATTTCATGCAGCCTATGTATTCGAAATGGGAGCAGTGTCCAGTAAAAGACCAGCAGTCATGCAGGGTCCATATGACCCTGATATCCGTCGTTTTCAGGTACTCAAAAAGAACACGGATATTCAGATAATAACCGTGAACGTTATGAAGATGGATGATATCGGGAGAAAAATCCTCTATCACCTTTATGAACTCTATCGTGGCCCTCTTTGAATAAAAGCCGTGCCTGTCGGTAAGTCTCGACAGCCCCCCGTGTATGTAGACGTCGAGGTCCTGTCCTATCCTGTAGGCCTTCATGCCTTCGGGACTGGTCCCCCTTCCGTAGGCGACCATACACTCGTAGCCGTTGGCACTAAGAGCATCATAAAGACCCGCGACCAGCCTTCCGACACTCCCCGTCCCCACCACGGTATTGACCAGCATGACCCTTCTGGTCTCGAGGCGATTTAAGGACTTTGCGACCTTCCGGGCCTCTTTTGTATAGAGTCCTTCCTGCCCGGGGTCCGACATGTTCTGTCCGATAAATGAGTTTTCTATGTTGTTATCAAGAGAAACGACGGAAATATCATTCTGGGCCTTTACCATCTCCAGCCGTTTCCTTTCGGCCTCTTCCCGGGCAAGGCGCCTTGCCTGGGCAAGAGGATCCTCTGTCTGTCTCTTTTTCATAGCTTAACCGTCCGCGTTCTCGTCACTGTCATCGAGGATAAGGCGTATGACCCTCTCGTGTCCCTTTGAGAAGTCCTTCTGCAGCTGGAGCTTTCGCATCTCCCTGCGAACGTTGGGTGTATCAAACAGCCACCCTATGGTTGATATGACGGTCTCGTCATCAGTCTCCGAACCGATCCCCAGATTGATGAAGCCGTTCTGTATGCCGGCAAACACGTGCTTTGCTTCCCTGTCGTTCTGGGCCAGTACCACGGCCGGCACACCCATGCTGGCAAGCTCGTATACGGTCCGCCCCTGGCTGGTGATGGCGAGGTCCATCTTGCTCATATAGGAGCTGACCCTCTTTACATCCTTGTGGATGAAGATCTTTTCATTCTCGCATGTGGTGATCCTGTCGGCGTAGGGATAGGCAAATCCCAGGAGAAAATGGAATTCCACATCCGGATGGTCCTTATGCAGCCTTTTGCATATATTGTACAGTCTTCCCGTCAGGTCGGACGGATCTGCCCCGCCGAAGATAACGAGGACATTCTTCACTTCCTCCGAAAAATCCTTGGGGTGCTCTTCAAGGAACTCATCCCTGATGCAGAAATACCTGCTCCCGTAATATTCGTTGTGAAGCTTCTCCCCCTTTTCGTAAAGGGCATTGATGACCGCATCGGCATACTGGGCTCCGGGTCCCACATCCTCGAAGTTTATTATCCTCTTTACGTATTTTGCCGCCATCAGCATATAGCCGGCACTCGTATCCAATATGTCGTTTATGAGTATATCGGGCTTCTCCTCGGCAAGTACCTGCTCAAAGTGGGCATCATCCTTTATACTTATGACATTAAAGCCCGATTCTCTTATCTTCTCTATACCTATATCCGAATCTTCCGATGCCGCAAATACCACCTCATGACCCGTAAGCTTGTATGCCAGGGTCAGACACCTGTACACATGGCCCATGCCCACGGATCTTTTACCGACGGTCCTAAACATTATCTTCCTGCGGCGCAATATGTTCTCACACAGTATCCAGTCGGGATAGGTATCTATATCTACAGCCTCATCCTCGCTTATCTCAAAGATGCTGACCTTCTTGCCTATACGGGCATTTTCCGTAACGCATTCCCGCCGCGTTATAAGGAAACCGCCTGTCTCTATGTAGTTGGGTGGCAGCTCCTGGGAGTTGAGACGCTTTTCGTAATTTCTTACATACTCTCCCTCACTGCTTACACCCCATGACAGGTGGGGTCTGTTGGTGGCCGAAAGGACCGTATCAAAGTCGTGAGCCGCAAAGTACTCTATGGCCGCCTTTACCGTGTCCGTCTTAAGGGTGGGGCTGGTCGCCTGCATGGTTATGACCACATCGTATCTTATCCCCTTTTCCTCTTCCATGTAGTTCACGGCATGGAATATGACGGGATCAAGTGTCACCCTGTCCGTGGCAAGCTCGGCAGGCCTTGCTATGACCTCGACCCCCCGCTTTTTTACTATTGAACCCAGTTCCTCGTCATCAGTGGATACAGCCACATCAAGGTCAAAGTCCGGTATGGACTTAAGGGCCCTGGCATTTTCTATGGAATAGGCGATAAGGGGCTTGCCGCACATTATCCGCACATTCTTTCTCGGTATTCTCTTTGACCCGCCCCTGGCGGGTATGACTATCAGTATTTTCATCTTTTTTCCCGGAAAAACCGTTTTTTCACATAATTCGCTAGCGTAATTATATCACGTCTTCTTATAAATGCAAAAATGGCTGTGATGGCTGCCGCCAGGCCGTACCTTGCCCCAATGAACCCCCACCCTTCCTTGTAGAGTGCCAGAAATCCCAGCCCCATGAGGGTCATCAGGATCAGGGCGGCAAACATATAAAGGTCATCATATACCTTCTCGCCCAGCACGAACCTTACCATGACATAATGGAGGACCATGAGGACGGCATAGCTTGCAAGGGTCGTATAGGCGGCCGCCGTATAGCCGAAACGGGGTATGAAGGCCCTGTTCAATACATAGTTGATAAGGGCCGCAAGACAGGATCCTGCCGCTATTATATGGGTCTTCTTCATGAATATCTCGACATTCACGTAATTGGTATAGAAATACTGGGCCAGGGTCCCGAGCACTATGGGCGGGACCACATATTTGGCCACCCAGTAGGTGTCATTGCTGATCGACAGGATCTGCAGGGCCTCGGGAGCTGCCACTATAAAGGCAAAGGACAGAAAGCAGCCCAGAAGGACCAGCTTTTTCTGCACATCCCTTATGCTCTTCCTGTTTCCGGCATAGAGGCTGTCGTTAAACCAGGGGAGCCAGGCCTGGCCGATCGCATTCGTGAATATCATGAGAAGGGTCGCAAAGGAATATCCGAATATGTAGAGGCCGGCCTGTCCATCACCCGATATGTCCTTGATCATTATCCTGTCCATCTGGGCCAGAAGGATCATGGCAAGGGCGTGTGGTATCATGGGAAGGCCTATTGTCAGGGCATATTTCCAGTATTCCCTCTTATAGAATACCCGGCCCCGTCTTATGAAGCTTATATAGAAGACTATACCCATGATAAAGGTCGGCAGCATGACGCCGAGGATCTTGCCTATATACCTGCTGTCGTTAAATACCAGCATCAGGACTATGGACAGGGTGACCTGCCCCGCACAGGTGATGACCGATATCAGGATGTTCTCCTTGTAGCGGTACTCGTACCTGCATTTCTGCATCATATATTCGACCGAAGGGGATACGCACAGATATGCGAAAAGTCCCACCGCCAGCGGGACCTCGTATTGTATCCAGGCCGAGAGGGCATTGCGGAATATAAAGGCTATGATGAGGAGGATAAAGGCGAAGGAGCTTGACAGTCCCTGAAGGGCTGACATGTATTCGTCGAAGCGGTCCTTAAAATCAAGCTTTGCTCTTCCTATGGAGTATACGACACACAGACATGCGAAGACATTAAAGATGTCAATCCATGAATTGTAGGTGTTGGCCCTGCCGTAGTCCGCTGTGGTGAGCATGCCCGTGTATATGGGGGTGGTGATGATGGCCACAGCCCTTATAGAAACGTTTGCCACCGTATACCATATACCCGACTTTATGACCGTGCTTTTGCTGCTTGCGTCATTTTCCATCTGTGAGCATGTTCTCCTGCAGGATGGTATCTTCTTCTATGTCAACAGCTGCCCTTGAACTTGCGACCCTTGCAATGTCTGCGGGGCTTATCCCCGTCCCGGGCCGCTTGAAGGTCAGCATGTCCTCGGTGATCAATGTCCCCTTGCCTATAAAGCAGGCGGATACCAAGGACCTTCTTGCGTTGGCTCTTGCCGCCCCCTCTGTATCAAGACACTTGAGGTCCCCCTTCCCTCTTATCATGTCCATCCGCTCTATGGAGGCAAGTATGGCCTTTGCGTCAGCGGGATCCATGGCATGATAATGGTCATTACCCTTTAAGGTCTTATCAAGGGTAAAGTGCTTCTCCACCAGCACGGCCCCCAGATTATAGGCGCACTTTATGACGTCACATTCGGGGGTGGGCTTTGTATGATCCGAGTAACCTATGTAAAGATCCGGATACCTTTCCTTAAGGGATCTTATCTTAAGAAGGTTTGCATCCTCTAACGGGGTTGGATATTCAAGCACACAGTGAAGGAGGGTAATGGGGGCAGACGAGACCTCCCTTATGGTACGCACCGCCTCATCTATCTCCTCTTCATCCGAGGCTCCCACAGAAAGGAGGATGGGCTTGCCCTTTTTTGCCTGGTAGGTGATAAAGGGGATGTTTGACAGGTCCGATGAGGATATCTTGTATACCTCCATAAGCTCATCAAGATAATCCGCGCTTTCGATATCAAAGGCCGTCGACAGGAATTCGATCCCCACCTTGTCAGCGTGCTCTTTAAGCTCTTTATACTCCCTGTATCCGAAGCTGTCGAACTTGGAAAAGAGCTCATACTGGGACCTGGTCGGCTCCTCGTTTATATCCCAGTAATAGGGCGAATCCTTTGCGGCAAGGGTACCTGCCTTGTAGGTCTGAAACTTGACCGCATGTATCCCGGCCGCCGCCGCCTCGTCTATCATCAGCTTTGCCGCATCCATGTCGGATATGCCCATCTTTTTGGCTATGTCATAGTAATTGACGCCTATCTCTGCTATCAGTACAAATCTGCCTTCCTCAAGGCGCTTTGTTATAACGCTCTCCATAAGCCCTCTGCTCCTTTTGTTCTTCCTTTAAACCGGGATATCCGAGATGAAATACCCCTCTTCCTTTGCCTGAAGATACCTCTTATATCCCTTCTCGTAAAAATCCACAAGCTCGTTCATCATATCATCGAACTCCTGTGTCCGTTCCTTCTTCCCCGAGAATATGTCATCCGCATCGTTCATGAGCTCGAATATGCGGACCTCGCTCCCCGCCCTCTTTACGGCCTCCACGTAGCAGGCAGCCGAATGCAGGCTGTCAACGCTTCCGAAGGACTTTATGGCTTCATGCAGATCATCAAAGGACTTTATCTGCGTGATCCCGTCTATAAGGGCAAAGGGAACATCCCCGAATATTATCGACCTCTTGCCCAGAAGTGCCGCCTCGTATGCGGCGGTCCCGGTTATGGTCACCACTCCCTTTGAGTTGACTATCCAGGGCTTGGGATCCTTGTAATAATTGATCTGGACAAGGCGGACGTTATGTATCTCCTTAACCTTTTTATAGAATTCAAAACCCCTCTCCCCCAGCATGGCCTGGTGCTCCTTGACATAGAGCTTCCAGCCTATGGGAAGGGCCTTTGACACCTGCTCGATAAGGTTGAGTTCATCCACATAATAAGAGGCCTTGACGAAGACGGATGATTCGGGTATCAGGTGCAGGGGCATGTATACGTAATCCTCTCCCTCGACCGGATCCTCGAAGTACCTGTTCTTTCCGTACAGATATCTCTTTTTCAGCTCCTCCTCCAGATAGTAGCGGATATAGGGCAGGGAAGGGGCATAGAGCATGGGGCTCTTTTTCTTGAGGGAAAGGTTGTGCTTCCTTATATCCATGTCATAGAAATACTCCAGCTTGCCGTGCATGACCCTGGCTATCCATATGAGGCTGTCCCTCTCATACTTGGAAGTCACCGATCCGGCAAACTCCCGGTTCATGATGGAGTTCTCCTTGCGGTAGTTTTCCACGTATTCGATGCTGTCTTTTATCTCTTCTTGCGGAAGGGCTTTTATCTCATTAAAGAGCCTTATAAAATAGGGATCCGTGGAATAGGCGTTCTGGAAGCTGGGATACTTGTAATAGCCAAGCTTTGAATACTCTATGGTCATGCAGGGGATCTTTTTTTCATAGCAGACCTCGCAGAGTATTGTCCTTTGCAGCTCGGCATTGTCCATGTCAAATATGACATCGGGCCTGAATTCCTCCAGAAGGGAGATTATCTTCTTGTAATTAAGCTCCAGCCAGTAGAGGTTTTCGGCATAGGACGTGACCTTCCAGTACATGCGCCAGTGATAGTGCCTGGTGTTCATCTGTGAGCTCATGAGCTGCATGTTGAGGTTCTTGTAATGGCTGTACTTCTCATCGATCATCTTAAGATAAGAAAGATCGTAGGGCTCATCCGACTTCTTCATTCCCTCTATAAACTGCTCACATATATCCTTTACATCATAGACCTTGATGTCGGGTAAGAGCTTTAGGAACTCATAATATGTATGCTCGTTGTAATAGGTCTTCGTGTAGCTGCACTCGCTGGACATTATGAAGAAAGCCGCGACCTCGTTGTCCTCCTTGAGCTTCTCGGCAAGAAACCAGAGGGGCTTGCAGTAAGTCTCCCTGCATATCATGAGTATTTTCTTGTTTTTGAACATGGTATCTTTTATCATCAGGGAAATCTCTCCAGTTCTGAAGCAGCGGCTGCCTGCCGCCTCTTTGTATAAAATCCCAGAACACGGGGCATATAAAGGGCCAGGGCCGCCTTCAGCCTGAGCCTTCCCCCTATGCCGGCTCCCGCATCATCAAGCTTCTTTCTTATCCTCATCCTGTACTCTTTGATGTCTTCCTTTGACCGGTCGGGGCTTACCGTCTCGTTCTGAAGACAGGTTATGAACTCGTAGAGCATGAAGGTATCGCACATGGCGGATAGGTCCGGAAACTCTTTCTTTACGTATTCCTCCATCAGAAGGTCGGCCTCGAGATTGTTCCGTGTCATGCCCCTTCTCTTGGAATTGCTCCCGCTCCTCTCCCGGAAATGATAGAGGGGGGCCGGGTCATATACCACCCTGCCGCTTTTGGCAAGCAGGGTATCAACCACTATCCTGTCCTCGACCGTAACATCGGTCCTGAAAACTATGCCGTCAAATAAGTCCCTTCTGTAGAGCTTATCCCACAGATGGAGGAAAAAGCCCTCATGACCGAGGGTCACGGCTACGGCCTCTTCCGGCGACAATACCCTTACAGGTGCCGCCTTATCCGAAAGAGTGGTGTTTACATACTCGTAAAAGCGTCCGCATACAGCTATGCCTGCATCATATCCTGTGATAAGGCCCAGCATCCTTTCGTACATGTCAGGCTCTATATAGTCATCCGAATCAACAAAGCCTATATAGTCTCCCGAACATGCCGCAAGGCCTTTGTTTCTCGCATCGGCGATCCCCTTGGCCTCGCATTTTATGAGCTTTATGCGCTGATCCTTAGCTGCATATCCTTCGCATATCTCCAGGGATCTGTCCTTTCCGTATCCGGCGACTATGACAAGCTCTATATCCTCATATGTCTGGCAAAGAACACTCTTTATGCTCTCTTCGACATAATCCTCGACCTCATATACTATCATTATGATGCTGATCATAAACCACCCTTTTTACTGCCTGAAGATAGGCGCAGGATCTGTACTCGTCCGGTTCGAGATAAGCACCTTCCCCCCATTCGTTCCAGGCATTGACATAAACGAAATCGACGGGATGTCCTTCAACCTTTTCCTTTAAGGACCGCAGTGTCTTTTCAAAAAGCTCCGGACAGGTACCCGTGTACACCAGTCCCTTATAACCCCTTCTTGGCGTATTGTCCCAGTCGGGTATAATGCCCGGGAATTCGTTGCCGGCGTACTGCCTGTTTACTATGGCCTTCATGATCCTCTTAGCGGCTATCCTCCGCTCAAGGATATATCCCAGTCTTTTCCCGACAAGCCGGTTCCTTATGGATCTGGCTGCGGTCGAAAGGTCATAGAAAAAGGTCCCGGCAGGGCCAAGATCGCACTTTAAGCTGTAGCCGGGCTCAAAATAATAATAGGCGTCGGCCAGGCCCGGCCGGTCCTCAACTCCGGCTGCCGTCTTTCCCGATATCACGTAGACCCCGTCAAATCCCTCCTGCCTGGCCCATGTGTCAAAGGCCCGGCGCATACGGGGAAAACAGGGGATGTCAAAGGTCTTGTATATCTGCCAGACGGGTCTGTTATCTATCTTTATGTATCTTTCGTCCTTAAAAAAGGGAAGAAGATAATCAAAATATCTCCTCCAGTCTTCCTCGTCCCCGTATTCCTGGGCGATGAGCACCTGGTCGGAATGACCGTACCAGGTCCTTGTCCAGGTCTCGTTGGCCCAGCATATATTGTACCTGATGTCTATCCGGGGATTGTCAAGAAGGGCCTTAAGGGGTCCCTCCATAAGGGTCTTTCCCTTAAAATAGTACTGGTATATGGAAAAACCGTATATCCCGTATTCTGCTGCCAGCTTAGCCTGCCGCGAAAGGACGGCTGCCGCATCGGCTCCCAGATCGTAATAATCGCCGCCAAGAGGCACCCTTGGCTGGATATGGCCCCGGTAGAGAGGTACTGCACCCTTTACCGCCACCCATTCCGTATATCCTTTTCCCCACCACCTGTCATTCTCGGGAAAGGTGTGGTACTGGGGAAGGTACATGCACATTACTTTCATTGATCTTTCATCCAGACGGTCTTGTTCACTATATGTGTGTAGCTCTGTATCAGCCTTACCACCTTGGCTGAAACGTTATCGTCGGCATAATCCGCAGCTTCCACCGTCTTTTCGCCATTTTCGTACATTGCCACCGCAAGCTCGACAGCCTGACAGACATCCCGGTCCTTTATGCCCCCGATCACTATGGATCCCTTGTCGAGCACCTCGGGCCTCTCTGTTGATGTACGTATGAGGACGGCCGGGAAGCGGAGCATGGAGCTCTCCTCCGACAGGGTCCCCGAATCCGAAAGGACGCAGTAGGCGTTCATCTGCAGCTTGTTGTAATCACTAAAGCCGAAGGGCTTCATGTTTGATACAAGGGGGTCGAACTTAAAGTCCCTCTTTTCGATGAACTTGGCAGACCTCGGATGGGTGGAATAGATGACGGGCATCTTATATTTTTGTGCTATCACGTTGACGGAATTCATAAGGGACATGAAGTTGTCCTCTATATCTATGTTCTCTTCCCTGTGGGCGGACAGGAGGAAATACCCCCTCTTTTTAAGGCCCAGGCGGTCAAGCACATCGCTTTTTTCTATCTTTTCCATGGAGGATAAAAGGACCTCTTTCATGGGCGAGCCCGTAACAAAAACGGTCTTGCCGTCTATACCCTCGGACAGAAGGTACCTTCTCGAGTGTTCCGTA
>JAILLI010000131.1 GCA_024693225.1 Lachnospiraceae bacterium
TTGTACTTGCGGGATGCAACGTGTCTGTAAACGTAGTACCAAAGGCCGATGAAGGCGGGGATCCGGCAGAGGGTGAGGAGGATGTGACCCTTACCGTATTTGCTGCGGCTTCCCTTACGGAGACCATGGAAGAGATTGGAAACATCTACAGCGGGGCCCATCCCGACGTGAAGCTTATCTACAACTTTGATTCGTCCGGGACCTTAAAGACCCAGATAGAAGAAGGCGCCGAATGCGATATCTTCATCTCCGCGGCGCAAAAGCAGATGGATGGCCTTTCCGGCTATATCGATGAGACCACAAGAAGAGACCTTCTTGAGAACAAGGTTGTCCTTGCCGTGCCGGAAGGCAATCCCAAGGGCATAAAGTCCTATGAAGATATGGTCGGGCATCTTAATGACAAGGATATCCTTCTGGCCATGGGAAACGAAGACGTTCCCGTAGGCCAGTATACGCAGAAGATATTTGAATACTTCGGACTTAGCGAGGAGGCGCTTGCAAAGGACGGCCTTATCACCTACGGATCCAATGTTAAGGAAGTAACGACACAGGTTTCGGAGGCAGCTGTTGACTGCGGGATCGTTTATTCGACGGACGCATTTTCCGCAGGACTTGAAGCGGTAGATACTGCCACGGAAGAGATGTGCGGACGGGTGACTTACCCCGCGGCGGTATTAAAGGATGCCGGGCATCCCGATGAAGCCAAGGCTTTTCTTGACTACCTTGGCACCGATGAGGCCGGGGCCGTATTTGAGAGTGTCGGTTTTACATGCCTTAAGTAAGGATAGAATGTAATGGATATGTACCCTCTGTACAATTCCATAAGGATTGCCCTGATCAGCACTGCCATAGTCCTGGTCCTGGGAATAGGTGCGGCGGACCTTGTGGTGCGGCTTCCACGCTTTGTCAAAGGTATCCTGGACAGTCTCTTCACCCTGCCCCTTGTCCTGCCCCCTACGGTCGTAGGCTACCTCCTGCTCCTTCTGCTCGGTCCCAAAAGGGTCATAGGCAGGTGGTTTCTTGAGACCTTCGGACTGAAGCTTACCATGAACTGGTGGTCGGCAGTCTTTGCCACTTCGGTGATAATATTCCCGCTCATGTACAGGACTTCAAGAGGGGCCTTTGAAGCCTTTGACAGGACCTATGAACAGGCCGGACAGACCCTGGGCCTGGGCCGGGCCTATATATTTTTCAGGATTGTCCTTCCCTGCTGCAGGACCGGGATCATAGCAGGGGTCATCCTGTCTTTTGCAAGAGCCCTCGGAGAATACGGGGCCACCATGATGATATCGGGATACACACCCTTCAGGACAGCTACCATATCCACCACAGTCTACCAGCTGTGGAGGACGGATAATGATGCTTTGGCGGCAAAGTGGGTACTTATCAATATCGCGATCTCGACAGTGGTACTTCTTGCGATAAACCTTGTCGAGGGCAGAGGAAAGAGGATAGCCGGGAAGGAGAGGTCATGATGATAAGCTATAAGGAAGCCGTGGATCTTCTGGTGGGATATGCCGGGTGCGTTGGTACCGGGACCCTTGACCTGGAAGAGTGCTCCGGCCGTATACTTGCAGAGGATATCATAGCAAAAGAGAGTGTCCCCCACTTTGACAGGTCCCCTTATGATGGTTATGCTTTCAGGGCAGCTGATACTTTGGGGGCATCGGACCATACTCCCGTGACATTAAAGGTGATCGAAAACATTAGAGCGGGTCAGATGGCAAAAAGCCCGGTTGAAAAGGGTATGGCTATCCGTCTGATGACCGGAGCCCCGTTACCCGAAGGGGCTGATGCCATATGTAAATACGAGGATACCGACTTTACCGATGAGTATGTAAGGATAAAGCAAAGCTACAGGTCCGGCGATAACGTGATAATGGCCGGTGAGGATATAAAGACCGGGGACCTTTTGGCAGGTGCCGGAAGTAAGGTAGATCCGGGCCTTTCGGGAGTGCTCGCTTCCCTTGGTATGTTATTGGTAAAGGTATATAAGAAGCCGGTCGCGGCCATCATCACAACGGGGGATGAGGTCACAGATCCCGCAGAGCCCCTGCTTCCCGCCAAGATAAGAAACTCCAACCGCTATATCATAGGCTCCGCCCTTAAGATGATCGGATTTGAGACGGTATATACAGGCCATGCATCGGATTCTAAAGAGCAGATAAGCGGGCTCATAAAGAAGGCGGAAGAGGTCTCTGACATCATAATATCAACAGGCGGTGTATCGGTCGGGGACTACGATCTGGTCCCGGATGCCATGACATCATGCGGCTATGAGATACTTGCCGACAGGGTTGATATGAAGCCCGGTATGGCATGTGCATACGGTATAAAAGAAGGGAAAATGATGCTGGCTCTTTCGGGCAATCCCGCATCGGCGCTTACCAACCTTCAGTGCGTATGTTACCCCGCCCTGAAGAAGATGGCGGGATATGCCGCATATGAACATGAGATAACAGACTTCATCATAGACCATGAGATCAAAAAGACCGGGGGACATACTTCCCGCTTTGTAAGGGGATGCAGCCGGATAGAAGACGGAAAGCTCTGTCTTAAGGCTGCGGCCGCCCAGGGAAATGTGGTCATATCATCTGCCGCGGGAGCCGATGCCTACGGTATCCTTACGGGGATGAAGGGACCTGTAATGGCAGGAAGCGCCATCCCCGGGTTTCTGATATATCGCTGAGGTTATCGAAAGGATCATATAATGGAAAAAGTCAGGGTTGAGGATGCAGTGGGCCTTACGCTGTGCCATGATATAACAGCCATGAAGCCGGGCTTTAAGGGCCCCCTTTTTAAAAGGGGACATGTCATAGCCAAAGAGGATATCGAAAGCCTGCTCGACATTGGAAAGAAGCATGTATATGTGGGAGATATGCCGGAGGGCTGTCTTCATGAGGAGGACTGCGCCGTAAGGCTTGCGGGAGCCGT
>JAILLI010000142.1 GCA_024693225.1 Lachnospiraceae bacterium
AGTCTCATACATAGATGACAAAGTCATGGCAACAGCAGCCGCCGCTTACATAAACGGCGCCGCCGGCCAGCTTGCCTCATCAAGATACGGCGACATCAGCATGATAGCAAGCGATACAGTCGCCTCCATCCCCGAGGTCATAATGTCATTGGCCAAAAAGCCCCGCCAATAGCATAATTTGTGCCTTTTTGCCGCTTTTTGGACTTTTCATACAAGATGTGGTAGAATATGTCAAGATCGCAAAGCGATCTTGACAGGCTGAGCACCGAATATCCCATATGAAATATGGGATGCTCCCGGCGAGGGTGAGCGGAGTAAATCCTGTAGAAGATTTGACCGATCGCGAAGCGATCAATTAGTAATTTAGCAAGGAAGTGTAGTATTTCATGTCTGAAAAAGAAAACAGGGGTCCCGGTTTTATCGCGAAGGTCTGTGCCTTCATAGTGGACAAGAGGAACCTTTTCTTCCTCATTTTCGCCCTTCTCGCGATATTTTCAGCCTTCTCAAGAAACTGGGTTAATGTTGAAAACTCCTTAGCATATTACCTGCCCGAGACGACCGAGACCAAGAGGGGCATCGACCTTATGGCCGAGGAATTCACGACCTACGGATCATGTACCTTCATGGTGGCAAATGTTTCATATGAACAGGGTGAGAGACTTGCCAGAAGCATCGGTGAGATGGAGGGCGTCTTTTCCGTAGACTATAAGGATACGGCCGAGTATTACAATAACGGTTCGGCAAGGCTTGACGTTAGCTTCGAGTACCCGGAGGATGACGAGCGGTGTATAGACACCCAGGACCGTATCAAGGACTTTCTCGCAAACAAGGATTATTATCTGGATACAAGCCTGGGTGATATAAGTGCCCAGCTTATAAAGGATGAGATGGGAACGATATCGGTCATCGTTGTCATCATTGTTCTCGGTGTCCTTCTTGTCACAACGGAGGCCTATGCTGAGATCCCGGTCCTCCTGATAACCTTCGGCGGTGCGGCCGTACTGCAGATGGGGACCAACTATGTTTTCGGGACCATCAGTTACGTATCCGACTCGGTTACCATAGTGCTCCAGCTGGCACTGTCCATAGACTATGCCATCATCTATCTTAACCGCTACAAGGAAGAACATCAGACGCTTCCGCCCAGAGAAGCTGCGATCATGGCCCTTACCAAGGCCATCCCCGAGATATCGGGAAGTTCGCTGACCACCATAGGCGGCCTTATCGCCATGACCTTCATGCAGTTCAAGATGGGTCCGGATATGGGTATAGTCCTGATCAAGGCCATACTCCTAAGCCTTGTTTCCGTGTTCCTTCTAATGCCCGGTGTCATCATGCTTTTTGCCGGCCCCATGGAGAAGACCAAGCACAAGAACTTTATCCCCAAGATCACCTGGATAGCAAAGTATGATTATGCGACCAGGTTTTTTGTGGTACCCGTCTTTATCGTACTCATAGTCATTGCCTTTTTTATTTCCGATAAGTGCCACTATGCATACGGATACAGTAGCATAACGCCTCCGATCAAGAACGAGCAGCAGATCGCCCAGGACATGATAAAAGGCAATTTTGACACCAAGGATCTGGTTGCCGTGATCGTGCCCGCAGGTGATCATGAAAAGGAAAAAGCCCTTCTGTCTGACCTTACCGAAAGGGATGAGGTCGATCATGCGGTAGGACTTGCCAATACGGAGGCGATCGGCGGATATACCCTTACCGACAGGCTGTCACCGCGTCAGTTCTCGGAGCTTCTCAATCTGGATTTTGAAGTGGCGGAGCTGGTCTATACCGCCTATGCCATCAACGACAAGGATTACGCCAAGGCGGTGAACGGACTGTCTGATTACAAGGTTCCCCTGATTGATATGTTCATGTTCGTCCACAAGGAGGTTGAAGAGGGCTACGTCACAATAGATGAGGAGACGAAAAAAACTCTCGACGATGCCTACAGGATGATGAATTTTGCCAAGACCCAGCTGCAGGGCGAGAACTATGTCCGTATGCTGGTATATCTTGACATGCCGGCAGATGAGCAGGACAGGATATATGAATTCATCGATGAGATGCACAGTATGGCATACAAGTACTATGATGAATGCCTTGTGTGCGGTGAGAGCGTGAGCGAGTATGACCTGAAAAAATCCTTCTCTAGAGATAACCTGGTCGTTAACATAGTATCGATCCTGGCAGTCCTCGTTGTACTTCTCTTTACCTTTAAATCCGCAGGAATGCCGGTACTTCTTATCGCCGTCATCCAGGGAAGTATATGGATCAATTTTTCGGTCCCGACCCTTGCAAAAGATGACATATTCTTCATGAGTTACCTGATAGTCTCGTCAATCCAGATGGGTGCCAACATAGACTATGCCATAGTCATAGCCAGCCGTTATACGGACCTTCGCAAGACCATGAGCCGGAAGGATGCGATCATAGATACCATGAACCTCTCATTCCCTACGATCGTGACCTCGGGTCCCATGCTGGCCCTTGCCGGGATAACCATAGGAAGGCTGACTTCGGATGCCGCCATCTACAACATAGGACAGTGTATAGGCCGCGGCACCATAATATCCATTTTCATAACTCTTTTTGTACTCCCTCAGATACTGCTGGTCGGGGATACCATAATATCAAAGACCGCCTTTGTCATGAACATGCCGCTTCGGAACATAGCCGCATCGGGTCTTATACGTGTTGACGGCGCCATAAGAGGTCAGATCAACGGTACCGTTACAGGTACCATGTCAGCCATAATCCGGGGCGATGTTTCGGCCTTTATTGAGGCGGGAAACATACATAAGCTTGATGAGAACGAGACCGGACCGGAAGCGGATTTGACGGAGCCTGTCACAGAAGAGCCGGCGGGCGTAGCCGAAGCTGCAGAAAAGTCAGGGGCTGCTACGGATATACCGGGAAAGGAGGCAGATCATGAATAAAAGAACGATCAAGACGATAATAAGCCTCCTGTGCATAATTGCAGTGATGTTTACGGACATTCTGCCGGTATTTGCCGAAAACGAGGGAGGTGCTCAGACGGCGGCAAAGACCGTCAGGGTCTCAAGGGAAGGTGAAGCCGGAGACGAAACGGATAAAGAAGCCGGTGAAAAAGAAGGCACAGATGATGAGACATCGGATGAAGCCGGGGATGAGGAGATGGAGGACGGACAGTCCGAAAGATCCGATGATGAACCGGTTGAGCGGATGGACATAGAGGACATGACCGTGGTCCGGGTCGGCAACTATGATGAGTGGTGCGACCTGGCCCTCAAGTGCAGGCTTGATACCTGGTCGGTCGACAAGCATGTCATACTTACCGACAATATCGAGTGCAACATGGAAAAGTTCATCCCCATACCTTATTTTGCCGGAGTATTTGACGGGGAAAACCATACGGTCAACAAGGCAGCTTTTACGGATGAGGAGAACTATATAGGGATCTTTTCCAAGACCGCCCCGACAGCCATCATCAGGGATATCAACGTTATAGGGGTCATGAAGCCTTCCGGAAAGCCTTACAACATAGGCGGCCTGGTCGGTGACAATTACGGACTTATCAGTAACTGCAGGTATGAAGGATATGTTGAGGGCTACGATTATATAGGCGGTATAGCCGGATACAATGAGGCGTCCGGCATCATATCCGCCTGCTCCGTGACCGGCAAGGTAACGGGCCTTCATTATGTCGGAGGCATATGCGGAGCCAATGCGGGACTTGTGACCGGATGCGATGTGGATGCGGATATCAATACGATAACCAAGGAGGTGGAAACTTCCCTTTCCGATATTAAGGTCGAGGAAGTGTTCACATCCCTCATCAATCTCGGAAAGGAGGAGGAGGGCAAGAGGTACCTCAACCAGTCCACCAGCCAGGTTGACATAGGCGGTATAGTCGGACACAACACGGGTGAGATCAGTAACTGTCTTAACCGGTCCAAGGTCGGCTATGAGCATGTGGGCTACAATGTGGGCGGCATTGCCGGCAGGCAGTCGGGTTATCTTCACGACTGCACCAACAGAGGCTATATACAAGGACGTAAGGATGTGGGCGGCATTACCGGTCAGGCGGAACCCTATATCAGGCTGGACTTAAATGCCGATATAATTGCCCAGCTGGGCAAGAGCATCAACAAGCTCCACGATTCCATAGACAAGACCATTCAGGATACCAATTCCTCATCGGGCACGGTATCGGCAAGGCTCAATGTGATCAAGGATTTTGCGGACAGGGCTCTTGGGGATACGGGTTATCTTGCAAGCAGCACGACGGATTTTGTTAACGGCGTGGTCGGCACAACCAACGAGCTGGTTGACAGGCTTGATTACGTCCTTGATGAAACATCAAAGGATGGCGGCCCTCTTGATGACATAGGCAATGCCACAGATGACATCATAGGCAGCGTCGATGAGATAGAGGATATTGCCGACGATCTTGACATCGAGAATTATATGGATGATGAGGAGAGGGAGAGGTATGAGAATGCCAAAACCTGCCTCAGTGAGATAACAAAAGAGCATGCCGGCTATTTTAAATCCAAATATGATGAGAAATATCCCGAATATTATGATAAGAAGTATTACCAGATACTGACAGGGAGCCTGAAACCTCCCAAAGACCGTCCTTCTCCCGAGGATATAGAGAGGGCCGAGCAGGGAAAGACCGAGGAAGAACTGGGCAAAGCCAAGAATGCGGCCGAGGCCTTTGCGGCTGCGGAAGCCACCAGTGACGCGGAAAGCTATGCCAGGGAACAGTATGAGAAAAACCACGAAGGTCACACCTATGAAAAGGATGTGGAAGAATATACGGACATCATAGTCACTGCCATACTCGATCATTCCGATGATATCGCTGATAACGTTGATGAGGACGGGGCCGAGGCTCTCGAGAAGGTCAGGAGTATGGGAGAAAATCTCAAGAAGTCCACTACCGCCTTAAAGAGTATAATCGGAGAAGTGGCGGGCCGCGATTCCGTCCAGTTCCCCCAGCTTTCTGATGAGTACAGGATACATACCAGCAGCCTTGTCTCCAACATACAGGGTATGAGTGACAACATGGGCTTCTTAAATGCCGAGATGAGAGGGGCAACTGACAGTGTCTGCAAGGATCTTGAGGGAGTGAACGATCAGTTCAGCAGCCTTATGCTGCTCTTTACAGATGCCATGGACGGTGCCCTTGACATGGACTATTCCGAAGTCTTTGAAGACGAGAGCAATGATGTGTGCGAGGATAGCAAGGATGCCACCATAGTCGGCTGTGTAAACACCGGCAAGGTCTATGCCGACATCAATACCGGCGGTATCGCGGGGACCATGGCCCAGGAATATGACTTTGACCTTGAGGGTGACATCACGGGTGTAAAAGATGCCAGCAAAAAGGCCACTTACCGGACCAAATGCGTCCTTCGCAAAGACAGGAACGAAGCTGAGATAAAAGGGAAAAAGAGCTATGCAGGCGGTATCTGCGGCCTTCATGAGATAGGGACCATACTGTGGTGTGAGAACTTTGCAAAGGTCAGCTCGGAATCATCCGATTATATAGGAGGTATAGCCGGAAGGTCATACGCGACCATAAGGTCTTCATATGAAAAGGGTATACTTTCCGGACATTCATACATAGGAGGCATAGCGGGAGCCGGGGTCGATATAAGTGACTGCGTCGCCATGCCGACAGTTACCGACAGCGTGAAGTTTACAGGTGGTATCGCAGGATACAGCGATGAGACCGGCAAGCTTTCAGGCAATGTGTTTGTCAGCGACACCCTTGCGGGAGTCGACAGGATCAGCATGACTGACAGCGCGGAGCCGGTAACCTACAGGGACCTTCTTGCAAGGGAAGGCCTGCCGGAAGAGTTTTCACGGATGAAGGTCACTTTCCTGGTTGACGGCAAAAAGGTGGCCGATCTTGACAGAAAGGCCGGTTCCGTCGTATCTCCCGAGGATACGCCTGTTGAGAGCGAGATAGCCCGGAAAGGCGAAAAGAAGGAAGATGCTGTCGATGATGACAGGGTGGTGCTTGAGCCGGACCAGTATATAGACTGGGACTGCGATGAGGAGATCCCCGTATACGAGGATATGGAGATAAATGGTAATATCAGACGGTATACCACTACCCTTGCAAGTGAGCAGGTAAGAGCCAACAAACAGTCCATACTGCTTGCAGACGGTATGTTTACAGATACTGACAAGCTTGTTGTAAACGCCATCCCGGTCAATGAGCCGGATGTGGAGGAATTTGTCCTTGCCATACCCGATGACGGCCTTCTGACCCGCCTGATAAGATACCAGCCTCCGGAGGGCTGCAAGGACTTCAAGGTATATTTTAAGACAGGTGACACTTACGAGGAAAAGGAGTGCCGGACTTTCGGCAGATACACAACCTTTGCGGCCGAAGGGAATGAAGTGGTGGTAAGGGTTGAGCTTGCGGCCAAAAAAGACTACAGGAAATGGTTCATAGCCGGCGGTGTCGCTCTTGCAGTCCTTATCATCGTTATAATCATTGTTGTGGCCATCAGGGTCAGAAGGAGGCGAAGAAGGGCCGGTACAAGGAAGAAGGGCGGACCGGCCGGTACGGAAAGCCCCCCGGATCCGGAAGAGTAAACTTTGCAAAAACTGATTGACTGTTTACATAACATATGATAACATTGGCTTGACCGAAAAGGTCAAGCCTTGTTTTTTCGTGCTCAATTGCCTATATATCGCAGATTCCATATACGGAGGATCTTATGAATTCAAAATTCTTTGACGTAAAAAAAGATAAACAGGATGCCATAATCAATGCCGCCCTTAAGACCTTTGCCCTTAAGGGTTATAAGGATGCTTCCACGGATGTGATAGTTAAGGAGGCAGGTATATCAAAGGGGCTTCTTTTTCATTATTTTACCAGTAAACAGGGCCTGTATGACTTTATAGTGGATTACAGTACAAAGTATATGATACTGGAATTGACCAGGACGGTTAAGAAAAGTGAGAAGGACCTTTTCTCGCTTATGCTGCAGGTGAGCATGGGCCGGGTAAGGGTTATGAGGAATTATCCCTTCATGAACCGGTTTTTGAGGAGTATCAGGGCCGAAGAGGATCCGGAGGCACTTTCGGCCATCGGGGAGAGTATTGAAGATATAGACAGGACCTACAGGAACATCTACGCACAGATAGACAGCAAAAAGCTCTTGCAGCCGGACCAGCTTCCCAGGATCATTGATATTATCAACTGGCTCTATAACGGCTTTGTCGAGGAGAACTTCAGGATCGATGATCCGGACCCGGAGAAGCTCTATGACGGATATGCAACCTATCTGACCCTTTTGCGGGATCATTTTTACTCGGGTACATCTGACGATACCATTTCCCTTGCCATGGAGGAGCTTAGCGAGAGGAATGAGACGGTCATGAAGGAGATGAGGCTTGACATGACCTTTGAGGAACGCCTTATGGCCGGAAGAAAGCCCCTTGTGGAAGATGATAATGAGACACCGGGGGAAGGTGAGGAAGAAGCGGCCGGCGGATCCGATGAAAAGGAAGAGGATACCGGGGAGAGTGCGAGAAAGGAAGGCGGAAAAGAAACCTTCGATGATATCATGAAAGAAGCCGAGAAGAACATCATCAACTCCGGCAGCTGATAGATAAGGTCTGATACGCCGGTGGCTTACAAGAAGGACAGAAGATGAAGGAAAAACTATATACCATACCGGTCAATGACGCGGTAGCCGCAAATGATGAGTGCCCGATCTGCAATGCGAAGAGGAGTCTTGAAAGAGACGCCATAGACTACGCAATAGGTCCGGGCGCTTCTTATATGGAAAGCGATATAAGGGAGCAGACAGATAAAGCCGGATTTTGCAGCAGGCACTACAGGATGATGTATGAATACGGCAATTCCCTGGGAAATGCCCTTATACTCTCGACCCATCTGCGCAGGGTGACCGGCGAACTGAAAAAGGAGATCTCAGGCTACAGGGCCCCCGGAGGCCTTTTTTCCAAGGGCGGCTCTTCCAATGTGGGACAGTATATAAGCGACCTTGAGAGCAGATGCTTTGTCTGTGAGTATTACAGGGATATCTATAAGGCTTATATAGCGACCTTCTTCCATCTGTACGCAAATGACGAAGCCTTCAGGGAGAAGATAAAGACAGGCAAGGGTTTTTGCATTGAACATTTCAGGGAGCTTCTCGAGGAGGCCGGAACTTATCTTAAAAAAGACCGGCTTGATGACTTTACGAAGACCCTCTTTGATGTCATGATCCGCAATCTCGAAAGAGTGGGGGAGGATATAGACTGGTTCGTCGAAAAGTTCAAATATGAGAACAAGGACAAGGACTGGAAGCAGTCAAAGGATGCCATACCCCGGGCAATACAGAAGCTTGTCGGCGGGTATCCGGCCGACGGCCCCTATTCTCCACAGTAAGTAAAAGACTACCGGCGCAGTCCCCTCGGATAGTGGTTCTTTATGATACCGCCCGAAGCCTTGCCCCATCCGAGGGAAAGACCTTCGGTACATACAAGGCACCAGCCTTTTTCTTCCTTATCACATCCTATTGTCATACCGGCAAGATAGTCTTTTACCCTTATATCTTCATATCCCATATCAATAAAGAAAGAAACATCGGCAGGATGGAGGGCATG
>JAILLI010000078.1 GCA_024693225.1 Lachnospiraceae bacterium
AAGTATCATATCGTCAAAATCTATAAGGCCGGCATCCCGGCACTTACCCTCGTAGCATGCGAGCAGCTTTTCAAACTCCCCCCTCTCTTCTTCCGTCATATCCTTTGCCTGCTCATTCCTTGCATACATCCTCTCTTTGAAATTCTTGTAAGCACCTATCAGGCCGATGACAATATCGGTATTTTCACTTTTTGTAAAAAGTTCGGAGCATAAGGAGCATTCCTTTACTGACAGTTCTATGTACTTCTTCTGCTCTTCTTCTGTTATAAGTCTGTTGGCAGAGGGTTCCTCTTCTTTGATGATACGATAGAATATTGCGTGAAATGTCCCGAACGTTACGGGATAAGACCTGTCATTGACATTTTTGTAAAATCTTGCCTGCATCTGACGGGCGGCCTTTTTCGAGAAGGTGATGACCAGTATCTTGTCGGGTGGTATGCCTCCCTCTTCTATCATGATCCTGATCCTCTCCACGAGAAGGTGTGTCTTGCCGCTGCCGGGCCCCGCCAGAACCAGCATGGGCCCCTTCATATGATGGGCGGCCACGTACTGCTCCCTGTTAAGTCCCATTTTATATCCTCCTGTGTGGTGATGATACCTTAACCATCACATCGGCACAATATCGGAATAAGCACAGAAATCCTCCCGTGGCAGATACATGTATTTTTGTGAAAGAGGAACAAAAATACAGGCCAATTTAGCATCTGAAAAGGGAAATTTTCTACAGGCTCCATGAACGGAGCTTTTCGGGCGGAATGAATTTCAGAAGCGCTTCCTCAAGTCTGCTTCCGGATATGGGTTTTACCAGGAAACCGTCGAAGCCGGCTTCTTTGTACATTTCCTGATTCTCACTTGCAGCATTTGCGGTAAGTATGATAACGGGAACATCGGTACATTTCCCACCGGCCTGGCTTCTGATACGATCCAGACATTCCAGTCCGTCCATCTCCGGCATAAAATGATCCATAAGTATAACGTCGTATCGTTTCTTTGCGGTAAGTTCAAGGGCTGCGACTCCGCTCATGGCGGTATCTATCTGCACCTTGGTATCCTTTAAGAGTTTTGTCTCGACGGTAAGGTTCATCTTGACGTCATCAACGATCAGGATATCGGCATCTGGTGCCGTAAACCTGGTCCGGTAAGTATTTGTATAGCCGGTATATCCCGTGATGGAAACCTTTCCTATCCTTCGCGGATCCGATATCTTCTGTGGAAGACGGACCGTAAAGGTCGAGCCCTGCCCGTATACACTGTCCACAGTTATCTCGCCATCCATCAGGTCTACCAGTTGTTTTACTATCGACAGCCCCAGTCCGGTGCCCTCGATCCTCCGGTTCTTTTCAAGATCCTCCCGCTGAAAGGCATCAAAAAGCGTAGGTATAACTTCGGGCCTTATACCAATGCCCGTATCGCTCACCTTTATGACGAGTGTAACCTCATCTGAACCTTTTTTCTCGGCTTCCCATTTCAGTGTCACTGATCCCTTTTCGGTATATTTGATGGAATTGCTGAGCAGGTTGATGATGATCTGCCGGATCCTGATCTCGTCTCCCGTCAGAGCCTGGGGGAGCTCGGGATCTATATCCGCCTCAAGCTTCAGTCCCTTCTCGACAGCCATATGCCAGACCATGCTCGCTATCTCAAGGATCATATCCTTGACCCTGTAATCCACAGGGACTATATCCATCTTGCCCGCTTCTATCTTGGATATATCCAGTATATCGTTTATCAGCGAAAGAAGTATCTTGCCGGCCCCCTGTATCACACCCGCATCGTTTCTTATCTCCTCGGATACATCATCCTGGCGGAGTATGACTTCGTTTAGCCCAAGGATCGAATTGATAGGAGTCCTTATCTCATGGCTCATACTGGAAAAGAAGCGTTTCTGGGACCTGTTAAGTTCTTCTATCTCCTGTTTCTGAAGCCTTACACGTTCGTTTTCCCTGTTAAAAAGACGTGTCTGATAGCTAATCAGGAGTGCCATTACGATACCTACGATCAGCAATGTGAAAAACGAATCGTAATATGCCTCCCTGCGGGTAAACTCAGTCACCAGCTCCGGCCGTCTGTAGCCTATAACCCAGCAGACGACAACAACTATAAAGTCTGTAACGAGGAAGAATATCTTGCTCTTTCCCGAAAGCGTCATCACTATATAAAGTGTGGCAAAAGTGAACCAGACCGGGGTTCCCCCTGCCGCACCGCCGCTTGTGAAAAAAGCCAAAGGCAGAAAAACAAAGATCAGAAAGGCAGATATGATCAGCATGACCTGCCTGATGAGATTACGATATATAGCCAGACAGAAAAGGAATGAAAACAGGGCAAACTCAACAAAAACAGCCAGGTTTGCCATAAAGGACTGGCCGAGTATGATACCGAAGATCATAGCAAAAAAGAGACCCACCAGGGCGATCGAAGATAAAAGTATGAAGGATTTACTCTGGATATCAAGATTCGGATCGCCTAACAGGTTTCTGATCTTTCTGATCATATAATATCTCCCGGATTGTCAATACATAAACTATTTTAACATAGTCTGCCCTGTCAGGAAAGTTTTTCTATAGCATCCCCTATCCTTTTTAAAGATTCCTCTTTTCCAAGTATCTCCATCAGTTCCGTAGCACCGCCCGGTGTCATCTGTTTGCCGGAAAGAGCCGTCCTTACCGGCCACATCACATATCCGGTCTTATATTCATTCGCGGATGCATATTCCGACAGGACGGCAAAAAGATTATCATTTGAATAGTCCTCACACTCTTCGAGGATGGGCAGTACATCTTTGAGGACCTTAAGCGATGAAGCCGCATCTGTCTTCATCTTCTTATGGGTATACATTGAAATGTCATATTCGGGGACTGCCTCAAAGAAATCCACATGATCCTTTATATCAGGGAATATCTCTATCCTGGTCTTGACCATGGCGGCTATCTTTTTAAGGTCATATTCGGCCGTGATCACGCTCTTAAGGTAAGGAAGGGCCATTTCATAAAAGGTGTCAAAGTCCATTGCCTTTAAGTATTCACCATTCATCCACCGCAGTTTTGTATAGTCAAAGACTGCCGGAGACTTGCTCATCTTGGTATAGTCAAACTTGGCAACAAGTTCGTCAAGTGACATTATCTCCACATTATCCTCACTCGACCAGCCCAGAAGTGCGACAAAATTGACTACAGCCTCTGATACGAAGCCGGCCTCTATCAGATCCTCATAGGATGAGTGACCGCTCCTCTTGGACAGTTTCTTGTGATCTTCATCGGTGATCAGCGGACAGTGCACATATACGGGTATATCCCACCCGAAGGCCTCATAGAGCCTGTTATATTTGGGCGTTGAGGACAGATATTCATTTCCCCTGACAACATGGGTTATGCCCATAAGATGATCATCGATCACATTTGCAAAATTATAGGTGGGGTAACCATCGGACTTGATGAGTATCATATCGTCAAGCTCGGCATTGTCAACGGTTATATCACCGTATATCTCGTCATGGAAGGTTGTTGTTCCGGTATTGGGATTGTTCTGCCTTATGACATAAGGCATGCCCTTGTCAAGATTGGCCTGAACCTCCTCCTTTGAAAGCGACAGGCAGTGCTTGTCATAAACATTTATCTCCTTGCCGCCCACATCGACCGTAAGACTCTCAAGACGCTCCTTGGTGCAGAAGCAGTAATATGCCTTTCCCTCATCGACCAGCTGCTTTGCATATTTCATGTATATGCCCGCAGCCTGCCTTTCGCTCTGAACATAGGGGCCGCACCCTCCGTCCCTGTCAGGCCCCTCATCATGGATAAGACCTGTTTTTTCCAGTGTCCTGTATATTATGTCAACCGCACCGTCAACATACCTCTCCTGATCCGTATCCTCTATCCTGAGAAGGAACTGCCCATTCTCATGCTTTGCAATAAGATACGCATAAAGGGCGGTCCTAAGATTCCCCACATGCATCCTTCCTGTGGGGCTCGGTGCAAATCTCGTTCTTACTGTAGCCATATCCTTATCTCCTGTTTCCTTATAAGCCACACCATCAAAAGCTCTTCACGCCGGCGCGGCCCACTTAATTTACAACAACTTCATCACAAACATCAGCCTGCCGTCTTATCTGCAGGTTTTCTTCTGTGTCCGGTTGTACCATCCTGTACATTATAATCAATTTCTGTAAAAATAACAGTAGAAAAAAGTCCCGAATATTGATAAACTGTTTTCGCATAAAAAAGAAGGAAGGTAGAGCAAATGGCTGACCATATTCCCATAGAAGACACGCTCCCGGTCGCTCCTTTAGGCCTGATCATCCATGACAGCTGCAGGGAGCTTGGCGAAGCGATTGATAAGAGAATAGCAAAATTCCGCCGCACAAACAACTTAAAGCACAGGGATTCCTATGCATTCTTCGGATATGAAAAAGACACCTACATAGCCAACTGCGAATGGCCCAGGTTCGGGACCGGCGAAGGCAAGGCAGTTCTTCGGGACACAGCCCGTGGAATGGACATCTTCATCCTGGCGGATGTCTGCAACCACAGCAATTCCTTTACAGTCAACGGATTTGTACACTATATGTCCCCTGATGATATCTTCATGGATCTGAAACGTATCATAGCCGCGATCGCAGGCAAGGCACACAGGATAACGGTAGTTATGCCTTTTCTGTACGAAAGCCGCCAGCATAAACGCGCCATGAGGGAATCTCTTGACTGTGCCCTGGCCCTGGCAGAGCTTTGCGATATGGGGGTCAACGATATCATCACATTTGACGCCCACGACCCCAAGGTCCAGAATTCCACTCCCCTTTGCGGTTTTGACAACTTCACTCCTCCCTATGAGTTCATCAGGTCGCTTATCCATTATGAAAGGGACCTTATCATAGATAAGGATCATCTGGTCGTCATTTCACCGGATGAAGGTGCGCTCGACCGTGCGGTATACTTTGGCGGAGTCCTCGGAGTAAATACCGGTATGTTCTATAAAAGACGGGATTATACAAAGGTGATAAACGGCAAGAATCCGATCGTAGCCCATGAATTTCTCGGGGATAACATAGACGGCAAAGACGTGATCATAATCGATGATATGATAAGCTCAGGCGGAAGTATCATCGACACGGCCAAACAGCTCAAGGCCATGAATGCAAAACGCGTTTATCTGTGTTGTACTTTCGGGCTTTTTACGGAAGGTATCGACCTGTTCGACAAAGCTTATGATGAGTGTGTCTTCGACAAGATCATCAGCACCAATCTCTGCTACCATGATCCGGTCATCAACTCCAGACCTTATTACATAGAAGTTGACATGAGCGAGTTCCTGGCTACTGTCATCGATTACATGAACCATGATATAGCCATGTCCAAAGTCCATACAAACACAGAAAAGATACAGGAAGTACTCATGCGTTACAATCAGCGTCTTGAGACGGAATTTCTTGCGGACGACAATGCCTAACGGGTATATCCGAAGGCATTCTTATACCAGCGCAGCTCCTGTCCTTCGATCGCTATCACATCAAAGCGGATCCTGGCATCTGAAGGAAGCTTTCTGTACACCATATAATAATCCGCGACCTTCGATATGGTCCTTGCTTTTCTGACATCAACCGCCTCCTCGGGATGACCCTTGGCGGCGGTTTTTCTGTATTTTACTTCTACGAAAACAGTATAGGGACCATCTGAGGCTATTATATCTATCTCACCGAACCTGTTCCTGAAGTTCTTCTCTTTTATCTTAAGACCGTGTTCGATCAGAAATCTTGCTGCCTGATCCTCTTTATTGCTTCCTACGGCTCTTTTGTTCATCATCTGCCAAGCTTGCTTCTTATCTTCTCCATGTTATCGACAAATACGAGTATCTCAGCCACAACCTCATAGAGCTCGGGCGGTATGTACTCGCCTATATCGAGCTTGGACAGAGTGTTGGCCAGCTTTTCATCCTCATGGACCGGGACATCATTTTCCCTGGCCTGTTCGATTATACGCTCAGCGACCTTTCCCCGACCCGTGGCGACGATCTTGGGGGCCATATCGTTGGGATCATATTCAATGGCGACAGCCGTTTTGACTTTTTTGTTCTCTTCCTGTGCCATATCAAGCCCTTACGTCAAATCTCATCTTTGAGACCATTACCGGAGCGTCTGCCCTTGCCTCATCCTTTGTAAATTCATCGGCCATGGGCTTTATGGTCTCGCCCTTTTCTTTTTTGGTCACTCTCATGCTCGTATCATAACCTTTCTCCGCCAGCCGTTTGGTCAGCATGTCTATATGGTCTTCCATGAAATCGAGAAGATCCTCGGACTGGAGGTAGAAATTCGTGCTGACCTTTGTATGATCACGCATGGTGACATATATATCCATGGGACCCAGATGTTCCATATCAAGGTGCAGAAGTGCCGAATAATTGCCGTCCGCATTGGAAAGGTTCTTTTTGTTGGTATATACATAGAGTTCGCCGTTGGCATCCTCTCCTGCCATTTTAAGGGGAAGCTGGACATAATTGACGAATTCGTTCAGCTGGTTCATAAAGTTAACGTTATCCATAAGTGCGGCAGATGACTGGGCAGCCGGAGAATCCGTTCTGGCTATATTCTCCATCAGCTGGCTGATCCTGGAAGTGGTCTTCTGTATACGCGAATAGAGTTCCTCTATCTTCCCGTTTTGCGACACATCCTCGGGTTTTATAGACATCTGTGCTTTAAGGCTGTCTCCGAGAAGTTTTGAAAAAGCTTCAGACTTGAGAAGCCCTGTAAGCTTTTGTGTGATCGTCTGCCTGACGGCCGGCAGATCCTCAGTCTGCGATAAGAGCTTTGCCTCAAGGGCAGCCTTATCCGCACCCGGATCCATGCCTGAAAGTTCAGGCCCGGTCCGTGCTGCATCCGCTGCAGCCTTGTCCGTGGGAATGTCCGTAACCGTCCCGTTTTTTAAAGCCGCTATATCATCCCTGGCGGCGTTTTTCATCCTGCCGTCATCAGCCGCCTCCTCTGTCTGTTCGGAATAGGCGTTTACAGCTGCTTCCTCTATCTTCTCAACCCCGGGAGGATACTCTTCAACGAGCTCCTTTACCGCAGTCATGATCTCCGAGGGATCAAGAGGCTCCTTTATCATGGGCCCCTTCTCTGCCAAAACCATTATATCCATTATCTCATTCGAAAGGGACAGCTGCTCCGCAGCCGAAAGGGATAGATTTGAGTTGACCGGGATATCGGCTCCTTCATCAGATCCAGGGAAGAATAATTCCCTGACATCTGAGATCAGCCCATCCACCGTACTCCTGATGATGCTTGCGGCAGACGGATTTGCCTGTCCTATACCGGGTGAGGCCTCAGGAGCAGGGCCGGACCCCTCCTGTCCCTGAAGGGCCGCCATGTCCCCCTTTGGCTCGGCAGCTGCAAAAGATCCCACCGTTTCGGAGGACGAAGCCATCCCGGCGGCATTTTCAATATCGGAAGCGGAAGGCATGATGGTCTCAAGGCTGTCTGTATCTATCAGATCCAGGACCTGACTTATGACCTCATTGGCTGAAAGGCCGGCGAAGGACTGTACTTCACCACCGGCAGCACCCCGGACCACACCTCCCCCGGAAAGATTTTCGGTAACCGCCAGAGCCTCCTTGAAGAGATCGGTGATGCCATCCCTTACATTTGTCAGATCATCTGTTATCTGATGCTCGAAATTACGGTAGTTATCGAACTGGATAACATTCGTTTCCGTCAGCGGCATATTCAGTTTGGTCATCTGCACTATCGATTCGGGAGAAACATTCTGATGGGCGGAAACGTTCCTGAACATCTCCGCAAGAGCATTTCTGTTAACCGGCATGCTCTCCGTCATCATCCTGTCGGTCATGGCCAGGGTTGTGTTGTTCACGGGTAGACCTGCAGCCTTCAGAGCCGACATTGCAGCGCTGTTATTGGCCAGATTTGAGAACAGGGGCCGCAGTGCGACCTGATCCCCTCTTGCGGCGACCTCGAATGTCATCTTCATACCCACACTGATATCCGCATTACCGGACAGCTTTGCAGATATGGTCTGATCGTTGGAAAGCTTTATGGTGACCTGGTTCCCGTCTTTTTCAATAATCTCACCTGTTACCGTTTTGCCTGACGGAAGATTTTCCCTGCCTTGCACCGAAACAGTGCCATCCTTCAGGGCAGATGTGTCCGTCGAAGAATATCTGACGTATTCGTTATTCAGATAATTGGTGTTATCAATAGATATGGGCATAGCTTCATCCTTATATGAAGTTCTTAATGAATGTTCTTCTGTGTATGGGGCATGGACCAATATCCTTTATTGCCCTGATATGATCCGCAGACCCGTATCCCTTGTTCGACGCAAAACCGTATCCCGGATATTCCTTATCCATCTCTTCCATCATACGATCCCTGGTAACCTTTGCCATGATGCTTGCCGCTGCTATGGAACAGCTTTTTGCGTCGCCTTTTATGATAGGGATCTGACGTATATCCACCCCCGGTATATTAACAGCATCATTTAATAATATATCGGGTCTTACAGTCAGTTTCATAATGGCTTTTCGCATTGCTTCATAGGTGGCCTGAAGTATGTTTATCTCATCTATGCGCACATTGTCG
>JAILLI010000174.1 GCA_024693225.1 Lachnospiraceae bacterium
GAGGAAGCAGCAACAGAGGAAGCAGCAACAGAGGAAGCAGCAACAGAGGAAGCAGCAGCCGATGAAGGCGGCGAAGCATCAGACGGCAGCTTTTCACTTCTTGATGTTGATGATACAATGGTAGACGTAGGTGTTTACGGAAGCGGCGAAGACGGAACAGAGCTGGTATTTACCATGTTCACAGGTCCTGACCAGAACAAGTATGTATCACTTTTCGGATTTGACAACAACAGCGGAAGCGGAGATGTCATCTGCGGTCAGTACGAAGCTTCTACCGAGAAGGACGAAGACGGTGACGAGTGGACATATTTTGATGTTACAGATGTTTACACAGGCCAGCATTTTGAGCTTGGTGTATGTGAGAGACCCGAGACCGAGCAGGTAGCTTTCTTTGATAAGGACGGAAACGTTATCGAGGGTAAGTTCCTTACTGCAGGCGAGACGATCGACTATATGGGATCTGCAGTAGCACTTCTCAGCGGCGATGCCGAATAAAGGTCAGTAAGATACAGATCAACTGAAGGATTGCGCAGATCATGACATGGTCTGCGCTTTCTTTTTCATTGTTATACTCCGCGGGAGAAGATGGTCAAAGAAATATCTGATGCGCAGACAGTTCAAAGGATAAGAGGAATAATATGAAAGAGGAAAACAGATCAAAAAAAATAATCAGGATCGTGCTGATAGTCTTAGCGGTACTTATAGTGGCATTCTTTCTTCTTGTCATGTTTTCCGATGATGAAGAGGATGCGGTAGCAGAAGAGGAGGCTACGACGCAGGAGCAGGTGGCCGATGCTGAAGATGCCGATATGGAAGATGTCGACACGGAAGATGCCGACACGGAAGATAGCGGGGCGCAGGATGCCGGATCAAAGCCCGGCAAAAAGGAGATCGCCATAAAAGAGAGCAGGGCATACGGGGATCCGGACACGAGCTGGACGGTCATGCTCTACCTGTGCGGGACGGATCTTGAGAGCGGGGGAGGTTATGCCACTTACAATCTCGAAGAGGTATTGGATACTGATATCAGCGAGAATATAAACTTTGTCATTGAGGCCGGTGGAACGAAAAAATGGGAGACAGAGGGCATTCCCGGCGGCAGGCTCAGCCGTCTCCATGTTGAGGACGGGGAACTGGTCCTTGATGAGAACTGTCCTTTGGCATCAATGGGTCAGGCGGATACTTTAAAAGATTTTATAGAATGGGGTGCCGCCTCCTATCCTGCGGACCGTTATATGCTCATTTTATGGGATCACGGCGGCGGAAGTCTTTTCGGCATATGCAATGATGAACTCCATGACGGGGAGAGCCTGTCTCTTAAAGAACTGCGGACTGCCCTTGCCGGCGCGTCTGTTCCCTTTGAAGTGGCGGGTTTTGATGCCTGCCTCATGTCAACACTCGAGACTGCAGAGGCCCTGCAGGGATATGCCCATTACATGGTCGCTTCCGAAGAGACGGAACCCGGAACCGGATGGGATTATACCGGGTGGCTCGAACATCTGTCAGAGAACGAAGGATGCAGCGGAAAAGAGCTGGGACAGGCTATCGTCGATTCCTACATGGAAAAATGTGCTGTCTATGAACAGGAGGAGATGTCCACGCTCTCGGTATGTGATCTGACAAGGCTCCCGGACCTGTCAGCCGCTTTCAGGAATTACTCGGGTGAGCTGGTCTTGTCCACCCAGAATGAGAACGATTTCCAGGCAGTCATACAGGGCGCATCAAGGTCTGAAAGCTATGGTGAAAGAAGCGGGGAGGACGGGACCTTCGACATGGTGGATCTCGGAGACCTGATGAAGAATACCGGAGGGGTACTTAAGGAAAACTCCGGAGAGGTCCTTAAGAGTCTTGCCGATGTGGTCGTGTACGAATCCCACGGCAGATACCGTTCAAGAGCTTCGGGCCTGTCGGTTTTTTACCCCAAATACATGGATGATGACGTTTACGAGGCCTATGAGGAGATAACGGACAATACGGCCTACCTTGAATATGCCAGCATCATGAACGACGACTGGGACCAGATGGCATGGAACAACGCCTGGCAGGAAGCCTATGAGGAATATAATGATGTGGATGGATCCCCGGGTGGCTTCTTCAACTCCATTTTCGGCTTCGGAGATGACGGCTATGTATACGATACCGGAGAAGATTACGAGGAGGAAGAGCCCGAAGAGGGCGGATCTGAGGGCGGATTTTACGGATCATTTTTCGGAGGCGGGGATGATGAAGGTACGGTCAACCTTTTCCAGAACCTGCAGCCGATCCAGTCGGGTGGAGAGAAGGTGACTTTTGTCCAGTATCTTGACGAGGGTAATATATTAAACCTCAACATAGAATCGGGGCTGGGCCTTGTTAAGGATGTAAGGTTCAACATGCTCTATGACCAGGACGGAGAGAATTACCTCTATATGGGGTCTGATACGGATATAAATGCGGACTACGAAAACGGGAAGTTCAGCGACAATTTCCGCGGGACCTGGATCACCATCGGGGGAGAGTATGTCTGCGCCGATGTCATCGACACGACTTATGATTATGATCTGTATATCATACCGGCCTTAGTCAACGGGGAGGAGACCTTTATCAGGGCCGTGTACGAGTTTGACAAGGAAGCCTTCAAGGTCCTGGGGACCTATGACGGTGCCGATTCCGAAACGAACTTGAGCGGAAGGAACATTCATTCCCTGAAGCCGGGGGATAAAGTGGATTTCATATTCTATTCGTCAAACATCACAAGTGACGAGGATGAGGATCCCGAAGAGATAGTCTTAGGAAGCATAACCTGGTCCGAGGATACAAAGATGACCGATGAGGAGCTTGGTGACGGAAGGTTCTACTATACGTTCGAGATCGAGGATGTCTTCGGAAATGTGACATACAGTGATCCCGTGCTCATGGAGATCAAAGACGGCGAAACCTATGCATATGAGATAGATTAATTTAAAAAATTCCAGATACTCATCCGGTTACGATTGTTGTATAATGTAATATATATGCGTCGATAGATCGCGCCAGATTTTATGTAAACCTAACATGCTGTATCGGCCTTTCGATGAAGTCGGATTTTAACGGGCCGAGGTTCAGGCCGCGGGAGGATTAGAAATGAGTAAGATTGCAGCCCAGTATACCAGTGAAGATGTTATAAACCGGTTCAGCAAACTTGTTGATGTCATCATCGTGGTCGACAAGTCCACCGATAAGTACCGTGCTGTGATAAGAAGGGGATTGTTCACGGACCTTTTCGATGAGGAAGGGGACTATAATGAGCTGATCCAGACCTTGTGGATCCACCTGAACACCACTTCGGAGAAGCTTCCCGAAGGGTACAGGGCTTTTCTCCCCAATTTCGGGACCTTTACCCGCAAGTACAGCAGGAGGCTCAAGCTGGTCGTCAACGAGGGCGAGAAGGCTCATATAGTGCAGATGATGGTATACCCGCTCGTTGATGAAGACGCCTATATGCTGATAATGGATGAGCTGGATTCCGAAGAGAATGAGCAGGAGAACCAGACCTACCGGAAGGTTGAGACCATTGAGAAGACTTTCCTCTTCTCCATGTACATAGATCTTGTTGAGGATAAGACGGGCAGCCTTAACATATCCGAGATCTCCGAGGAGGATGTTCAGGCGGAGCTTAAGTATACCGACTGGAGGAACATGATCGTCAATGTCATCGGCAAGGATGACCAGGCCCTTTTCCTGGAAAGATCAGATCCCGATTACCTGAAGAAGATGTTCACGCCCGGACGTACATCCAGTTTTGACTGCCTGATGCAGAATCTAGAAGGGGTATATATCTGGGTCAAGCTGATCTTTTCAAGGATCGATACGGGTGATCCCGATGACTATAAATATGTCTTCATGGTACAGAACATACATGAGGAGGCCACTGCCATGTTCACATCTCTTAAGAAGCTCAGTGACATGGCGCTTACCGATTCGCTTACCGGTGTCAACAACCGCGGCAGGATAGAGACTTCGGCCAAGAATGCCGTTAAGGAATGGAAGGAGGGCGCAGAGCCCTTATCGATGATGATCATTGACATCGACTTCTTCAAGTCGGTCAATGATGAGTATGGTCATGCGACAGGGGACAAGGCTCTCAAGCAATTTGCCCGGACCATAACCGAATGCTTTGGCAATGAAAAGGTTGATATAGGCCGCTGGGGCGGTGAAGAGTTCGTCGTGATATGCTACAACAAGTCTGTCGATGAAGCTGTTGCAATGGCTGAAAGATTAAGGTCAACCGTAGCCGAAACTCCCATGTATGAAGGCAAAAACATCACCTGCAGCATAGGTGTTGCCGGTATAAAGGCAAACGACAGGTTTGAAGACCTGTTCGGCCGCATGGACAAAGCCCTGTATGAGGCCAAATCAGCCGGAAGGAACAGGGTCGAGGCAGGCTGAGATATCCGGCAGGGAAACCCGTCCGGCATCAGTTGTCTGCGGGAAGTTCATTTTCGCATGAATAGTTATTGGATCGTCATCCGGGATACCGGGAGGGCGGTCTTTTTTTGTGCCTTTTATAAATAACAGGTGTGTTGCTATGAGGGAAATACGGCGGGATCAGAGGGAAAACAGGGCCGGATCGTATAAAATAGCACCAGTGATCTTTGGCGTATAAATGTGTTTGACGCAAGATATGCTCTTGTGATAATTTTAAAAATACCGGGGCGGAGATCGCAACCGGAAATGATCTTAAATGATTAAGGGAAAGGAGCGGCGAGAGCGTATCTCGCAAGTGAGAAGGTATGAAGATCTATGTTGATGCGTCGGCAAGATGCGACGGTGACGGAACCGAAAAGCGACCCTTTAAGAGGATCAACGAAGCGGCAAAGATAGCCGTTGCGGGTGATGAAGTACTGGTCAGACCGGGCCTGTACAGAGAGTATGTAAACCCCATAAACGGCGGAACGAAAGAAGACAGGATAATATACAGGTCGGTCGAGCCCCTGGGTGCCAGGATATCAGGTGCCGAGGAGGTAAAGGACTGGAAGAATTACAAGGGTGATGTCTGGGTGACAAGGATAAACAACGGTGTTTTCAACGGTTATAACCCTTATACCACGGCTGTTTACGGCGACTGGTATTTTGCAAAAGACGAGAAGCATACTGGTTGCGTGTATATCAATGACAAGGCCCTCTATGAAGCGGCTTCCGTAGAAGAGTGTGAGAAGGCGGAAGTTTATACACCCTCCTGGGACCAGGAATGGTCAAAGTATAAATGGTACGCCGAGCAGGATGGTGACGAGACGGTCATCTATGCCAATTTCGCCGGCAAGGATCCTACAAAGGAAAAGGTCGAGATAAACGTCAGGAGAGAGTGCTTCATGCCTGACAAGGAGCATGTCGACTATATCACGGTCAGCGGTTTCTTTATCGAAAAAGCTGCTACCACATGGGCTCCTCCTGCAGCTTATCAGGACGGTATGATAGGGCCTCACTGGTCATACGGCTGGATCATCGAAGACTGCGAGATCACCAACAGCAAGTGCTGCGGTATTTCGCTGGGTAAGTATTATGATGAGGAGAACGATCACTACTTTACCACCAAGCATGTCAAGAGCCCTACCCAGATGGAGAGGGATGCGGTATGCCGCGGACAGTATCATGGATGGCTCAAGGAAAAGATCGGGTCTCACATAGTCAGAAGATGCAACATCCACGACTGCCAGCAGACGGGTATAGTCGGAAGGATGGGTTGCGTATTCTCAACCATAGAGGACAATCATATCCACCATATCAACAACATGATGGAGCTGGGCGGCGCCGAGATCTCTGGTATCAAGCTTCATGCCGCGATCGATGTACTGATCAGGAGAAATCATATCCACCACAGCACCATGGGCGTATGGCTCGACTGGCAGTCACAGGGGGCAAGGATCTCCCAGAACCTCCTTCATGACAATGACGTTCCCAAGGGCAGCACCAAGCTCGAAGGCGGGATGGAGAGCCAGGATATCTTTATCGAAGTCGGCCACGGCCCGACACTTATAGACAACAACATACTCCTTTCAAGATATGGCTTAAGGGTCGCAACGGAAGGACTTGGTATCGTGCACAATCTCATACTCGGATCGTTTACCGTGGTCGGTGACGGTACTGACTTTACAGTTGAGGGGAAGAGCCAGCGCCGCTACACGCCTTACCACATCCGCCACAGGACCGAGGTTGCCGGTATGATGACCATCCTTCACGGCGATAACAGGATCTACAACAATATCTTCGTACAGTATTATCCCGTTGAAAATGATGCGCCTGCGACAAATTCCTATTATCAGGTCGTTGGTAACCACGTATGGGATGAATATCCGACATACGACGAATGGATAAAGCAGTTTGACCTTGATGTTGCAAAGCCCGATATGATGAAGCTGGCTGTGGGCCACTTTGGTCATCTGCCCGTATGGATCGACGGGAATGCATACCTTATGGGGGCAAAGCCCTGGAACAGGGAAGCCAACAAGCTGGTCGACAGCGACAGCAAGGTTACCGTTGAGCTTACCGACAAGGACGGGAAATGCACACTTAAGACAAACATATATGACCTCCTCGGAGATTTTAAGGACGGCATCATAACCAGTGATATTCTCGGCAAGGCATTTGAGCCCGAGCAGAGATTTGAGGACAGGGACGGATCCGATATCGTCTTCAATGTAGACTATCTGGGCAATCACAGGGGCACAGATACTATCCCCGGACCCTTTGCAGACGGCGGAGAACTGTCTGAATTCATGTGGGAGGATATATAAATAGGCAGGAATTAATTCCTAATTATTGCTATTTATTATTTAATTGTTGCTCTTTAACAGTAAACAATATTGTCGTTTCGATATTATGATGCTAAAATGAACAAAGTTGAGCGGGTTGTCGAAGAAATATTAGACGATGTGCACAACAAACTGCTAGATAAATCCAACTATATATCGGCAGTTTTAAGGCTTGTGTCAGGTCCTTTACGAAAACCTGACATATAGCATCGGCCCCTGACGCAGTCAGATTTATGGGCCGGTATTAAGAAAAAGGAGGAAGGTAAATGAAAAAGAAGTTATTGGCAATCACAATGAGTCTTGCTATGGCAGCTTCTCTCGCAGCATGTGCAGGCGCAGCAGCACCCGCAGCCCCCGCACCTGAAGCAACGGCAGAAGCTCCGGCAGCAGAGGAAGCAGCAGAAGAAGCAGCAGAGCCTGCAGCAGAAGAGTCTACCGGTGCAAAGCAGACCGACGGAAAGAATCTTCCCGAGCTTACAAAGGATGACATGACCATCCTGCTTTGGGACATCGCAACAGAGGATCCCAACAAGACCACACAGGAAGCTGCTGTTGCACGTTTCATGAAAGATTATCCCAACATCCATGTTGAGCAGGTTCATCAGCAGAACGATAACTACAAGCAGCAGCTGGTAGTTGCCATGAGTTCAGGTCAGTGCCCTGATATGTATATCTCATGGGGCGGCGGCCCGATGGCTGAGTACTTCAAGTCCGGTTTTGCAGATGATATCACAGAGATGTACAACAAATACGATCATCCCGATTTCATCGATGCAGCTATCGCACAGGGTTCTTACAAGGGCAAGATCCTTGGTATCCCCTTCGGAAGCCTTTCAGGATGTGACGTATTCTATAACAAGACCATCTTTGCTGAGCAGGGTATAGAAGTTCCCAAGACACTCGATGAGCTTGAGGCTGCATGCGAGAAGCTCAAAGCAGCAGGCATTACTCCTTTCGCTCTTGCAAATGCTCCCAAGTGGACAGGTTCCATGTACTATATGTATCTTGTAGCACGTCATTCAGGAAATGATGAGTTTGATGCAGCTTATACACAGGAAGGTTCCTTCGGATCAGAGGCTTTCATCTTCGCAAGTGACAAGATCCAGGATTGGGTTAAGAAGGGTTACTTCCCCGATGGTGTTAACTCACTTTCTCCCGATGACGGACAGGACAAGGCCCTCCTTTACGACGGAACATGTGCTATGATGCTTCATGGTTCATGGATGGCAGGAAGTATGTCAGCTGATAATGCCGAGTGGTATGACCAGAACATCGGCGTATTCCGTTGGCCTGTAGACAGCGAAGCAGAAGCAAAGGGTGTTCCTCAGGATGTTGAGATCGGTACGGCTATCGGTAACTGCTTCAACTTCAACAGCCAGGGTGATCAGGCTAAGCTTGACGCTATGTATGTACTGGCTACACAGTATTACAATGATGATACCTACAATCAGACCCAGATGGAGAACTACAATACTCCTTCGATCAAGGGATTTGAGCAGCAGGTTACAGATCCTAACATGAAGGTCATCACAGATGTATTCTTCAATGCTTCAAACGTACAGCTCTGGTATGATCAGTATCTGCCGGCATCTGTTACGGAAGTTCATAAGAACAGCATGTCTGCTCTGTTCGGTCTTGAAAAGACAGGCGCTGAGATCGGCGCTGACCAGGATGAGGCCATGAAGGTTGCACTGGCTGAAGAGCAGTAAGAAAATTTTAACGATATTTAGTTGCTGACTGGCTGCCTGCCGGCTTTTGGCCGGCAGGCAGTTTTAGGCAGAGGAGGAAATATGTCACCGAAAACCGACAACAACAGCAGTCTGGCCAAGGTCAGGAGTAAGCGGATCGCTATAGCTGCGACCGTTTTCCTTCTTCCGACTTTTGTACTGATCGCTATTTATTTTATATATCCGATCATTGACACTTTTGTTATCAGTACCTACAAATGGAACGGTATATCGGCCAACCGTACCTTTATCGGTATGCAGAACTGGGTGAATCTGACAAAGGACAAGAATTTCTGGGGGGCATTCGGACACAACGTTGTGATCATGGTCTTTTCGATCATTCTGCAGATCCCCATAGGAATGGCACTTGCCACCTTCCTTGATGCGGGCGGCAGGAAGTTCAACATCTTTAAGACCATATGGTTTTTGCCCTATTTGATGAGTTCCGTTGCCATCGCTTTCCTCTTTACCTATGCACTGGCGACCAACGGAGGTCTCTTCTCCTCGATCGCAACCCTCATCCAGGGCAAGAAGGTCACGGTAGATCTGCTGGGAAGATCTCCCCACGCTCTTTTCGCCGTCATCGGCGTTATGGCCTGGCAGTTCACTCCTTTTTACATGGTATATTTCATAGCCGGTTACAGCAATATCGATACCAGCATCTATGAGGCAGCCATAATTGACGGTGCAACGCGGGCACAGTATGTAAAGCAGATAGCAATCCCCCTTTTGGGTCCCATCTTCAAGACGGCATGTACTATGTCGCTTATAGGTTCGCTCAAATACTTCGACCTGATCTGGAACATGACCCAGGGCGGCCCGGTCAACTCCACAGAGCTTATGGCCACCTACATGTACAAGCATTCATTCCAGCAGTTCAATATGGGCTACGGTTCGTGCGTGGCAGCAGGTATGTTCATTTTGATCACTATCATAGCGCTGCTGTTCCAGAAGGTATTTGTCGTTAAGGAGGATTACTGATATGCAGGAGAGACAGATCGATTACGCAAAAGAGAAAAGAAAGTCCACTATAGCCTGGACCTGCGCGATCATCCTTGCCTGTGTATGGCTGGTGATCACCCTGGTTCCCTTTGGATTCATGGCGCTCAATTCCTTCCGTAAGCAGTTCGATATGCTGCAGCAGGGTGTCTTCCATCTGCCCGATCCCTGGTATTTCCAGAATTACGTTGAGGTTGTGACCCATGGTTTCTTCGGTTATTTCTTCCGAAGCGTATTTGTTGTGACCATATCTTTGGTCCTGATGCTGATCATCGCATCATTTGCGGCTTATCCCCTGTCAAGGATGAAGTTCCGCTTCCGCGGACTGATCTATGCAGGTATCATTGCCATGATGTCGGTACCCATGCATGTGACATTGATCCCCATCTTCAAGATGACTACGGATATGGGTCTCTATGACTCGCTCTGGTCCCTGATCGGCCCCTATGTCACCTTTGCACTGCCCATGTCGGTTTTCATACTGACAGCCTTCATGACAACGATACCCAAGGAGATAGAGGAGTCGGCGGAGATCGACGGATGCGGACGTTTCCGTAACTTCTTCATGATAATACTGCCCCTGTCCAAGTCGGGCCTGTCGACACTGGCCATATACAACGGTGTATCGATGTGGAATGAGTTTGCCTTCGCCAACACCCTGTTACAGTCGGCGGCCAAGAAGACCCTCCCCCTGGCACTGGGCCAGTTCAAGGGAGAGCATGCGCTTGATATCCCGATCATCCTTTCGGTCCTGACCCTGTCAGTGCTGCCCATGATCATCCTCTTTATCATCTTCCAGGACAAGCTGGTCAAGGGTATGATGGCAGGAGCAGTTAAGGGCTGAGGCCCGGTTTTGCTGAAGAGAAGGTTTTGGTTGGATAGAAGCCTTTGATTGTAATGAAGCTTTTGGTAGGGCGGAAGCTCCTGTATGGGCGGAAGCTCCTGTATGGGCGGAAACCCTTGGATGAATGGAGGCTCTTTGACGGAGTGAAGCTCCTGGGGTGGTAGTTCCAGGGCGGATGGAAGCTCCTGATAGGCCGGAGATTTAGGTTTAGAGAAGCCCGGTTGGAAAGAAACGGCCGGCACTGCAAAAAAGCGGTGCCGGCCTTTGTCTGTTCTTGACCTTGTTCATGGCCTGTGATCAGGGGTCAGGAAGACAGGGCTACACGCAAATGAGGGATGAGATGCTGTGTGCGTGTAAGGAAAGAAGACCGGGAGGAGAAGGGCTACACGCAAATGAGGGATGAGATGCTGTGTGCGTGTAAGGAAAGAAGACCAGGAAGAGAAAGCCTACACGCAAACGAGGGTTGAGATGCTGTGTGCGTGTAAGGAAAGAAGACCGGGAGGAGAAAGCCTACACGCAAATGAGGGATGAGATGCTGTGTGCGTGTAAGGAAAGAAGACCAGGAAGAGAAAGCCTACACGCAAACGGGGGATGAGATGCCATATGCGTGTAAGGAAAGAAGACCAGGAAGAGAAAGCCTACACGCAAATGAGGGATGAGATGCTGTGTGCGTGTAAGGAAAGAAGGCCGGGAGGAGAAAGCCTACACGCAAAACAGGGGAGAGACCTGAAATGCGTGTAAGGTCCGGAAAATTGGCAAGATAGAATCAAAAAAATCAAGTGGGATAAGGAAGGAATCAGGAAGGGATAAAAAGGGGGCGAAAGGGAACTCATTTTTGATATAACAAGGTGAGGATATTGTGTTATAATTCGGGATAGTGCTTTTATGAGAATATATCATGAAGGAGAACCGGAAGAACCGAAAGAGACAAGGAGAACCGGAGGAACCGGAAGAACCGAAAGAGACAAGAAGAACCGGAGGAACCGGAAGAGACAAGGAGAACCGGAGGAACCGGAAGAACCAAGAAGAGCCAGGAAACAAGAAGAGTAGTAAGAATAGAAACAAGAAGAGAAGTAAGAGTACAAATCAGGAAGATAAACAGGAAGGATAACAGTCATGGACGCTAACGGATTGGATCCGGAACAGCAGGCATTACTTGCAAGCATAATGGGCAAATCACCGCAGGCCGGCGGTGGTGCTGCGTTCAATGCTGCCCAGGTGACACCGGCAGCTGCCCCGGCGGCAGCTCCTGCAGCGGCTGCACCTGCACCTGCAGCCGGAGGCGGAAATCCCGGAAGGATACTCTCGCAGGCTGAGATAGATGCTCTTATAGCCTCAATGGGGAATTAAATGTTAAACCGGTTTTCGAGGACCCAGTTATTATACGGAGCGGAGGCGATGGAAAAGCTTGCGTCAGCGCGTGTTGCCGTTTTCGGGATAGGCGGCGTGGGCGGGTACGTTGTCGAAGCTCTGGCAAGAAGCGGGATCGGAGCCTTGGATCTTATAGATGACGACAGGGTATGCCTTACCAATATCAACCGTCAGATAATCGCTACGGATAAGAGTATCGGAAAGCATAAGGTGGATACGGCGGCAGAGAGGGTGCACGATATAAACCCCGATTGCCTTGTCAGGACGTATAGGACCTTTTTTTTACCCGAAACGCAGGATCAGTTTGATTTCGCCCAATATGATTATGTTGTGGACGCGATCGATACGGTCACAGGAAAGCTTGCTATCATAGAGAAGGCAAAGAAGGAGGGGACACCCGTCATATCCTCTATGGGAGCCGGTAACAAGATCGAGGCCTCAATGTTCGAGGTCGCCGATATATACGAGACCTCCATATGCCCGCTGGCAAAGGTAATGCGGCATGAGTGCAGAAAGAGAGGGATCACGGACCTCAAGGTCGTTTATTCAAAGGAAAAGCCGGTAAGGCCTCTTGAGGACATGTCGATAAGCTGCAGGCAGAACTGCATATGCCCGCCGGGGACGGCAAGAAACTGCACCCAACGCAGGGACATACCCGGGTCTGCGGCCTTTGTACCGTCTGTGGCCGGTCTCATCATAGCAGGAGAAGTTATAAATGATCTGACGGGGATACGGTCCGTCATAGATCAGGGAGAAAGAGGAGAGTAAAATATCATGGAGAAAAAACCATCAGTTCTTCCCAAGGTCTTTTCTATCATAGCCCTTGTGATATCGGGATTTGCGCTTATAAGCGTGATCGCGCTTTATGCAGTGGCCGGTTTCGGACCCAAAAGCGGAGGGACAGCTACCGCCCTGACGGATGAAGCAGTCCTCGCTGTTTCCGGGATGGTGTTCTTTACCGGGGCTACGTGGATCTTTGCAATGGTCGGCGCAGGGCTTGGGATAGTCATGCTGGTGGTCGATATAGCCGTTAAAAGGACAAAGATCATCTGGATGCCTGTAACAAGCGTGATACTTGGTATTGCAAGTATGATAGCAAGTATTTTTGTTTTCTGATCTCATGAAAAAAACAGTAGTCGCACAATGGCTGAGGATCGTCGCGGGTCTGATGGTCTTTGCCTTTGGAGTACATCTTACCATATATGCAAATATCGGACTCGCACCCTGGGACTGCCTGGGGATGGGACTGGCAAAGCATACTCCTTTCAATTACGGGATATCGATGACATTGATCGCGATAACGGTCCTTGTCATAGACCTGCTCCTGAAGGAGAAGATAGGTTTCGGTACCATCATAGACGCCCTTCTGACCGGGAACTTCGTTCAGATGTTCAATTCCCTCAATCATCTTAAGGAAAATAAGAGCATGCTCCTTGGGATATGCATAATGCTGGTCGGCTTCGTGTTCATGGCCATAGGAATGTGGATATATATGAGTGCCTGCCAGTGCTGCGGCCCCAGAGATGCCCTGCTGGTCGGCCTGGGAAAAAGGATGCCCGGGATCCCCATAGGGATAGTTGAGATCCTCTTATGGGCCTTTGTCCTGCTGATAGGATATCTGCTGGGCGGACCCGTGGGGATAGGGACCCTTATCAGTACGTTTGGGGCAGGACTTGTGATGCAGCTCGTCTACAACCTCATCGGATTTGAGCCGAGGAAGCTCAAGCACAGAGATGTTCCGACAGTAGTCAAGGAACTGATGTAAAGGATAGGCAAAGAGAAACTTCGCGGTGGTGAAGGAACTGATGTAAAGGATAGACAAAGAGAAACTCCGCGGTGTTGAAGGAACCGGTGTAGAGGATGGGCACATGGAAGCTCCGGCGGTGGTGAAGGAACCGGTGTAGAGAGGCCGGAGTTTGGAAGCAAAAAGGAGAAATAATGAGATTACTCGGAAATATTATATGGATAATATGTGGAGGGCTTCTCAGCGCCCTGGGATGGGCTTTGGCAGGAGTACTCTGGTGTATTACCATCATAGGCATACCCGTGGGATTACAGTGCTTTAAGCTGGGAGGACTTGCGCTTGATCCTTTTGGCAAGGAGGTTATATATGAAGGGGGAGCCGGTTCGTTCATTCTTAATGTGATCTGGTTCATCTTCAGCGGGCTGGAGATAGCCATACTCAACCTGGGACTGGGTCTTCTCCTTTGCATCACGATAGTGGGGATACCTTTCGGGAAGCAGTTCTTCAAGTTTGCCGGGCTGGCATTGAGACCTTTCGGAGCCAGGGTGGAGAAGGCGAATCATCTGTGAGATGGATCAAAACCGTGATGCTGTCCGTGATCCTATAAGACACTGATATACCATCCTTAAGCAGGACACAGGTATTATGATCAT
>JAILLI010000190.1 GCA_024693225.1 Lachnospiraceae bacterium
GTCTATCCTTCCCCGAAGCCGCATCATCTCATCATCGGACAGCCTTATGTCAAGAGAAGCCACATCGTCGATCCGGTCAAAATCCACCTCGAAAAATGCCGGCTTAAAGCGCCCTCTTCTTACCTGTGCATTTACAATATCACCCGTTCTTTGCATGATATTGCGCACTCTTTGGGCCATATAGGTATATCTTGCGGCAGATGAGAGCTTGCGGGGCATATAAACCTCCATGACAATATCCACAGCCTTGTCCATAAGGCCTCTCCGCTTTGCCTCCTCTATATCGGTCCAGTCATAGCCGCCCTTTTGCATCAGATCCGAGTAAGCCTTCATCACATCATGGAAAATGCTTCCCATATCTCTGGCATCGACAGTAAAGACCTCTCTCTCGTGAAGCTTCAGTCCGTACTCCAGGAAATACCTGTATGCGCAGCCGGCATATGTCTCAAGCCTTGTGATGCTGGTGGATATCCGGGTCCCGTATATGGCATGGGCCAGCGCTGCCCCTATGGTATCGTCTGCCCCTCGTCCCTGATCCCTTATCCCGGCATCGATCATGGCAAAAAGCCTGTCCCTGTACCCGTCATCCGACAGGAAATACTTAAGAAGGTCACCGACCCTTTTGTCAGTCTCCGGCAGGGCTGTGCCCGATATGACAGGATAAATGGCGCAGGCAAGCTCTTCAAAAGCTTCTTCCTCATCTTCAAGATATTCCGGATAAGACTCCCGGGTTTCGATCCTTATATCAGGGCGCATCTCCCGGATCCGGCCTATGATATAAGAAGGAAGCAGGCTCTTTCCTCCGGCATCTGTGCGTGAATATGAAGCAAAGACCATATCTTCCGGCTTCTCAAGGGCCATATATATGTACAGCTGCTGGGTATATATGTCCTCGCGCCCTGTAGGAGCCAGGACAAGGTCATCTGCCATTCCCGTCAGGAATACCCGCTCATTTTCGGAAAGTATACCGCCGCTGTCGGATATCTTCGGTATTGCCCCGTCATTGGCCCCTACTATGAAGAGGACCTTGATATGGTCAAATCTGCTCCTTGTCAGGTCTCCTATCTGTACATAGTCTGTTCCGGCAGGTACGGCTCCTATCCTGATCGCGGCAAATCCCGCATCGAGTATCTTTCCAAAACCCCTTATATCCGTCTTTTCATCCGGTATCAGCAGGCATATCTCATCAAGTATGTCCATGATCCGGACATATATCCTGTCATACTCTGCCGCGAGCCTTCTCTCTCCCGTCTCCTCAAATGCCGCGGCATACTCTTTAAGCTTATCCTCTATCCCGTCGGATACTATGAGCTCATAGAGGGCTGTGGCGAACTCCTTTATGGTAAATACCGATCCGGCATTGATCCTGGGGGCCCCTCCGGCGCCTTTTTGCTCTTCTTTTGCCCCGGCAGCATCCGTCGCCTTATCTTCCCCCTTCTGCTTTAGGAGGCTTGCCGCAAAAGCATCGATCTTTTCCATAAAAGCCTCCCTTATCCCGTTAAGGGTAAGGAGCTCATCAGGTCCCGCCTCACCTGTTGTCAGGTCAAACCTCTTGTGCCAGGCCGAATACCCCTTGATATTGGAAGCTAAACAGTAATTTTCCAGCCTGTTTATATCATCGTCGGAAAATCCCGTAAGATGGGACTTCAGATAGGAAAAGACCGAAGATATGCTGTAATTCTCACACATTATGCGCAGGAAGGATCTTATATACTCTATGAAGGGATTGAGAAGGACAGGCTCGGTCCGATCGACAAAGAAGGGTATATCGTGACGAGCGAAAGTTCTTTCGATGGGATGCCGGTAGCTTTCCATATCCCCGGTAAGGACACCTATGTCCCTGTAGTGGTATCCCTTCTGTCTTATCAGCTGCCTTATCCGGCTGATGACCATACCGGCTTCCTCATAAGGGTTCCTTGCGGCAAGGAGTCTGATAGGTCGTTCGGGGGTGTTATTTAATTTTTCCCCTTTCCGATCACCGTTGTATACAAGCCCGTTTATTAAATTACATATGTCACTTATTCCGATATTTTGGGCCTTGTAGGGATCTTCCGTCATTATCTGCCGCTCATCTGCCATTCTTCCCAACTGTGCCATGGTCTTTTTTGACAGATAAAATAACTCATGTTCTTGTATTGGCCCCTTGGCCTCCGTATCCTGTATACAATCCTCCAGGACCAGGGCCACATGTATATCTATGGCATATTCCATGAGTACGCCTATGAGTTTGTTCTGTACGGGAGTAAATCCGGTAAAACCGTCAAAGATCACGACGCTCTT
>JAILLI010000197.1 GCA_024693225.1 Lachnospiraceae bacterium
ATATACCAGCACCAGCCCCGCTGCCACAAGACCGCTCCTCTGATTGGCCATTATTGCAAAGAGAAGGCAGGATGCTATCGTAACAAGAGCAAATATCACATTTTTGCGTCCGGACGGCCCCATTTTACCCGGGTCCTTTTCTCTGGTACCTAAGGTTCCGTTTCCCTGTGAATCAATATCCGTGTCCCCATTCCCCGGTGAATCATCTCCGTCGGTTCCGCTTCCCAGGAAATACGCTCCGGCCAGCATGCCGGCTACCATTATGAAGGAAAGGCATGTACTGCCGACGACCGAATGCATCCTGACACGCATTGTCGCAGCATCGGCCTTTGAGATGTAGCTCCACCTGTAGGCCCAGTCGCAGTAGAACTGAGGTGCCAGAGCATACATAAGGACACCGAGGATACCGAGTACCAGCATGGCATACAGATAGTTGCGATACCAGATCCCTGCCCTGTCCCCGCTTGATCTTCCGACGAAATAGAATACCATGGGAAGTGTTGAAGATACGAATTCATTGGCAAATACCGAAAAAGGATATCCGCCGGCAAGAAGCCATATGACTGACAGGACCTGATATGCAAAAAAGGCGACAGCCAGCATATCACACATACCATGTACCGCCACCCGCTTTCCGATCATGAGCTCTATGAGCACCAGACCCATCAGAAAAGCGCCGAACACACCCGGCCGCATACCTGCAAATACAAGTGTTGCAACATAGCCTAGCCCTGCCAGGATATAATATATTTCTGAGATCCTAATGTTTTTCATAAGAATATTCAAAAAGCAGGCAAAAGACCTCCGATAAGGTCATCTGCCTTCTGCTTCCCCTGTCACTTCAGGAACTTGGCAAACACATAGTTCCCGTAATCTATCCCCATATCGGTGAGCGATATGGAACTTGCACCTTCGTATATGAGGCCCTGGGCCACAAGATCGTCTATAACGTCCGCATATATGCTTCTTACGCTTACACCAAACCGGTCGGAAAAAGCATCGGTATCCACACCGTCCATCATTCGAAGGCCCAGATACATGGTCTCCTCGATCATATCCTTCCTCGTAAGTATAGTGGTCTCCTCCCTCGAAAGAGGATTTGCAAGATATGTATCAAGGTTCGTGGTGTTACGGCATCTCTCATCTCCTCCCGCCGACGGAAGGCATGAACTCGCGCCCAGTCCCATTCCGAGATAATGCTTTCTCTTCCAGTATCCGGTATTGTGCCTGCTCTCATAGCCCGGTTTTGCAAAATTGGAGATCTCATAGTGGCGATACCCGCTCATCTTGAGCATATCCACCGTCATCCAGTAGAGCTTCCTCTCTGTCTCTTCTCCTACGACCGGACCCTCGATATCTCCAAACTGCTCATAGAAGGGGGTTCCTCTTTCTATGCTGAGGCTGTATGCGCTGACATGCTCCGGTCCCAAAGCTATGACCGACTGCAGTGTGGAAGACAGCATCTGCTCGTTCTGTCCCGGTATGGCAGTCATCACATCCACGCTTATATTCTGAAAACCGGCATGTCTGGCGTTCTCAAAGCACTCCGTAAAATCTTCGGGTGTGTGGATCCTTCCCAACAGCTCCAGCTCTCCTCTGTGCATTGACTGCATACCAATGGATAGCCTGTTAAAACCGTTCCCGCGAAGAAAAAAGAGCTTGTCCCTGTCGGCGCTTTTGGGGTTGACTTCTATGGTCAATTCCGCGTCAGCTGCCAGTCTGTACTCCTGACTGACAGCTGCAAAGATATCTCCGAGCTGCTTTGCCGAAAGTGTTGTCGGAGTACCGCCGCCTATATACAGGGTCGTGACCAGATCTTCCCTTCCCACACTGCCTGCACGCCCTCTTATCTCGCGGATAAGGGCATTTACATACATCTCCATTACATGTCCGTCGGCAGGTGCGGAGAGAAAATCACAATAATTGCATTTTCTTTGACAAAAAGGTATATGAATATAGATCTGCATAATACTTAAGTTTCACTGTCCAGTTTCAATACACTCATAAAAGCCTTCTGAGGGATCTCTACGTTTCCTATCTGGCGCATCCGTTTCTTACCCTCTTTCTGCTTTTCAAGCAGCTTCTTCTTTCTTGTTATATCACCGCCGTAGCATTTTGCAAGTACATCCTTGCGGACCGCCTTGACGGTCTCCCTTGCTATGATCCTGCCGCCTATCGCCGCCTGTATGGGAATCTCGAAAAGGTGCCTTGGGATCTCCTCCTTCAGTTTCTCGCACATCCTGCGGCCCCGCTCGTAAGCGATGTCCGCGTGGACTATGAAGGAGAGCGCATCAACCTCTTCATGGTTTACGAGTATGTCAAGCTTGACCAGCCTGGACTGCTCATATCCTTTAAGCTCGTAATCAAAAGAGGCGTAGCCGCGGGATCTTGATTTTAATGCATCAAAGAAATCATATATGATCTCGTTGAGCGGCAGTTCATATTTAAGAAGGGCCCTGGTCTCCTCTATGTACTCCATGGAGATGTATCTGCCCCTGCGCGTCTGGCACAGGTCCATGATGGGGCCTACAAAGTCCTTGGTGACCATGATCTCGGCAGATACCACAGGCTCTTCCATATACTCTATCTCAGCAGGATCGGGCAGGTTGGTCGGATTAGTAAGATCAAAGACCTCTCCGTTGGTCTTGTGCACTTTATATACAACACTCGGAGCCGTGGTGACAAGATCCAGATTGTACTCTCTCTCCAGTCTCTCCTGTACTATCTCAAGATGAAGGAGGCCCAGAAAACCGCATCGGAAGCCGAAGCCGAGGGCTACGGAAGTTTCCGGTTCGTAGTTAAGTGAAGCATCATTGAGCTGGAGCTTTTCAAGGGCATCCCTAAGATCCGGATACTTGGCTCCGTCAGCGGGATAAACACCGCAAAAGACCATAGACAGGACCTTCTTGTAGCCGGGAAGGGCCTGGCTGCAGGGTCTGTCATCGTCCGTGATGGTATCGCCGACCATGGTGTCCCTGACGTTTTTGATGGATGCAGTTAGGTATCCTACCATTCCCGCCGAAAGCTCATCGCAGGGTATGAACTGGCCCGCACCGAAAGTCCCGACTTCAACGACTTCGAAGACAGCCTCGGTCGCCATCATACGGACCCTTGTCCCCCGAGAGACTTTTCCGTCCATCATCCTGAAAAAGACTATGACACCCTTGTAGGGATCATAGAGTGAATCAAAGATCAGGGCCTTAAGAGGTGCCGAAGCATCTCCTTTAGGCGCCGGTATCTTATTTACCACCGCTTCAAGCACGTCATCGATCCCTATGCCCAGCTTTGCCGATATACGGGGGGCATCCTGGGCTTCGATGCCTATAACATCCTCTATCTCATTTATGACCCGGTCGGGCTCTGCCGACGGCAGGTCTATCTTGTTGATAACGGGAAAGACATCCAGATCATGATCGAGTGCCAGGTATACATTTGCAAGGGTCTGTGCTTCAATGCCCTGAGCCGCATCAACGACCAGTATGGCACCGTCACATGCCGCAAGGGACCTTGAAACCTCATAGTTAAAATCAACATGGCCCGGCGTATCAATAAGGTTAAAGGTATACTCCTGGCCGTTCCTTGCCTTGTATATGGTCCTTACGGCCTGGGATTTTATCGTGATGCCGCGCTCCCTCTCCAGATCCATATTGTCGAGGACCTGCTCCTGCATCTGTCGTTCGGTGAGGAGACCGGTCTTCTCTATGATACGGTCGGCAAGCGTTGATTTTCCGTGATCTATATGTGCTATTATGCAAAAATTCCTGATATGATCCTGATCCATTTCATTACCCGTTACAGAGCTTTTTGCTCCGATCTGCATCCGGCAGCATATGCTGCCTTCTTATTATAACATAAAAGGGACACTCACATGACGGTATGAGTATCCCTTTGATCACTATGTACTAACGGCTTATCATGCCATTTTATTCACAGCAGCAGCAAGACGTGAGATCTTTCTTGATACTGTGTTCTTGTGAAAGATACCCTTTGTGCAGGCTCTGTTCAGTTCTCCGGTTGCAACTCTGAGTGCTTCTGCAGCTGCATCCTTATCACCTGTTTCAATAGTCTGGTATACTTTCTTAACATATGTCTTAACCTTGGACTTAATGGCTTTGTTGCGTTCAGTCTTGGTATTGATAACAAGAATTCTTTTCTTTGCAGATTTGATATTTGCCACGTTTCCACCTCCTATCAAATATTATGTGATGTTCGCTTGAGACACGAAGTAAGCAAACATACTCGTACATTTTAGGCGCATTATATTGTTATGTCAAGGATTTATTGCTATTTTCTTTCAGTTGACTCTTCTGCGATCTCCGGTTCTTTTTCGGCCGATCCTTCATCGGATTTTTCCTCATCCGTTTTTTTTTCGGCAGATTTATCTTCTACCGGTTCATCTTCGAAGTCATCAGGATCCGTAGGAGCATCAAGCGCTTTTGCCGCTTCTTCTCTGGCGGCGGCTTCTTCGGCCTGCTTTTCCTCGGCGCGCTTCTTGGCCTCTTCCGTTTTCTTTCTCGCCTCTTCAGCTGCCTTCTTTGCTTCTTCTGCCCGTTTGGCTTCTTCAGCTTTACGTGCCGTAACGACCGGATCTTCTTCGGGATCCTCCTCGACCCTTTCAACCTCATAGGGGAACCTGATGTTCCATGCTGCCCTTATATTATCCATGAGCTGCATCATGAAAAGAGTCTCTACATGAGGCATTTCGGGACACTCTATCTGTCCTTCGCGGATAGCCTTCATCGCTGACATTATCTCATATTCGTATCCCGTGACCTGCATGGGTGCGGCGTATTCAGCTACAACTCTTCGTTCAAGATTGAATACCTTGATCGATTCAAAATTGTTGATGTTTTCGATCTCTATATACCCGTTCGTTCCATGGATGAAACCGCGCCTGTCTGTCTGGGCAAGCATGGTTGCATAAAGTGTTGCCATCCTTCCGTCACGATAGGTGAGCATTATTGTTTCCTGAGCATCCACTCCGGACCTCGGATATTTTACGCAGTTTGCGGCCATGCTCTCGATGTCGTTTCCAAATACCATGGATGCAAAATTAAGAACATACACTCCAAGGTCAAGAAGCGCACCTCCGCATAATGACAGTTTTGTCAGTCTCTCGACATGCTCAAGGGGATATCCGAGATTTGCCGACAGCGATGTCGGATGCCCTATGATACCGGAATTGACAACTTCGACTATCTTTCTTGCCATAGGCATGTAGCGGATCCACATAGCCTCCGTAAGAAGAAGTCCTTTTGACTCTGCAAGACGCAGAACCTCCTCCGCCTGTCTGGCATTTGCCGTAAAGGCTTTCTCACACAGAACATGCTTACCGTGTGCCAGGCACATCTTTATGTGCTCATAATGATGCGAATGCGGTGTTGCGATATAGACAAGCTCAACATCCGGATCTTCAAGCATATCCTTATATGACCCGTATGCCTTGAGGAATCCGTACTTATCCGCAAAAACCTGAGCACGGTCTTTGTCGCGTGCAGCGACCGCATAGCACGTAACGTCCTTTAAAGGCTGTAATGTAGTTGCCATAATGCCGGCAATATTGCCGGCACCAAGGATCGAAATGTTCATTTTACCTTCACAAAATTATTCTTAACAACCAGTCCGTCCATATCTTTTATGAACTGCGAAAATCTGCTGTACTGATAATCGCTTATCTTAAAAGTAGGATACTTTTTCTCTATCTTCTGCTTTAGTTCCGACAGACTCATCGTCTTGCCGTCGTTCTTCTTCAGAATGTCCTTGACCAGTTTTTCTATCTGGTCTTTGGTAACTTCACTTTCTTTTCGGGAAACCGTAATGGAATGTCCATGCTGCGTAAGCATCAGACCCTTGATGCTCTCAAGGAACTTCGAAAGCTTGGAATAACCGTAGTTACGTACGTCAAAATCAGCATGCCTGTTCGACAGTTTGCTCCCGAGTTCTCCGACCGTTGTCTCACGGTCATTGGCCTCGTTGTCGGTCAGTATCTTCATGATGGATTCTTCAACATCCTCACGTGAGATATCCGACTGCGACTCATCATCCGCCGCAAGCACTTCAAGATATTTAAACGTCGTACAGCTTGTCCTGAATGCTTCGACGGTCTTCTTCTCACCCATCCCGATTACAAGCATTCCGGCCTCCCTAAGGCGTGATGCCAGACGTGTAAAATCACTGTCCGAACTTACAATGGCAAAGCCGTCAACTTTGCCGGAATAAAGGATGTCCATCGCATCGATTATCATGGCCGAATCGGTCGAGTTCTTGCCCTGCGTGTAACTGTATGACTGCATCGGAGTGATGGAGTTCTTGAGAACCTCATCTTTCCATCCCTTAAGCACCGGATTCGTCCAGTCGCCGTACGCACGCTTATACGTCGCGATACCGTAGTTACTGATCTCATCCAGGATAACCTTGACGTACTTTATAGATATATTCTCGGCGTCGATCAACACCGCGAGTCTCTTTTCCTGTCCTTCCACAAATACCTCCGAAAAACTGCGATATACAAAATATCTCAATGGTCAGGGCTAAAGATATTTCCTCGAAAACGCGCTCCCGCTCTTGTTCCGGCGTAGCTGATGTCAGGATTGCGAAGCAATCGTGACCTGGCGACATCTGCGTAGCAGATGTTGGGCAGGCGCCCCTCGCCGGGGTGGCATCCCGCATATCCATGCGGGATATACTCCACGAGGTTTT
>JAILLI010000202.1 GCA_024693225.1 Lachnospiraceae bacterium
TCCAAGCGTATGGAGGGATCGTAAGTATCTGACTGCAAGCATATCGTTTGATGCGAACTCATTACCCGTAACTTCCGCATAGGCCTTTGCATAGGACACACCTTCTTTAAGGAGTTTGGTGATCCTGTACTCTCTGGTGGTCTCCGACCCCTCTCCCTGGGACAGTATATGAAGGCCCGGATCCTTTTCTTCTTTAAGGCCCGCACAGGACCGGAGCAGATCAAGGTCTCCGCACTCACTCCCAAAGCATATATGATCCACACATCCCATGCTTGTGATGGCAGAGATCGCGCCCTGGGCAAAATAATCGGCCGAAGCGGTGGCAAATATGACCGGAAGCTCGATGACAAGATCTGCTCCTCCCATCAGGGCCTGCTTTGTCCTGGCATATTTATCACATATAGCCGGAACTCCGCGCTGGACATAATCACCGCTCATGACCGCGACGACATAATCAGCCCCGGAAAGCCTTCTTGCTTCCCGGAAAAGATATTCGTGCCCGTTATGAAAGGGGTTGAGTTCACATACAACAGCGCATACTTTCATATGTTTTTCATTTTTACAGATTTGTCAAAAAACCGTCCCTTTTGACGATCAGTTCTTGAAAGAGTGGATGGGGGCGGGAATGCGTCCTTTGCGCGAAATGAAATCCTCGCACGAAAAGCCGTTAACGGCTATAACGGGCGCGTGTCCGAGAAGGCCGCCGTATTCAACGCTCTCACCGACCTTCTTGCCTTTTGCGGGGCATAGGCGTACAGCCGTTGTCTTGTTGTTGACCATTCCTATAGCCATCTCGTCGGCTATGATGCCTGATATGGTCGCAGCACTTGTGTCTCCCGGTATTGCTATCATATCAAGGCCCACCGAGCAGACACAGGTCATGGCTTCAAGCTTTTCAAGAGTCAGGGCTCCTGCCGAAACGGCGTCTATCATACCCTGATCCTCACTCACCGGGATAAAAGCACCTGACAGGCCTCCCACGTAGGAGCTTGCCATGACACCTCCCTTTTTGACCTGGTCGTTGAGCAGGGCCAAGGCTGCAGTAGTCCCGGGAGCCCCTGCATGTTCAAGTCCCATCTCGCACAGGATATCCGCGACCGAATCTCCTATCGCCGGTGTGGGAGCAAGGGACAGATCAACTATACCGAAAGGTATATCAAGGCGCTTTGATGCTTCCTTGGCCACAAGCTGTCCCACGCGTGTTACCTTAAAGGCTGTCTTCTTGATGGTCTCGCAAAGTTCTTCAAAGCCCTGTCCTTTGGTCTTGGCAACCGCCCTCTTTACAACTCCGGGGCCGGATACGCCGACATTTATGACCACATCCCCTTCCGTGACACCGTGGAAGGCTCCTGCCATGAAAGGATTGTCATCGGGAGCATTGCAGAATACCACAAGCTTGGCACAGCCTATATCCGACTTTTCCGAGGTTTCCTTTATTATCCTTCCCATAAGCCTTACTGCATCCATATCGATACCGCATCTGCTGGATCCGACATTGACGGAAGAACACACAAGGGAAGTCCCGGCCAGGGCCTCCGGTATGGATCTGATCAGATCCTTATCGGCAGTTGTCATGCCCTTTGAGACAAGGGCGGAATATCCGCCGAGAAAGTTCACTCCGACAGCAGCCGCAGCCCTGTCAAGTGTCTGTGCTATCTTCACATAATCTTCGGGTGACTTCGCAGCATTTGCCCCGACAAGAGCGACAGGGGTCACTGATATACGCTTGTTGACTATGGGGATCCCGAACTCAAGCTCGATCTCCTTGCCTGTCGCAACAAGGTTCTGCGCTCTCTTCGTTATTTTGTCATAGATATTGTCACAGAGCCTTTCAAGATCGTCCGATACGCAGTCGAGAAGACTTATCCCCAGAGTTATGGTACGGACATCGAGGTTCTGCTCCCCTATCATCCTGTTGGTTTCATTTACCTCAAATATGTTTATCATTTTTTCTCCATATACTCATACCCATGGCATGATCTGTAAGTTCATGTTCCGATCTTTTTAAAGTCATATCCTGTGCATCTGCTCGAATATCTCTTCCCTCTGGCAGTGGATCACAACACCGATCTCCTCACCGATCTGTACAAGTTCGGATGCCACATCATTGAAAGGCTTCGCAGACTCATTCATGTCAACGACCATCATCATGTTAAAATACCCGCTGACTATAGTCTGCGATATATCAAGTATATTGATCCTGTTGTTTGCAAGATATGTACATACCTTTGCGATTATCCCTACCGTATCTTTTCCTACAACGGTTACGATAGTTTTTTTCATAATATATTCTCCTC
>JAILLI010000214.1 GCA_024693225.1 Lachnospiraceae bacterium
AGACCGCACAGGTCTGGTACGGCGATGACTGCAGGACCATGGATATCTCCTGGAAGTGCGAGGAGGATTATGACAAGGACCTTGACAGTTACCACTTCATCCCTTATATCGAGGGCGAAAGCTTTGCAGAGGATGCAGATCTGCCGCGGCTTACTGTGACATATGAGAAAGAGTTCAAAAAGCCGCCTCTTATGAAACTCGATAAGAACATGGAAGGACCCGCTTATGATCTGACGGTCACGGAAGCGGTGGGAGATTCCGGTGAGGCGGCCGATCTTCCAAAAAAATATGATGGATTTGCCCAAAAACTCCTTCCGGTCGTAAGGAACCAGGATCCTTATGGTACATGCTGGACTTTTTCGGTCATGGCGTGCCTTGAAGCGGATCTTATCCATGACAAAAAGGCCACAACAGATGTTGATCTGTCCGAACTTCACATGGCATATTATGCCGTAAATAAGTACGATGATCCCAAAGGCTGCCGCAAGGACTATGCTTATGTTGATGCCCCGAGCGGCAATCATTTGGAGGGTTATAACTACGGAGGATTTGGCACTACCGGGATGCGTCTTCTGTCCAACAGTATAGGTGCGGTAAAAGAGAGTGACGCACCGTATGCAAGTGCCGAAACATTTGATCCCGATATCTCATATCTGAGATCCAGGGACGTATTTCGGATGGATAAGGCATATGTCTATAATAATACCGATATAACAGGTATCAAAAAGGCCATACTCGAACATGGAGCGGTAGCTACCGCCTATGTTGACAGTGATCTCTGCTACAGTGCAACTTACAATTCATATTATGATCCCTTCGGCTGGGATATAATTGCAAAAGATCCGGGTGCGGGTGCACACGCTATTGCCGTCGTAGGCTGGGATGATGATTTCCCGGCGGATCATTTCGCAGAAGTGGGACATCCACAGAAGAATGGTGCCTGGCTCATAAGGAACAGCTGGGGGATCAATGATTACAACCGCAGTGGCTATTTTTGGATGTCATATTATGACAAGGGTCTTATAGAGCGCACTGGCTACTATGGGATATCGACCGCATTTGATGCAGAGAAGGAAAGGTATAAGAACACCTATGCCTATGACGGATATGCTTATCAGGATCAGGTATGGAATATAAAGGGCGGCTTTGCAACCCTTAAGACCGACTTTAACGTTGATGGCGGCGAAAAGGTCAGAGCCATAGGATTTGAGACCTTAACCGGGAATGTAGATGCACAGGTCACTGTCAAGAATAACAAGACCTGGGATGTCAGAACCGGCAGCATCCATTGTGATGAACCGGGATTTTACACCATAAAGCTCGATAAAGCACTGAAGGTTCCCAATAAGGCCGATGTTGATGTCACTCTGGAGCTTACCAGAAAAGATAAGGGTAAGATCGATGTGGTCGGCGAGTTCATCCTTAACGGACACGAAGTTGCCGGGGATAAAGTGGCATTCCACACCGAGTGCGACAGAGGCTTTACCTGTAACGGCAAAAAGATGGGTGGCGATCCCAGGATCAAGCTCTACACCGTAAACTATACTCCGGCCAAGGAAGTCAAGGTCAAGAGCATAAGCCTTAACAAAGAGAAACTTGAACTTAAAAAGGGAGACAGCAAGAAGCTCAAGTTCAAGATCAAGCCTTCAAATGCCACCTTCAAGAACGTGAAATGGTCGTCCAGCAACAAGAAGGTAGCCACCGTTTCCGATGAAGGACGCGTAAAGGCCAAAAAAGCAGGAACGGCCAGGATAACGGTAAAGACCTCAAACGGTAAGAAGGATACCTGTACCGTTAAGGTTAAAAAGAAATAGACCATGCAGGACAGGAATACAAAGCTCTGGTCGTATTTCCCCATAACATTTACGGCAGCATTCATATGCTGCCTTTTATGGGGGAGCGCCAGTCCCGCTATCAAGATAGCATATGAACTTTTCAGGATAGGACCGGATGAGACGGCATCCCGGCTCATGCTTGCCGGAGCCCGTTTCATCATAGCGGGTATCATGGTCATACTATTGGGATCTGCCCTTAACAGGCGGATCCTTTTGCCCAAAAGGTCCTCTGCGGGATATATACTGATCCTCTCTTTTGCCCAGACAGTTGGACAGTACTTTTTCTTCTTTATGGCACTGGCCCATACGAGCGGGGTCAGGGGGTCGATAATAAACGCGGCGGGCAATTTTCTGACCATACTCTTTGCCGTATACATATTCAGGCTTGAGAAGATGAGCCTGAAAAAGTTCTGCGGCTGCATCGTCGGTTTTTCCGGCATCATAATGATACTGGGAGGCGGTGCGGCATTCTTAAGCGGCGGCAGCATTTCCCTCGCGGGAGAGGGGGCCATGATCGCGGCCGACGTCTTCTATGCCATATCGGGCTGCTGTATCAAGATCTTTTCACAAAAAGAAGACCCCGTGGCCTTAAGCGGATACCAGTTCCTGGTGGGCGGTATCATACTCTTCCTGATAGGAAGCCTGATGGGCGGGCATCTTGTTTTTTACGGCAGGTCCTGCGTATGGAATCTTCTCTATATGGGCTTTATATCGGCAGGAGCCTATACCCTGTGGGGAATACTCTTAAAGCACAACCCCGTCAGCCGCATATCGATACTGGGATTTATGAATCCCGTGCTGGGGGTCCTGCTCTCAGCTGCGTTTCTCGGAGAGAACAGGGAGGCCTTTTCACTTACGGGCCTTGTATCTCTCGTACTTGTATCCCTTGGTATAATAATAGTAAACATGAAGGACAGGTCGTAACTCATGAAGGACGGTTACGGAAGGAAGATCAACTATTTGAGGATATCCATAACGGACCGGTGTAACCTAAGGTGCAGGTACTGCATGCCGGAAGATATCGATACGGTCCCCATGGGACAGATACTTTCCTATGAGGAGATCGAAGAGGTTTCGCGCTGTGCCGCCGGGCTTGGCATATCAAAGATCAGGATCACCGGGGGTGAGCCCCTGATCCGCCGCGATGTATGTGACCTCATAAGGATGTTAAAGGCCATACCCGGCATAGATACCGTGGCACTTACGACCAACGGGGTCCTTCTGGAGCAGATGGTCCCCGACCTGGCCAAAGCGGGTGTTGACGGTATTAATGTCAGCCTTGATACACTTGACCGGAAGAGGTATGAGCTTATCACGGGAAAGGATGAGCTGGGCAGCGTCCTTAAAGGGATCGGGGCCGCAGAGCGCATCGGGATACCTCTTAAGATAAATGCGGTGTCCCTTGACCCGGGCAGGTATTTCGGCTCATCTTCGCAGGGTGGGGATGCAAGGCTCCCGGGGGATTTTTCGGATCTTATAGGGCTTGCACAGTACAGGCCGGTTGATGTACGCTTTATTGAGCTCATGCCCATAGGCTATGGAAAGGACTGCCCCGGCATAGGCCATGACAGACTGATCGGGATGGTAAGGGATGCCTATCCGGGCCTTGAGAAGGAAGAGGTGCAAGGTGGCGGACCCGCAGTTTACTACCGCATACCCGGATATCGCGGCAGGGTAGGTTTTATAAGTGCCATCCATGGCAGGTTCTGTGACAGCTGCAACCGGATCCGTCTCACATCCATGGGCTTTCTCAAAAGCTGCCTGTGTTATGATACGGGTGTCGACATAAAAGACTTATTAAGATCGGATATGGCCCATGAGCAAAAAGAGGAGGCGTTGCTGGAAGGCATCAGACAATGCATACTGCAAAAGCCGGCCGCCCATGTTTTTTCGGGAGAGGGCGAGATCACAGAAAAGAAAGCCATGTCCGCAATAGGAGGTTAGAAGGATGAAAAAGCCTGACGGGTCAGTAAGGGCCATCAACATAAGCAGCACCAGGGGCGTTGAAAAGACGGAAGTCGGTGAGGCCCTTTTCATAAAAGGAGAAGGTATAAAGGGTGATGCCCATGCCGGTAAGTGGCACAGGCAGGTGAGCATCCTGTCGGGTATCCGCATAGATGAGTTCAACCGCAGGGGAGCGGGTGTAAAGAACGGGGATTTCGGAGAGAACCTGGTCGTCGACGGTATCGACTGCGCAACCCTTCCGGTAGGGACCATACTTACCATCGGAGCTGATCCTTCCCCTGTAAGGCTCCGTATAACGCAGAAGGGAAAGGAATGTCATACTCATTGCCGGATATATACCAGGATGGGTGAATGCATCATGCCCCACCAGGGTATTTTTACTGAGGTTTTAGACGGCGGCCCTGTAAAGAAGGGGGATGAGGTCTTTATCACCTACCCGGATGATAACAGGCCCTATCAGGCGGCAGTCGTTGTATTGAGCGACAAGGCATCGGCAGGGCAGAGGGAGGATACAAGCGGGCCCGCGGCCTGTGAGATCCTTACCGCAAACGGATATGAGGTTATAGAGACACTGGTGATACCGGATGATCCCGACCGCCTAAAAAAGGAGCTGATAAGGCTTTGCGACGGACGTGAGGCTGACCTTGTCATAACAAGCGGCGGGACGGGCTTTTCGCCCCGTGACATAACACCAGAGGTCACGAAGGAAGTGGCTGACAGGGATGCTCCCGGGATCGCGGAATATATAAGATACAGGTCCGGACAGATAACCGACCGGGCCATGCTCTCAAGGGGGGCATCGGTCATAAGAGGCCGTACCCTCATAGTCAATCTTCCGGGAAGCCCCAAGGCTGTAAAGGAATGCCTGGGATTTATAATGGATGGTCTCGAGCACGGCATAAAGGTGCTGCGCGGCAGTGTATCGGAATGTGCGGGACAGTAGGCGGGCGGATATCGTAAACAGATGGGTATAGACTTTGAGATAAGAAAGAAATACAGGGATTTTTCTCTTGACCTCTCATTAAAGTGCGACAGCAAAAGGATAGGGATACTGGGGGCGTCGGGCTGCGGCAAGACGATGACGCTAAAAGCCCTTGCCGGACTTGTAAGACCTGATGAAGGTCATGTTACCGTCGACGGCAGGGTCCTCTTTAACAGCGGAGCATCCGTGGATATACCTGCCCGGAAGAGGAACATAGGATATCTTTTTCAGAACTATGCCCTTTTTCCCAACATGACCGTAGAGGAAAACATAAGAGCCGCCCTGCACGG